>NZ_FNPV01000005.1 GCF_900107405.1 Tindallia californiensis | reverse complement strand
ACGGTAATCCTGTTGTTCAAATTTGAGGATCCGTGGAAGTTTATCAATCTTGAGTTTGTGGTACTTAGGAGAGTTCGAATCCTCAAACTGCCACTGCCTGAGTGGAATATTTTTCGAAATAAAGAGTAGCAGAGTAGAAAGTTCTTTTTCAAGATATTGAATATAGACAAGTAAATGAGTTATAATGGAGTTCACAATGACCAACCTTTCTTTATTGAAATTGTTGTTGAGGAACTTCAATTATATCAAGAAATGGGGGGTCATTGTTTTTTATTACAAAAAAACTTTGAAACCTTTGCAATATAAAGCAAGTAAATCTAAAAAGTAGTGTTTAAGTTTACACTACCACTCAATAACTGGAGGCATAAAAATGACAAGCGCATCACAACGAGCAGCATTACAATCTCAAATCTGGAAAATAGCTAACGATGTTCGTGGCTCAGTAGACGGTTGGGACTTTAAACAGTATGTATTAGGAACGCTTTTTTACCGCTATATTAGTGAGAACTTTTCCAGCTATATTGAAGGCGGGGATGAGAGCATAAATTATGCAGAACTGCCGGATGATATCATAACCGATGAAATTAAAGATGATGCTATAAAAACAAAAGGATATTTCATCTATCCAAGCCAGCTGTTCGAAAACATTGCTAAAACTGCCAACACAAATGAAAGCCTGAATACAGATTTAGCAGCTATATTTTCAGCTATTGAAAGTTCGGCCAATGGTTATCCATCTGAAAAGGATATTAAAGGCTTATTCGCTGACTTTGACACGACAAGCAACCGATTAGGAAATACGGTAAAAGATAAAAATACTCGTTTAGCTGCCGTTATTAAAGGCGTTGCAGGCATTCACTTTGGCGAATTTGAAAATAATCATATCGATATTTTTGGCGATGCCTATGAGTATTTAATTTCTAATTACGCTGCTAATGCAGGAAAATCCGGAGGCGAGTTTTTCACCCCTCAGTGCGTATCCCAACTGATCGCTCAACTGGCAATACATAAACAAACATCAATCAACAAAGTTTACGACCCTGCTGCTGGATCGGGCTCGCTTTTATTAAAAACAAAAAAACAGTTTGATGCGAATATCATTGAAGATGGCTTTTATGGACAAGAAATTAATCACACGACGTACAATTTGGCTCGTATGAATATGTTTTTGCATAATGTCAACTACGATAAGTTTCACATTGCTCTGGGAAATACGCTTCTAAACCCACACTTTGGAGATGAAAAACCTTTTGATGCCATTGTGTCCAATCCACCTTATTCCGTCAAATGGATCGGCAGTGATGATCCAACCCTCATTAATGATGAACGGTTTGCCCCTGCAGGCGTATTGGCGCCAAAATCGAAAGCTGATTTTGCCTTTGTCCTTCATTCCCTTAGTTACTTATCGAGCAAAGGCCGTGCTGCGATCATTTGTTTTCCTGGGATTTTTTATCGTGGTGGTGCGGAACAGAAGATCAGAAAATATCTGATTGATAACAACTATGTAGAAACAGTTATTTCGCTAGCGCCTAACCTTTTTTTCGGGACTACAATCGCTGTTAATATCTTGGTTCTCTCTAAGCATAAGAACGACAATAAAACCCAGTTTATTGATGCCAGTGGAGAAGATTTTTATAAAAAAGGGACGAATAACAATGTACTGACGGATAAACATATAGAGCAAATCATGCAAATGTTTGACAGCAAAGAAGATATCCCTCACGTTACAAAATTGGTTGATTATGAAGTAATCGCTCAGAATGATTATAATCTTTCTGTGAGTTCCTACGTGGAAGCGAAAGACACCAGAGAAGTCATTGATATAAATGAGCTGAATGAAGAAATAAAATCTACTGTAGCAAAAATAGATCAGCTTCGAGAGGAGATTGATGAGATTATTGAGGTGATTGAGTCATGATGAAGCCGAGCTTTTTGGAGAAATTGCTTGATGGAATTGAGGTTGAATGGAAATTATTAGGAGAAGTGGCTGATTATGAACAACCAACAAGATATTTAGTAAAATCGAAAAAATATAGTGATAACTTTGATACACCAGTATTAACAGCAGGTAAAACTTTCATACTTGGATATACAGATGAGACTGATGGTATTTATAAAGCATCGAAGAATCCTGTTATTATTTTTGATGATTTCACAACAGCAAACAAATGGGTCGATTTTGATTTTAAAGCTAAGTCATCAGCTATGAAGATGATAACCTCGAAGAGTGAATCTGTAGCTTTATTAAAGTATATTTATTATTGGTTAAATACATTGCCCAATGGGTTAATTGAAGGAGACCATAAACGCCAATGGATTAGTAATTATTCTTATAAACTAATCCCAATTCCACCCCTTAAAGTACAAGAAGAAATCGTCCGCATTTTAGACACCTTCACAGAGCTTACAGCAGAGCTTACAGCAGAGCTTACAGCTCGTAAAAAGCAATATACTTATTACCGTGATAAATTGCTGAGCTTTGAAGATGGTGAGGTTGAGTGGAAGACGTTGGGGGAGGTTTCGAATAAAAGTTATTCTGGAGGTACACCTAAAGCAAATAACCCTGAATATTATGGTGGTGATATTCCTTGGCTTCGAACACAGGAAGTTCGTTTTGCAGAGATTTATGATACAGAAATGCGCATCACTCCCGCTGCGTTAAAAAATTCATCCGCAAAATGGATACCTAAAAACTGTGTTATTGTAGCAATTTCTGGAGCGACAGCGGGAAGATCAGCTATCAATAAAATACCCTTGACTACAAATCAACATTGTTGTTGTTTAGAAATAGATCCAGAACAAGCAAACTATCGATATGTTTTCCACTGGGTAAGTAGTCAATATGAACAATTAAAGTATCTTGGGCAAGGGGCGCGTTCTGACTTGAACTCAGGTATTATAAAAAGCTATCATATACCCATCCCACCCCTAGAAAAACAAGAGCGCATCGTTTCTAGTTTAGACAAATTCGACACATTAACTACTTCAATCTCAGAAGGTCTACCCCGTGAAATAGAGCTTCGCCAAAAACAATATGAGTATTACCGCGACTTGCTTCTTAGCTTTCCCAACAAGGAGGTAGATAGATAATATGGGTGCTTCATTAACTGAAATCGCACAACAATTAAAAGACAATAATAAAAAAGCACAACTGATTTATGCTTTTAATGGGACTGGTAAAACTAGGCTTTCCCGGGAGTTCAAATTGTTAATTAACGCCAAAATTGATAAAGAGATAGATTTAGAGGAATCAGAGATAGTTAGTAGAAAAATTCTTTATTACAATGCCTTTACAGAAGATTTATTTTATTGGGACAACGATTTAGAGTTTGATGCTGAACCAAAACTTAAAATCCATCCCAACTCATTTACAAGATGGATTTTTGAGGAGCAAGGGCAAGACGGAAATATTATATCTAATTTTCAACATTATACCGATGAAAAACTAACGCCGCATTTCAATGAAGAATATACTATTCAAAATAAGGATGGAAAAAAGACTACAATCCCAGCTTTTACAGAAGTAACCTTCTCGTATGAGCGTGGCAATGATGAACACTCACATAATATAAAAATCTCAAAGGGAGAGGAAAGCAACTTTGTTTGGTGTATTTTTTATTCTCTGCTTGAACAAGTTATTGATATATTGAAAACACCAGAACCAACAGATAGGGAAACAAATCAGTTTGACCAGCTGGAATATGTTTTTATAGATGACCCTGTTAGTTCATTAGATGACAACCACTTGATTGAGGTAGCAGTAAATTTGGCACAATTAGTTAAATCCAGCGAATCCGATCTAAAATTTATCATAGCCACACATAATCCACTTTTTTATAATGTGCTGCATAATGAGTTTAAGAAGAGTACATTTAATAAATTTTTTCTCAAAAAACATGAAAACAATGAATATCGATTAATTCCTCAAAGCAATGATTCTCCTTTTTCTTATCATCTTTTCGTAAAGGCTGAAATTGAAAAGGCGATTGAAACAGGTCAGCTTAAAAAATATCATTTTAATTTTTTTAGAAATATTTTGGAAAAGACATCAACTTTTTTGGGTTACGACAACTGGGGAGAACTTCTGCCTAAAAGTGGAAATGGGAGTATTAATCCTTATGAGACAAGAATTATTAATATATCTAGTCATTCAAAGCATTCAGGAGACGAGTCGATTGAACTGACAGATGATGATAAACGTGTATTAAAGTACTTAATGAATAACATTCAAGAAGCGTACCGATTCAAGTAACCTAAAATAAATATTTAAGGGGGAAAAGAATGAGCAACTTCAAACCCATCGCTGAATCTAACAACTTTATCGTCTTAGATAAGTACACCAAGATAGACCAAAAAGGAGCCAGCTACCAAACGGAAGCAGACTTGGAAAGGGAGCTGATACAGGATTTAGTTAATCAGGGATATGAGTTTTTGCCAGGTCTGAATACTCCTGAGAAAATGTTTGCCAATATTAGGGTGCTACTTCAAGACCTTAACAAAGTTCAATTCACAGATGCTGAGTGGGCCAGGTTTTGTGAGCAGTTTTTAGATAAGCCCAGCGACAACCATATTGAGAAGACCCGCAAAATCCATAATGATTATATTTATGATTTTGTCTTTGATAACGGACGCATTCAAAACATTTATCTGGTAGATAAAAAGAATATTGCCAGAAACAAATTACAGGTGATTTCTCAATTTGAACAGAAGGGGACACATGCTAATCGGTACGATGTGACGATTCTGGTCAATGGCTTACCCTTGGTGCAAGTAGAGCTGAAAAAGCGTGGCATTGCCATTCGAGAGGCCTTTAATCAGGTTCATCGATACAGCAAGGAGAGTTTTAACTCAGACAACTCTTTATTTAAGTATTTACAGATCTTTGTCATTTCCAATGGCACTGATAGCCGGTACTTTGCGAATACAACGAAACGTGATAAGAACAGCTATGATTTTACAATGAACTGGGCAAAGTCCGATAACACCCTGATCAAAGATTTGAAAGATTTTACGGCCACTTTTTTTCAGAAAAACACGCTGCTGAATATCCTGCTTAAGTATTCTGTTTTTGATGTGGATGATAACTTGCTGATTATGCGACCGTATCAAATTGCCGCTACCGAAAGAATCTTATGGAAAATAAAGAGTGCCTACCAGGCTAAGAAATGGAAGAGTGCTGAAAGTGGCGGGTTTATCTGGCATACAACCGGTTCAGGAAAAACCCTTACCAGCTTTAAAGCAGCTCGATTAGCCACGGAACTGGACTTTATTGATAAGGTGTTTTTTGTTGTAGACAGGAAAGATTTAGATTATCAGACAATGAAAGAATACCAGCGTTTTTCACCGGATAGCGTGAACGGTTCGGATAGCACCGCAGGCTTAAAACGCAACATCGAAAAAGATGATAATAAAATCATTGTCACCACCATACAAAAACTGAACAACCTGATAAAAGGAGAAGCTGATTTAGACGTATATTGCAAACAGGTTGTATTCATTTTTGATGAAGCGCACCGTTCCCAGTTTGGAGAAGCGCAAAAAAATATCAAGAAAAAGTTCAAGAAGATCTATCAGTTCGGGTTTACCGGTACCCCTATTTTTCCGGAGAACGCTTTAGGTTCTGAAACGACGGCTACTGTCTTTGGTCGGGAACTGCACTCCTACGTCATTACTGATGCCATTCGGGATGAAAAAGTCTTAAAATTCAAAGTGGATTATAATGACGTTCGCCCCAAGTTCAAAATGATTGAAACAGAACAGGACGAGAAAAAGCTTTCGGCTGCTGAGAACAAAGAAGCTTTACTACATCCTGAACGGATCAAAGAAATATCTCAATATATTCTTGATAACTTCAGAGTAAAGACTCACCGGCTAAACGCTGCCGGAAAAGGATTTAATGCTATGTTTGCAGTGAGTAGCGTTGATGCAGCGAAACTTTTTTATGAATCATTAAATACGTTGCAAAAGGGAATGGAACGACCGCTTAAGATTGCTACGATTTTTTCTTTTGCCTCTAATGAAGAACAAAGCGCTATCGGGGAAATACTGGACGAAACCTTTGAACCCTCGGCAATGGATAGCAGCGCCAAAGAGTTCCTTAGTTTGGCCATTAAAGATTATAATGCTATGTTCAAAACTACTTATTCAGTCGAAAGTGCTGAATTCCAAAACTATTATCGTGATCTTGCTAAACGAGTAAAAAACAAAGAAATTGATCTATTAATCGTTGTAGGTATGTTTTTAACAGGATTTGACGCGCCTGCTCTTAATACGTTGTTTGTTGATAAAAACCTTCGGTTTCATGGTTTAATACAGGCTTTTTCCAGAACAAACCGTATTTATGACTCTACCAAAACTTTTGGGAATATCGTTACATTTAGGGACTTGGAACAACCCACTATTGATGCCATTACTCTATTTGGGGATAAGAATACGAAGAATGTCGTACTTGAAAAAAGCTATCGAGAGTATATGGAAGGGTTCACTGATGTCGCAACCGGTGAAGCTCGCCGTGGATATGTGGAAGTAGTAAAAGAATTGAAAGAGCGTTTCCCAAATGTTGAAGATATTGCTACTGAAAAGGATAAAAAAGAGTTTTCAAAACTCTTTGGGGAGTATTTGCGAATTGAAAACATCCTGCAGAATTATGATGAATTTACAGGGTTGAAAGCTTTGCAGCATGTAGACACAACTGATCCGGATGCACTGGAGAATTTCAAATCAACATACCACCTAAGTGATGAAGAAATAGCAACCATGAAAGAGATCCAAGTACCGGAAGAAAGAGCTATTCAGGATTACCGTTCATCCTATAATGATATCCGTGACTGGCTTCGACGTGAAAAAGAAGGGAAAGAAGAAGATGGTGACTCCATCGATTGGGATGATGTTGTATTTGAAGTAGACCTTCTGAAATCCCAGGAAATCAACCTGGACTATATTCTTGAACTTATTTTTGAGAAGAACAAAAAAGTAAAGGATAAGGATGCGCTGGTGGAAGATGTTAGACGTGTCATTCGTTCCAGTGTGGGGAACCGTGCAAAAGAAAGCTTAGTGGTAGAATTTATCAATGAAACAGACTTAGACATCTATCAAGATAAGGCCAGTATTATAGACGCTTTCTTCAACTTTGCTCAAGCTGAACAAAGACGGGAAGCAGAAGCATTAATCAATTCAGAAAAACTGAATGAAGATGCTGCTAAAAGATACATTATGAGTTCATTGAAAAGAGAATATGCAACTGAGAATGGAACGGAGTTAAATTCAATTCTTCCTAAAATGAGCCCGCTCAATCCTCAATTTCTAACAAAGAAGCAGAGTGTTTTCCAGAAAATCGCTGCCTTTGTAGATAAGTTTAAAGGGGTAGGAGGGAAAGTATAATAAGTGGTGTCTCGGATCATTTACTGGAACGGCAGTATCGAGATCAAGTTTAGGCCTATATGGTCAGCGTTTATTCAACTGGAACAAGATAGAGTTGTAAGGGAGGGATTATTTTGGAAGACTCGCAGAAACTTTATGAAAGAGCGTATGAACTTCATTACACCAAGGGTGATCTTATTGCCGCCTATGGGATATACGAAGATATCGTAAAAAACTATCCGAATCAAAAGGAAGCAAAATATTCTCACACTCAAATGATGAACATCCAGAATGCACCAGATTTTGATATTTCACATATTGATCAAAAAAGTGGTCTCAAGAATTCTGAATATAGAAGTGAACGGGAAACTATAAGAGATCTTTTACAAAACATGATAGTCACTTCTGGATATCACTTTGAGGGGTATAAGATCAACGAATACCTGGGCTTTATTAGTGCAGAAACTGTTCTGGGAATGGGGATTTTTCGCGGACTATCCGCAACAGTGGCTAACTTAGCTGGTACAGAATCAGCTGCTTTAAGGGGAAAGCTCAAAAGTGCAAAAAAAATAGTTATGGAAGAAATTATGATGCAAGCTGCTGAAAGGGGAGCTAATGCAATAGTGGGAGTTGATTTAGATTACACAATGTTCGGTGGCGAATTGCTGGGAATCATTGTTAGTGGAACAGCTGTAGAAATAACCGAAATTGAGTAGCTTAATAAGTTTTAGTGTGGTATTGATGATGATTTTTTAAATAAGCTCTGATTCCAGCGCCTGGGTGATTATTAAAGCTTATGTACCCCAAAAGCTGTCCGGGATGCGATCAGTCGATTGAGAGAGAAATTTTCTGAAAGAATTAATAGTGATTATGTTCTTCTTGAAGATACTATCTTTAGTAGCCCATCCACTGCTGCAAGCTTTGTGGTATGCGGCAGTGCGAATAGCTTAACCATGTGGAAAATGGAAGACGGTAAGACGTTGAAGGATATAGAGAGTCAGAGTTAATGAGAAAAAGTTTTATAGAGCTATGATGCTAATTGGTAACTAATGAGTAGTTTCATCTTATTGTTTACAACTGGATATCAATAAATTGTTTTCTTGAATATGTAGAATCCCCTTCAAGATTGTGTAACGCCGCTAAATCTATTTTAGAGTCAGGAGGATGTCCGTGGTGAAGCATAAAAGCCTTAAATTGGTGTGTATCATATAGCTTCAAATGGTCATTGGCAGTGTTGGAGGATCAGTTCGCAAAAAATTCTAATTTGAATGTATGGTGAAGATTTTCGTGAATAAGGGGGTTATACGCAATATTCAACTAAGTTAAGGAGGAAACCAGATGGATTTTGAATTTAGCATTGAAGGTGATTCAGAAGGTTATGTGCAGTTTGAATGCCCGTATTGTGAGTCTGAGTTTAGGCTTATGGCGGGTGAAATCCAAAATGAAGAGGAATATTATAATGAGATTTTTTGTCCCTATTGTGGCTTGGTGGACGAAATGAGTAATTTCTATACTCGTGAAGCAATTGAATATGCTAAGGAACTTGCAATGAACTATATGTATGATGAGTTGAATAAGGCTTTCGGTGGTATGTCCAAGAAAATGAAAAAGTCTAAATTCATCAAGATGAAGTGGAAACCGCTTAAGAAGATAAATGTTCAAGAGATTAGAACTGAAGATAGTGCTGAAGAGGAATTTGAGTGCGCTTCATGTAACAGGCATGTTAAAGTATTATACTGTGCAGGAAAATCTAAAGTGTTTTGCTCGTATTGTGGGGTGGATATTTGATGGAATTAAACGAATTAAGAAAGACAAGTATGGAATTTAGAAGATTGTCTTCAAATGCTCTAAGGGCAAAATACGATGAAGGTAACTTGCATCTAATCAGGTTGCGTCACTATATAGAAGGTTGTGAATACATTCAAGGAATTATTGAAGTTGAGATTCGTGGCACAGAGATAGACTACAAGTCTGAATTTATAATCAGTGATGGTGGAAGGAATCATTTCAATTATCCTGTTGATCGCAGAACTCATATAAAGGCAATATTGGACTATTTATATGAACTGACAGAGCAGGATAGAGACATTCGAGGTGAAGCAAGTAAGTACAGATGTTCTAGCAATCAATGGAATGATATTGTACGCAACTTTGTTGAGAAGCTAATCAAACCCCTAGTGGATCTTATTATTGATAGGATATCTATGGATATTATGACTAAAGAACAGAAAAACAATACAGGGACCAATATTAATCAGTACATAGATAAGAATTACGGAACTGCTAATATTGCATCTGGCAATATCAATTTGTCGAATGAGCATATTATAAATGAAGTGGAGAGAATTAATGAATTAGTCTCATCTTTGAAAGTTTCAGTGGAAGAATCAGGTTGTGAAGATGCGTCGGCAGAAGAATTTCTGGACGACTTAGATACGATTACTGAAAATGTGAACGCTTCTGAACCGAAAGTGGTAAAGATCAAAAAGGCGTTAAGAGGAATTGGTTCGTTCATCAAGAATTTGCCTACAGCAATTAAGACTTCTCGGTTAATTATAACTAATTCAGAAGAATTAATTGAAGTGACCAGGAAGTTTATGGAGAACTTCCGTTAGATACTGCGCATAACAAGTCCATTTAAGTAAAGGGCATGTTTACGGGTCTTCCTGCCCACATCGATTCATCGGGCTTACGCCGCTCACGGGTATTTCTTAAGGGTCCTAATCATCGACGTCTCAAATGGCAAACGTTATGGGAAACCTATGGAGGAATAATTTATGAATACACCTAGGCAAGTAGAAAGAGGAAAAGAGTTTAAGAATGTATTTACGAAACCGAACATTAAAAATGCTTGGAAAAATTATGTAAGACAAGGGTTAAGAAGTCAAAGTGTATTAGATTTACATGATTACCTTGACTTTCATAGGTATCACGATGAAATAGCCGATAGTTTAATTAATCAGATAATCGAGGGAGATTATAAAACTAAAAATAATTATATTATAAAGATGGAGAAAAAACATGGGGTATGCAGACATCTGCCGATACCCTCACCTGAAGATGCATTGGTATTACAAACCATTGTTGAGGAGTTAGCTCCAGATATTAAGGCGAATGAACCATCTAAGCGAGCATACTATAGTAGAAGCCATACAGGTTTTAAGTCTGAGGCTAATATAGATGAGAGTTTTCCATACACTTGGTTGGAGTTGTGGCCAGAGTTTCAAAAAAGAATTTATGAATTTAGTACCAGTTATAATTATATTGTAATCACAGATATTGCAAACTATTTTGATAACATTTCATTCAGGCACCTTAGAAATATAGTTTCTAGCCTTGATAAATTTTCAGAAAGTTTAATAGATTTAATGTTTTTACTACTAGAATCGCTAGTCTGGAGACCTGATTATTTACCTTTGACAGGTGTTGGCTTACCACAGATTAATTTTGATGCACCTAGATTGCTTGCGCATGCCTTGCTTTTTGAAATTGATCGCTACATGGATGGACAGACGGAAGGTGAATTCGTAAGGTGGATGGATGACATCGACTTCCCAACTGACAATGTTGATAGAGGAAAGAAAATACTAAGTGATCTTGATGAGTTGTTACTAACACGAGGCATAAGATTAAACCTTGGAAAAACAGAAATTCTCAGTTCTGAACAAGCAAAGGAGTACTTTTTACCAGATGAAAATAGATATTTAACTGTTTTAAAAAATTCTATCGAGAGGAAAAAATCATCTAGTAGGAGCATCTCTCATGAAAGAATGCTTTTAAAGAAGAGGTTTAAAAACTTTCTTAAGAAAAAACGTATAGGTAGATGGGAGAAAGTTTTTGCTAGATATTACTCTATGGCTGGATATGTTGAAGATGATTTTTTAACAAAGTATGTATCAGAGCAGTTGAATAGTAAGCCAGGGTTGAGAATCTCGATTGTTAGATACTATACAATCTTAGGATTTAGCAAAAGAAGATTTAAACAACTAAAAGAATTTTTATTAAGCGATCATTGTATTGATGATGTGTCAACATTTTCAGTGTGTAAATGCTTTGTAGAATGGGAAATTTCACACAAATCCAAATATAGGGCGGAATTTGTAAGTGTAGCTAAAATAATATCATCAAGATGCCCAACGAGCTTTATTGGTGCAATATGGATAATTTCAAAATATGGTAATGAAAATGATTTAATTGATATTATTAACAAAAATTCGACGAAATGGAAAAACCACTCTTTTGTTGCTAGGCAAGTAGCTGCAGTAACACCCTTGATTATTAATGACATCGATACTAAAAATAGAATTATTGACGAAATTACAAAATCTGGGCAATTAGATGCATTAAGAGTTATATCTAATTTGAGTGATTTAAGAAAAAGTCTTCCTATGGCATCTGTAGATAAAATGTATTTGACTAAGATAGGTGAAAACAAGCCGTATCCACTATCTAAATTTATAATTGCATATAATGTTATAGCAAATGATTCTCTATCAATTACTGAAAGAAGAAATCTCTTTCTTGAAGTTGATGCTTTAGTTAACGATAAAATTTATAAAGATAAACTAAAAGGGATAATTCTAAAACACCTCCCGTGACAAAGCGTTTGCATAAAGGTGTTGGAAGCACCTTTTGAGATAGTTTCAGCACCACCTCTGTTCACCTTAGAGGAGTTTCTTCAATAATGTCTATCTTTTAGAGTCGGCTCAGGTGCGTTGCAAACATAGAAAAGTAAGGAAACATACATTAAGCAAGTGACTAGTGTTCAAATTGATGTTTGGAGGGTGAATTATGGAGAAGAATGACAGATCTGAACTTATTGAAATATATGGTGAGCCAGCAGTGAAGGTGGTTTCTGAATTGTTTCTTGAAGGTATGGCAGGAGCTATAATTCCCGGATTTACAGCAGTTATATCTAACATTAAGCAGAAGCGATATGAGCGCAATATTAACAGACTTCTATTAGAATTAAAAGTGCAGCTGAATGACATGAAACTTAAGTTTGATGACATATCAGAAGAAAGAAAGATTGTATTTAGTAGTGAGTTTTCCGACATGATTGTTGATTATGTAAGTGAAGAAAGAGATGAAGAAAAAATTCCTTATATTGTTAATGGCATTAAGAATCTTATCAACGACGCTAAGGACGTCGATAATACAGCATTATACTTTGATGTTCTTAAGAGTCTGCGAAAGATAGACATACTAGTCTTAAAGCAATATGATCGCAATTCTCCCGAAGACTGTGAGAGTGATTTTCAGGAATTTCTTGATGAATTGTCATTGGAATATGACGAGTATAGATTTATTAAAGATAAGCTTTTAAGATCAGGATTATTGATTTCGTCATATGATAAAGACCAAAAGGAGATATATGAGACACTCCTAGAGCTTTCGAAGTTCCTAAAAGAGCTTGAAAAGGGCAAAGCGAAGAGTGTTTCGGATAAGCTTAAGAAACCTAAAATCAGAAAGAACGAAAGAATTCGACTAAGCCAATTTGGAAGAAGCTTCATCGATTTCTTTGCTGAAAATCCAAGCAATTAGATTTAATGTATTGTATTGGGATAATAAGACCTTTTCTTAACAGCGAATTTTCGAAACTGAGAGTAATTTAGAAAGATGTCCACGTCATGAGTTCACTAATGCTAGGCGAAATGAATAATTTTGAAATAGAATAGTTTGTGGTTAACTAACAATGAACTGTTGACAAAGTGTCGTCATTTTTTCTAATTCTGAGATGTTAAAAAAACAAAAACTGGGAGAAAGCACACATGAAAGAAGCAATCATTCAAAAACTAGATACCACCTATACATATATGGTCCTTCATATTTCCACAGGAGTGATCATTGCAGCATCTCTTTATGTAATATATTTGAGTAGACTCATAGATGTTGATTTTACTCCAATGCTATTGCCATTATTTGCTGGAGTGGGAACTTATGCAGCATTTACTTATTATTATCAGATCTATCGCCGCGGCGCCATTGGTCAGTTTTTGAAAGGACTGATTGTTACAGCCGTATCCGGTGGCTTCATTATCTTTGCTTCTCTTATTTTATCCAACTATATACTTTAGAGTATTGAAGAAGGAGTATTTTATCCATGACGCTGCAATTCATTTCAAAAGAAGAATTTATTAAACATGCTGCATTTAACTGTATTGGTCAGTTGTCAGAATCGGACAAAGAAAGTATCCGAAATAATCCCGATCCCACTGAACTTCATTTTGGGTTAGGTAATTTTGTCCGGAATGAATACATCTATGATAACAAACAGATTCAGTTTAAGTATTCATCTGAAGATGATTTATCTAGTAAAATTATTCAAACTGTTATTTCTACTTTAATCAAGGAATAGGAGCGAACTAAATGTCATTTCAAAAGAGTTATTTCAATAACAATTGGTTGCTAATTTTTGCTGCAATCTTGATCTTTTCACTTTTTACGGGATGCTCAAGTGATGTTGAAGGTACGACGTCTTCACCCCCAGCGGAAGAAAGTGTAACAGAGTCAGATGCCGAAGAAGAAGCGAGAAGCCAGCAGAAAGAAGAACAGGAAGCGACAAATAATGTAGCGTCAGAATCCGAAGGAACCCTCACTGTCCACTTCATCGATGTTGGCCAAGGTGATGCTACCCTGATTCAAACGCCAAGTGGTAAAAACCTTTTAATGGATGCTGGTGACAACGGCCAGGGAGATCATGTAGTCGGCTACCTGAAGGCCCTTGGCATAGACACTGTGGATGTTCTGATCTTCACCCACCCACATGCAGACCATATCGGTGGTGGCCCTGAAGTGATTCAGGCTTTTGACATCGGTTCTCTATACATGCCGAAGGTCAGCCATACCACACAAACTTTTGAACGATTACTATTGGCCATTGAAGATAAAGGCTTACGCATCAAAACTGCTAAAGCTGAGATTGATCTGGAACTTGATCCCGTACTGGAAACCATGATGATCGGACCTCGTGGTGAGAACTACGATAACCTTAATGATTACTCTACCAGCATCCGGATAGTTCACGGCGCTAATGGCCTTGTTATCACTGGAGACGCTGAAAGACAAGCAGAGCTGGAAATGGTTAACAGTGGCATGGAGCTGATGGCTAATTTGTTACGGGTAGCCCATCACGGAAGCAATTCATCCAGCATTCCAGAATTCTTGCAAGCTGTAGATCCTGATTATGGTGTGATCTCTGCCGGCCACGATAATCGTTATGGACATCCCCATCAAGAAGTGATTCAACGGTTACAGGAACGAAACATCGAGATCTATCGAACAGATCTACAGGGCACTATTATTGCGGTGAGTGACGGTGAGAACTGGCAATTTGATACCCATCCAGTAACAGACTTCTCCGAAGAATGGACGCAGGAAGAGGAAAAAGCGAAAGTGAAGATCGATGAAACCGAAGATCCGCTTGTGGCCAAGCCGTCTGAAGAGGGTTATATCGGCAATGTAAACTCAGATGTTTTCCATACACCGGACTGCAACTCACTTCCGGCAGAGCATAATCGAATTTATTTTGATAACCGGAACGAAGCCATAGAGGCAGGACAACGTCCGTGTCAGCGGTGCAATCCCTAATTGGAACAGTGAAAGACGCCACTAAGGTACTCCTTGGAAAGGCGTTCTTTCTATTTCTAAAGTCACAGAAGTTGGAAGGCTATGACAACTATCCTAACACAGGGTGACATTATAGAATATTCGACATTAAAAAAACAGTTTCTATACACAAAATTACGATATGTTAGTATTTTTTCTACATAAAAGGAAAAATTCGTGTATAATAAAGTGTAGTATATGTACAAAGGATGTGGAAAGTGTATATGAAAATGATCATAGATAGGCTTGAAGGGGATTATGCGGTTGTAGAATTAGATGATGGAACATTTGCTGATATACCTAAGGAGGCTTTGCCAAAGCTAGCAAATGAAGGGGATGTTATTACTATTGAGATTGATGAAAAAGCTACAGAACAAAGAAAAAAACGGATTGAAAGACTGCTGAATGAATTGTGGGAAGAGAGTGATACTGAATAAATGGATACACACGTTAATAGATTGTTTCCTAATACAAAAAATACAGGCGAAGAAGCTCATGTTTATTAAATGAAGTCAAATTTGACTTCTGAATAAGTTATTTCAAAAGAAGGGCACGAGAACACTCCTCTGTAGCCCTTCTTTTTCTATAGGGAGGGCAAGGAATTTGATTATAGACCGCTAGGAGTATTTCAGTCGTGATGAATAGTGATTTTTGAATATTCATCAGTGGTAGTGATTATTGCCAATCAGATTATGATCGGTTAATTAAATCGATATTCCCCATCTTTTTTTGCATACACAATACACAAAAAAAGGAAATGCACGCACAAATAAAAGAAATATTCTTTAATTTGTGGATTAAAAAACACAAATTGTAGATATTTTTATTTACTTCATAGGATATATGCCCTATACTAAAGATAGGGTTCCGGAAAAGGAGGCAAAAAATGCTAACGGATGGAAAGAAAAAAGTTTCTCCGAAAGTTCTACAGGCGCAAAAAGAAAGAAAGGCTCTCGGTGATAGATTAAAGAAAGCCAGACTAAATAACGAATTAACTCAGGCTGAAGCAGCTAAAAAGCTTGGTGTTGGTGTATCCAATCTGTCTAGCTATGAAACAGGAAGAACTACTGCTCCGCTAGGTTTCTTACAGGATGCATCTGAAGTTTACGAGGTGCCAATTGTCAACTTCATACAGGAGGTAAAAGGAAACCCAGGAGAAATGCGCGACATAAAAAAAATACCCGTAATGACAGCTAATGTTAAGTACAAGAACAGGAGTGAGTTTTTTATGGCGAATGACCCCATGCGATATGAGTATGCGGATGTTGGTCGATCGGAAGATTATATCTTTCTGTCAGCACCGGATAATACGATGAGCGACTACCGCATACTCAAAAATGACGCCGTTTTAATACGAAAAAACCAGGAACCTAAAAGCGGCGATGTGGTGGTGGCTCTGATCGGCGGCTACCCGAGAATAATGGTGTATGAGGAAATTAATGAAAAGTCTTACAACCTGAAACCTGGAGACGCATCCGGCAATGAGGCGCTGTTGGTGAAAAATGGAGAAAGTAATGGTGAGGAAGTAGAAATCTTAGGTGTTAAAAGGCTTGTGATTATTTACTAAAAACCTCGAAAGAGAGGTGTTTTTATGAAAGGATCAGTGGTAAGACGAGGTAGCAGATTTTATGTCGTTTTATACTTGGGGATGAAACCAGACGGAAAAAAAGATTATAGATGGTATTCCGGATATAGGACGCAAAAGGAAGCTCATGACGGGCTGCTGGAATTAAAAGCAGCTGCAAAAAATAAAAAAGTGGTAGAAAAAAGCTCAATGTCGGTTTCGGATTTTTTGAATCTTTGGATCGAGGATCATGTAGAACCAAATTTAACACCGGGCACAGCGGATAAATATAAATCAGCAAGCCTTTCTGCCTGCAAAGTCTTTGGAAATATAAAGATACAAAAGATAGAACCTTTTCAAATCCAGCGCTGGGTTAACCAAATGTCAGAAAGTAACTTGACCAAAAGTTCTATTGTCACTTATTACAACGCAATTAAAGCCGCTTTTAACAAGGCGGTAGGGTGGAGGATAATTGGTCAAACACCATGCGTAGAGGTTACATTGCCGAGAATTAAAAAGCAATCTATGAAAACATTAACAGCATCTGAAGTCTCAAGATTATTAGTAGAGGCAAAGGGTCACCCGGTGGAGCTTGTTCTGTTACTAGCAGCAAGCTGTGGTTTGCGTAGAGGGGAGATACTGGGTCTTCGATGGCGTCAGGTAGATATGCAAGAGCAAGTCCTTCACCTTTCCGAAAATTATACAGAAAGCTCCAAGGGGGTTGCTCTTTCCGAGTTGAAAAGTGATAGTAGTTATCGTTCGGTTAACTTTAGCGATTCGGTTAAACTCGCACTTAAACGTCAAAAGGAAGAACAATTGAATGCAATGAAAAGTGGCGAAGTTATTGAATTATCTAACATGACAGAAGAAAGTCTATATGATCTTCATGTTTGCACATGGTACGACTTAACGCCATTGAAGCCTAGCTATGTAACAAAGAAATGCAAGAAGTTATTAAACAGAGCAAAATTGCCACAGATTAGATTTCATGATCTGAGGCACACTCACGCAACGCTTCTCTTGCAAGCTGGGGTTCATCCTAAAGTTGTTCAAGAGCGACTCGGTCATTCTAAAATAAGCATCACTCTCGACACCTATTCACACGTTCTTCCTTCAATGCAAAAGGAAGCGGCGCAACTGCTTAATTTTTGAGTTAAGTGGAATGAACAGGAACCGTCCGTAAAAATTAGATTAGAGAATTAGATTAGAGAAAACAAAAAACTCACTACCAAAACTTTTTCAAGTTTTTAGGAGTGAGTATTATCAATGGTTTTGCTGGAGCTGTTGAGCGGACTTGAACCGCCGACCTCTTCCTTACCAAGGAAGTGCTCTACCTACTGAGCTACAACAGCAAATTAATAACACTTATTTAAAATGGATCCATGAACCACAAAAGATATTATAACGTATGCTGTGCGTATTGTAAAGAGTAAATTATAAAAATATAATAGGAGTGAGATTTTTAGAAAATACAAAATTGTTTTCTGGAATAAAGCAATCATTAATTGTATAATGGATATTGTTATAGTTTACTTTAAGGAGGGAATCGACATGATGCAAAATATCTTAGAAAAGACACTAGAAGATCACCGCTACTGGACTAAAGAAGGAGCCGTTGCTACCTATATACCAGAGTTGTCCAAGCAAAAGATAGATGCGCTGGGTATTTATGTGCATGAAGTAAATGGTGAAGTTTACAAAGCTGGAGACTGGAATATGCCTTTCACCATACAAAGCATTTCAAAAATTATATCTTTTATTTGTGTATTGCAAGATAATTCAATCGATACTTTATATAAAAAAATTACGGTGGCACCTTCATCAGATGGGTTTAATTCTATCGTTAATCTAGAAACAAAAAATGAGCATCGACCACTAAATCCTATGATTAATTCCGGTGCTATTGCCTGCATTGAACTTGTAAGAGGGAATACATTAGAAGAAAAGTATGAGCGGATACTTAATATGATTCGAAGTTTGTCGAATAATCCTTATATTAAAGTGAATGAAAGTGTTTATTTATCAGAGAAAGAGACGGGTGATCGTAATAGGGCCTTGGCATATTTTATGAAAAGTACCGGAACCATTGAAACAAACGTAGAAGAGTTGCTAGATGCATACTTCCGGTTATGCTCTATAGAAGTTACATGTGAGGATATTGCCTCTATAGCAGCTGTGCTTGCTAATGATGGTAAAGGCATTATAGACGGAAGAGAGCTAATAAGTAAAAAAATATGTAAAACGGTAAAAGCTGTTATGACAACTTGTGGTTTATACGATGGATCAGGTGAATATGCTGTTAGTGTAGGAGTTCCTTCTAAAAGTGGTGTTGGTGGCGGCATATTAGCTGTATCGCCAGGCAAAATGGGAATTGGTGTATTTGGTCCATCTTTAGACGCTAAAGGAAATAGCATTGCTGGCGTTAAAGTGTTGGAAAGTCTAGCGAATAAGCTAGACTTGAGTATATTCTAAAAACAGCGTCTATTATGGACGCTGTTTTTTTAACTGACCTATAATGGATTCGTCTGGTGTAACATATAAAGTTCGATGATGATCATAGATAACCATACCTGGTTGTGCGCCCCTTTGTTTTCGTACATGTCGACATTTGGTATAATCTACGGCTACATTTTGTCCCATTCTACCCTTTGAATAATAAGCGGCAAGCATAGCGGCAATTTCTAAGACTTCACTCGGGAGTTCATTTTGTCCGGACTTTAGAATAACATGAGAGCCAGGAAAGTCTTTAACATGAAACCATAAATCATTTTTCTCAGCAATGCTAAAGGTGACTTTTTCATTCTGATAATTATTTTTACCCACGTACAAATCTCTCCCCTCTTCCGTTTGGAAATGAAGGATTCCACTTTCTTGTTTTTTGCCGGAAGATCTAATGTTTTTATGGTTGGTTTTCTGTTTCGTATAGCCGGATTTTATCAACTCCTGTCGGATTTCTTCAAGATCCTGCAGGGTTTCTGCTTGTTCAATGAAAAGTAGTATCTGATCTAGATAATCCAGCTCCTGACGAGTTTTAGTAATTTGTCGGGTTATTTCAATATTGGCTTTTTTAGATTTTTGATAACGCTTATAATAGCTTTGGGCATTTTGTGCTGGTGTTTTTGACTTGTTTAATAGAATTCGTATAGATGACTGATTTTCATCAAAATAATTATAAGTCTCTAAAAATTCTTGGTCCTGTCGGATTTGATGCATATTAGCCATGATCAGGTCGGCTTTTATTTTATCCTCTGAAGCTTTTCGAGCTTTGGAAAGATCGTTATTTAGGTTCTGGAAACGTTGTGCTGTGCGATTTCGTTTAATAGTCATATTCTTGCGAAGGTCTTGAGATTTTTGGTGCAGACGCTGATATTCATCTTTAAGGTGGTAGTATTTCTCAAGCAAATGACTGAAATTATCAAATACAATACGGTGTAAAGGTTCAAAATGTTCCATGGATAAAGCGCTGATATCTCGGTAGTGATGGGATTCTCCTTGATAGGCGATAGGGATGAGTTCCTTTTGATGCAAAAGGTTTAGCCAGTTTGAATATGAACGATATAGCGCTTCCTTTTCTTTATCTAATAATGCATGAAACAAACGATTTGAATCCAGAGAAGACTGATAACAAAGTTCTTTGGCCAAAGATGGTGATATTCCGGCAAAAGTTGTTAACAAATCTTTTTCAATAGAGCGTTCTTCAGATGAATGCATGGCATGGAGCCATTCCTTAAAATCAATAACCTCAAAAGGATTGTATTTATCTGACGGTGGATATTGATAGGGAAGTCCTGGTAATATCTGACGCTTACGGCTTATATGAAGCGGGATTCGCTTAATTGAATCCATAATACTATTGTTTTGATCATCTACTAGGATGATATTACTGTGTTTGCCCATCATTTCGATGATTAGTCGTTTTTTGGATAGTTGATTCAATTCATCAGTGCCCTCTATTTCCAGTTCGATAATTCTTTCTAAAGAGGGTTGGTGTATTCTGATGACTCGGTTACCGATCAAATGTTTTCGAAGCAGCATGCAGAACATGGGCGGTGTCGTTGGGTTGATTTTAGTAAGGGTAGTTAAATGAATTCTAGGAAATTTGCTGTGGGCGGAAAGGAGAATTTTTTTATTCTGTCCCTGCCCGCGGGTAATAATGATTAATTCATCACTTTCCGGCTGATGAATTTTATCGATGCGATGGTTAAGAACTTCTTTTTCAAGTTCTGTTTTCAATGCTAGTACCATACTTCCGTCTAAAGGCATACTCATCACTCCTGTTCTATAGATCTAATAATAACATATCATAGGAAATCATGTCATTGATGAACGGAATTTGTTATAATAGACGGAAGGAAGAAAGGAGTGGCTGGAATGAACATCCCTTTTACTAAAATGCATGGTATAGGCAATGATTTTATTTTGTTGAAACGCCAAGATGTTCCTGATGCTTCCTGGGATCAAAAATTGGCAAAGATGATTTGTCAGCGTCACTTTGGTATTGGAGCGGACGGAATGATGATAGCAGAAGCTTCTGAAACAGCTGATATGAAAATGCTTTATTACAATGCTGATGGCTCGCAGGGGGAAATGTGCGGCAATGGTATTCGTTGCTTTGCTCATTATGTGATAAGGGAAGAATTAGTGCCCCAAAAGCCGGTTTTACATATTGAAACGATGCTAGATATAAGAGAAGTAGAAGTTACTCATTATGAGTCGATAGGCAGTGTGGTAAAAGTTTATATGGGAAAACCGAAGATACGCAACATCGAAATGATGATTGAAGTCGATGGAGAAGCAATTAAACTGGCGGATTTAACGATAGGAGTTCCTCATGTTGTTCTTCTGGAATCAGATTTGAATGTTAGTCGAGTGGATAGGATAGGTCCTAAGGTCGAAAAAATGGATATTTTTCCACAGGGAACCAATGTGAATTTTGTTAAAGTTCATAATCGGAAATATGTTTCTGTGATGACATGGGAGAGGGGCGCTGGCCACACATTAGCATGCGGAACAGGTATTTGCAGTGTTTGCAGCGTTTTGCATCGAAAAGGCATGGTGGAAAAGCGAATCAATGTTATGGCTGAAGGTGGTCAGCTGACTATTGAAATCGATAAAGAAAATGGTGTTTATATGATTGGTCCCAGCCAGATGATTGCTAGGGGAAATTTTATGGGGAAAGGACTTTTAAATCATGATTAACAGTATGACCGGGTACGGAAGATCAGAGGTTTTCCTCAATACTAATGCGTATACGATTGAAATGAAAAGTGTGAATCATCGTTATTTGGATATAGCGGTTAAAATGCCTCGAAAAATTAACTTTATGGAAGAAAAAATTAAGCAGTGCGTCAAACAGTATATTGCTCGAGGTCGCGTGGATGTGTATATCAATCATGCAGGCCAGGGAGAGGTTTCAAAAGCAGTAACCTTAGATAAAGAATTGGGCAGATCTTATCGGGATGCTTTTGAAGTATTAAGTCAGGAATTGGGATTAAAAAATGACTTAACAATATCTCATTTATCTCGATTGCCGGAAATGATCATTCTTGAAGAACCTGAAATAGATGAAGAAAAAATATGGAAAGAAATGGAAAAAGGTATTCAGGAAGCAGCTAATAAGCTGAGTGTCATGCGGGCGACAGAGGGAAAGAGCATGGAAGAGGATCTGAAACAGCGAATTGAAAGCTTAAAAGGGTATATAGAAGAAATAGAGTTACTTTCGCCAGACTACAGTAAAGCTTATCGAGAGCGCTTGATGAAGCGTATTCAGGAACTGACAGATAAAGAATTTATAGTAGATGAGCAACGAATTGCTATGGAAGTTGCTATCTTATCAGAAAAAACATGTATTGATGAAGAATTAGTTCGGTTTCGCAGTCATCTTAAACAGATGGATAAGACGTTAAGTCAGACGGAAACGGTTGGTCGAAAATTGGACTTTATGCTTCAGGAAGTGAATCGAGAAATCAACACCATTGGTTCTAAAGCTAGTGACTTTAGTATTAACTCACTGGTAGTTGAAGTGAAAAGCGAACTGGAAAAAATGCGTGAACAGGTACAAAATATTGAATAAAGGAGAACGAGTATGCCTATAAAACTGATAAATATTGGATTCGGAAACATCGTTTCTGCTAACCGAATTATTGCTATTGTTAGTCCAGAATCTGCTCCGATTAAAAGAATTATCCAGGAAGCTCGGGATCAAGGAAGTCTCATTGATGCTACTTACGGTCGCCGAACCAGAGCGGTAATCGTAACGGACAGCGATCATGTAATTTTATCGGCCGTTCAACCTGAAACGGTAGCTCATCGTCTGCATGATAAGGAAGAGCAGAAGGATTTACCGAAGGATCATATAGCTAGTCATAGTGAGTAGTAAGGAGGAAAAAGGATGGAACAAAATGGTCTTTTAATGGTTATCTCTGGTCCTTCTGGTACCGGCAAAGGAACTTTGGTAAAGCATTTACTAAAGAGAAATAATAATATTCAACTTTCTGTGTCAGCTACAACTAGAAACCCTAGACCTGGAGAAGTAGACGAAGTTAATTATTTTTTTATGACTAAAAATGATTTTGAAAAAAAATTAGAGCATGGTGAGTTTTTAGAGCATGCAGAAGTTTATGGTAATTATTATGGTACGCCAAAAGCTTTTGTAGAAAAGCAATTAAAAAAAGGAAATAATGTACTTTTAGAAATTGATATCCTTGGTGCTATGCAAATAAGAGAAAAGTTCAAGGAAGCTGTATTTCTATTTATTATTCCACCATCCCTGGAAGAATTACAGCGTAGAATCGAAAGTCGTGGGACAGAAACTCCGGAACAGATGAGTAAACGAATGAATAGCTCTCTGGAAGAAATAAAAGAGTTGAAAAAGTATGACTATGTAATCTTAAACGATGAGGTTGAAAAAGCTACTGCGTTGATTGAAGCGATTATTAATGCAGAGTTAGCCAGTGTAGAACGTAGTCAGCATTACTGGTTAAATCTTTTTGGGGTTAGGAGGTAAGTGACATGTTGCAAGGAAAGCATATTGTGGTGGGAGTTACTGGGGGCATAGCAGCTTATAAAGCCTGTGAGCTAGTTAGTCGTTTGTCAAAACAGCAGGCAACAGTGGAAGTCGTGATGACAGAAGCAGCTACTTCTTTTGTAAATCCAGAAACTTTCCAGGCTCTGAGTAGAAATCCGGTGATTACAAGCCTTTTTCAGTCTATTAAGTATTGGGAAATTGAACATATTTCACTTGCACAAAAAACAGATGCAATGATTGTTGCACCAGCAACGGCAAACATTATAGGAAAAGTTGCCAATGGTATTGCTGATGACTTTCTGTCAACCATGATAATGGCTTCTACAGTGCCAGTAATATTAGCACCTGCTATGAATACTTATATGTATGAAAATCCAATTTTGCAGCGAAATGTGAAATGCTTGAAGGGATATGGCTATCACTTTGTAGATCCTTATGAGGGCCTATTGGCTTGTGGTGATAAAGGAAAGGGAAAGATGGCAGAACCCGCTGTGCTAGAAGAATATTTGATAAATGTCTTAATGCCCAATCAGGATCTTGTTGGACAGCACATCCTTATTACAGCTGGTCCCACTCGGGAAGAAATTGATCCAGTAAGATATATCACTAATTACTCATCTGGAAAAATGGGCTATGCTTTAGCAGAGATGGCAAAAAAAAGAGGAGCTCTAGTTACGTTGATAACGGGTCCTTGTCAAATACCTATTCCAAAAGTCGATGAAGTTGTCTCGGTTCTTTCGACGGAAGAGATGCTTCATGCTGTTATGAGTCGGTATGAGCAACAAGATGTAGTGATAAAGGCTGCGGCTGTGTCGGACTATCGCCCTACGGATCGAGCGGTTCAAAAAATAAAAAAACAAAAAGAAGGTTCCATGGAGTTGTCTTTAACTAAAAATCCGGATATTTTATGGGAACTAGGAAAAACAAAGAATGATCAGATATTGGTAGGCTTCGCGGCTGAAACAGAAAATCTGATAGAAAATGCCACTTCTAAAATGAATCGAAAGAATTTAGACTTGATGGTGGCTAATGATTTAATGCAGCCAGGTGCAGGGTTTCATTGTGATACTAACCAGGTAATGCTGCTCTACCCAAATGGTCAGAGTAAGTCATTAAAATTAGAAGAAAAGAAAAAAATTGCTGATGGGATTTTAGATGAAATTGCTTATTTGCTGAAAGAGAAAAAAGCATGAAAAGCTTACTTATGCAGGAGGGAAACATTTTTGAGTTCTAACATAAAGATTGCCAGTGTGATTTTAGATCATTATCATGAGAAGATGGACCATTACTTTGATTACTTGGTACCAGAAACATATCAAAAATCTATTATGCCTGGCATGAGGGTTCTAGTGCCATTTGGTAAAGGCAATAAAACCCTGGAAGCTTATATAATGAAAGTATGGGATTCCAAGGAAATATCTGAAAACCTAAAGTTTATTTATAGTTTGATCGAAAGCAAATCAGTTATGAGCACTCACCACTTGAAACTGGTGCACTGGATGAAAAAGCATTATCTTTGTCGATACATTGAGGGGATTCGTTGTTTTGTTCCTTCTGGATTGGTTTTGAAGTCAAATAGAGAAGTTTATTATGAAAATGGAATTCGGATGGTAAGAGAAAAAACCAGTTCAAAAGATACTCCTAAAAAAGTGCTCTATGCAAGCATTGTTACGAGTATGCCTCCTTGGGAGGAACTTAAAACATTGATGAAAAGAGCACCAGCTCAGCTGAAAGTACTGGAGATTCTTCGAGAAAAAAAAACACTCCCGCTGGTAGAATTGATTCGGTTGGCAGGAACAGCTCGTCAAACAGTGAAATCTCTAGAGACGAAAAACCTGGTATTAATTGAGAAAAAAATTGTCAGCCGAAATCCCTTCAGAAATCGTCCTATTATTCCGTATCCAGCACCAGTACTGACAGAAGATCAGCTTAAAGTTTGGAGAGGTATTAAGGAAAGTTTAGCCAAAGATCCACAAAAACCGGTACTACTTCATGGCATTACCGGCAGTGGCAAAACGGAAATATACCTTCATTTGATTGAAGAGAACCTGGAAAAAGGTAAAGATAGTATCATAATGGTACCAGAGATTTCTCTGACCCCACAGATGATTGATCGTTTCCGTGGTCGATGTGGAGAAACGGTAGCTGTCCTACATAGTCATCTTACTCAAGGTGAGAGGCTTGACGAATGGCGAAAAATAAAAGATGGAAAAGTGAAAATTGTTATAGGACCCAGATCGGCTATTTTTGCTCCGTTTCGAAATTTGGGTATGATTATTATTGATGAAGCACATGAAAGCAGTTATAAATCAGAGCAGTCCCCCCGTTATCATGCAGTTGATGTAGCGAGGGCTCGGTCTGTTTTTGAAAAGGCAAATCTTCTGATGGGCTCAGCGACTCCTTCTGTAGAATCTTATTACCAAAGTTTGCAACAAGAATTTCATCTAGAAACTCTTGAAGAGCGTATTCCTGGTGCTAGACTTCCGGAGATTGAAACAGTAGATATGCGTCAGGAGTTTAAGGATGGAAACATTACTCTTTTTAGTCAAAAGCTGATCTGTCGAATAAAGGAGAGGTTAGAGCGTGGAGAGCAATCCATCTTATTTTTAAATCGGCGCGGTTATTCTACGTTGGTAAATTGTTTTCACTGCGGAAATACTATGAAATGTGATTACTGTGACATTCCTATGAAATGGCATCGTAGGGATAATAGGTTGAAATGTCACTTCTGTGGATGGGAACAAAAAACGATCACTCAATGTCCTGAGTGTCAACAAGAACTGGTCTATAAAGGATTTGGCACACAAAAAATAGAAGAAACCTTAAAAGAATACTTTCCGGATGCCAGCATTATGCGAATGGATATGGATACCACCCGCCAGAAAGGGTCACATGAAAAACTGTTGCAGGAATTTGGGGAGGGAAAGCATGATATTTTACTAGGGACTCAGATGATTACAAAAGGCCTTGATTTTCCAAACGTAACATTGGTTGGCGTTTTAATGGCTGATGCTAGTTTGGGACTTCCGGATTTTAGAGCATCGGAAAAGACATTTCAATTAATTACTCAGGTAGCAGGAAGAGCAGGAAGAGGAGAGATTTCTGGAAATGTTGTTCTTCAGACGTACCAACCGGATCATTACGCCGTATCTTTGGCAGCTCGTCAAGAATACTTGGCTTTTTATCAAAAAGAAATCCAGTTGCGAAAAAACTTTTGCTACCCTCCGTTTAGTGATATGATTCTCATTACATTCTCTGGAACAGAAGAAGAAAAAGTGAAACGTAGTGCTGACGTGAGTTATAAAAGTTTTATTTACCTACTGGAAAAGCAAGGCAATGAATCGATAGAAAATATAATAATGGCACCTGTAGTGGCACCGTTGACTAGAGCAGAAGGAAAATACCGTTACCATCTTTTATTAAAGTCGGGTGATATGTCGGTAAACACATTGAAAAAAATGATAAAATACGTTTTAATTGAAAACAAAGAAAAACTTATTGATTCGTCTGTCACTACGGTGATTGACATAAATCCTTATATATTATTGTGATGGGAGAGGAAAAAATGGCTATCAGAACCATACGAACAGATAAAGATCCAATTTTGCGGAAACAGTCTCGTGAAGTGGATGAAATCAATGATCGTATTTTGACATTGTTGGATGATATGGATGAAACCATGCGTCAGGCAGAAGGCGTTGGTCTTGCGGCTCCACAGATTGGCGTACTGAAACGTGTCATTGTCATTGATATAGGAGAAGGTTTAATTGAAATGATAAACCCGGTCATTATTGAAAAAGATGGTGAACAGTGTGGACCGGAAGGTTGTCTTAGTATACCAGAACAGAGTGGAATAGTTATTCGTCCCCACCGGGTAAAGGTAAGAGCTCTTAATCGCTACAACGAAGAGTATGAAATGGAAGCTGAAGACTTTCTGGCACGTGCAATTTGTCATGAAATTGATCATTTGAATGGAGTTTTATTCACAGACATTATGCTGTCAGAAGAAGAGGCTGAATCTTATGAAAGAGTCATTTCTGAATCAAATAGCAATGAAGGGAAAAAAGCTTAAGATTTAGGTGTAAAGAAAGGTGAAGATTGGGATGAAGATTGTTTATATGGGAACGCCAGATTTTGCTGTTCCGACACTAATAGCGTTAGCTAATAGTGAAAGAGATGAAATCGTTGGTATATTTACTCAACCAGATAGACCGAAAGGACGCGGTCATCGAATGATGATGCCACCGGTAAAAGAAAAAGCACTGGATTATGGTATACCTGTATTTCAGCCAGAAAAAAAAATAGACGAAGCAGAAATTCGGATTTTAAAGGAATTAGATCCTGATTTGATTGTGGTGGCGGCATATGGCCACATATTGCCTGAAACGGTGATTCAATTACCACTTTATGGGTGTATCAATGTACATGCATCTCTGCTGCCCAAATACCGGGGAGCAGCCCCCATTCAATGGGCCATCATTAATGGAGAAAAAGAAACCGGTGTTACAACGATGCAGATGGATGCAGGTCTGGATACGGGTGATATGTTGTTGAGAGCGTCGATTCCCATTGAGGATACAGATACTTCTGTAACGATGCATGACAAATTAGCTGCTTTGGGAGCTGAATTGATGATGAAAACATTGGAAACCTTGAGAGAAGGGAAGCTTAAAGCTGAGCCACAGAACTCGGATGCATCTACTTATGCTCCTATGTTACAAAGAGATACGGGGGAAATTAACTGGAACCAGTCTGCATCTACAATTCATTGTTTAATTCGAGGTACGCAGCCTTGGCCAGCAGCTTATTCTTTCTGTCAAGGAGAAAAGATGAAGATATGGCAGAGTAAAGTGATCAAAATGTCATCAAATTCACAGTGCCCAGGATTGATTCGACAGGTTTCGAAGCATGGTATTTTAGTAGATACGGCTGAGGATCAACTGCTAATAGAAGAAATCCAAATGCCAGGAAAAAAACGTATGGCAGTCAGTTCGTTTTTAACGGGGAATACCATTAGTGCAAATATTACGTTAGGGACTTAACGTAATGAGAAATGAAATAAATGATTATCAAAATGTTACAAAAAATACAATTGGTTTATTGATAATTTCCATCTCTATTTCTTTGCTATTGATCCTGCTGGTTGGATGGCTAACGGTGGGAGATCATATGAGTGCTTATATAATATTTAACGGAATAGTGCTTCTAACGTTTATTTCCTTTTTTATGATGCTGTTGGTAAGTTTGTATACCTATTTTAGGATATGCTATAATAAAAGTGTTTCCGTTCTAATTTTGAAATGGACAAAACATTCGCTGAGATGGATTTATCCATTTCTAAAAATGGTAGGTAAGCTAATCAAAAGGGATAAAAATGATGTGCGGAAAGCATTTACATTGCTAAACAATAAACTTACGATGAGTGAAAGTAAAAGCTATTATGGAAAAGACATTCTTCTGGTAACACCTCATTGTTTGCAAAAGGCTCACTGCTCCATTAAAGTAACTAATAGCATAGCACTTTGTCAGGAATGTGGTATGTGCAATGTAGGAGACTTGAAATATCTCCAACAAACCTATGGAGTTCAATGTGATGTAGTTACTGGAGGAACATTAGCAAGAAAAAAGATAAAGGAAAAAAAACCAAAACTCATCATAGCTATTGCCTGTGAGAGAGATCTAGTTAGTGGACTTATGGATGTGAAGGGTATTCCTGTATATGCTATTATCAATGAGCGACCAGAGGGTCCTTGTTATAATACTATTGTACAAAAAAAAGAAGTGGAAGACACTATAAAGTATTTTTTAAGAGGTGAAAAAAAGTGATAGGATTTCAAACTACAGGAATGATTTATTTGATTCCTGCGATTATTTTTGCTATGTATGCTCAAAATAAAGTAAAAGGAACTTTTTCTAAGTATTTAAGAATTGCTTCTCGAAAAGGGTATACTGGGCGTGAAGTGGCACGAATGATTCTAGATGATCATAATCTTCAGAGTATACCCATCGAAACGAGTCAGGGATACTTGTCTGATCATTATGACCCTAGGAATCGGATCTTACGTCTTTCAAAAGAAGTATATCAAGGAACGTCGATTGCAGCTGTTAGTGTTGCGGCGCATGAAGTAGGGCATGCCTTGCAACATGCCAATGGATATACACCTTTGACGATACGAAACTCAATCTTTCCTATTGCAAGTTTTGGTTCTTCAATGGCGTGGTTTTTTGTAATAGGAGGTTTTATTTTTGATTCTTTAAACTTGATAGATGTTGGGATTTTACTATATCTGGCAGCGGTTCTTTTTCAAGTGGTAACATTGCCAGTGGAGTTTAATGCTAGCAGCCAAGCGATCCACTTATTGGGTGCTGGTGGTTTTATTACCCAGGATGAGAAGCCTCACTCTAAAAAAGTCTTAAATGCAGCAGCACTTACTTATGTTGCTGCCATGGCAACGGCTTTGGCTCAATTGATGAGATTGATTTTGATAAGAAATAGAAGATCATAAGCGATCAAATAAAGGCGTTAGCAGCGCCTTTATTTTGTGTATTGGAGTGAAAAAAATGAAAAAAACACCACGAGAAAAAGCGGTTGAAGCAATTCAGATTGTAGTTGAAAAAAAATCTTTTTCTAATATAGTTGTTAATGAATTTATTCATCAAGAGAATTGGTCAAAAGAGGACACTAAACTTTTTGTGAACATAGTATATGGAACACTGGATCAAATGATGAAACTAGAGGGTTGTCTTGGGGTTGTTAGCAAAAGGCCAGTAAAAAAAATGCAGTTTCAAGTCAAATACATCTTACTGGCTTCCATCTATCAAATGTTAAACTTGGATAGAATACCAGACTTTGCTATTGTGAATGAAGCCGTAAAAATTACTAAGAAAACAAACCCTTCTGCCAGTGGATTTGTTAACGGGATATTAAGAAACTTTGCTAGACAAAAAGACGATTTAACTAAGAAAATGGCGCCTTCTCAATCACTAGAGTCTTTGTCCTTGCACTACTCATACCCTAAATGGATTATTCATGAAATGATAGCCTATTATGGTCACAGCGCTACTTTGAACATCCTTGAAACAAATAAACGGAGGCCCGACTTGTTTCTTCGTTGTAATTTGCTAAAATGTAAGCCAAACGAGCTGATACATTCACTTGAAATTGATGGGATCATTGTAGAGCAAGTACAATGGATACCGGAAGCACTTAAGCTAATTGAATCTGAAAGACATTTAACGAAGTCGAATGCTTACCTAAATGGATGGTTTCAGATTCAGAGCCTTGGTTCGATGATGGCAGTCGATATGTTAGATCCTGTACCGGGTGAAAAAATATTTGACATGGCAGCGGCTCCTGGTGGAAAAAGCATTTTTATGGCAGAAAGAATGAAGAACACAGGATTTATACTGGCTGGAGATCTTTCTGTGAAAAGATTGAATCAATTGAAAGGGCATATAAATCGTATGGGAATTAGTAATACTACAACAAAAGTACATGATGCGACTATTGTAGAACATTCATTTATAAATAGTTTCGACAAAGTATTGTTAGATGCACCGTGCTCTAGTTTAGGGATGATTCGACGGAAACCAGAAATAAAATATGCCCATAAAAACAAGGGACAATTGATCAAGATGTCTGAAGTTCAAAAAGAAATGCTGAGAACGGCTTCTAAGTATGTGAAACCTGGTGGTACTATTCTTTACTCTACTTGTACGATGTTACCATATGAAAATGAAGATGTCGTAATGGAGTTTCTGGAAAAAGAATCTGAGTTTATGCTTGATGGAGAAGGAATGAAGTTCTTAAATCCAACGATACATGAAAATTTTGACGGGTTTTATATAGCTAAAATTAGAAGGGTAGAGTAATGAACTTACTAGGAGGAAAATTTTTGAAAAAAGATTTAAGATCAATGACAAGAGAAGAACTGTCCCAGGAAATAAATCACATGGATATGCCCAATTATCGAGTGAACCAAATTTTTGAATGGGTTAGTAAAGGGGTTTCTTTTGAAGAAATGACGAATTTATCAAAAGAAATGAGAAAGCAGTTATCAGAAAGGTTTACTCTGTCCTTTGCAGAAGTACGGAAAAAACAAGTATCAAAAGATGGAACAGAGAAATTTCTTTTTCAACTTCCGGACGGTAAAATGGTGGAATCGGTATTGATGCGTTACAAGCATGGTGCTAGTATATGTATATCTACTCAGATAGGCTGTGCTATGGGTTGTAGCTTTTGCGCCTCTGGCTTAGAGGGTCTTGATAGAAATCTTAGTGCGGGAGAAATGCTAAGTCAAATACTATCGGTAACTAAGGAGATTGACCAAAGAATAGCTAACGTTGTACTGATGGGAAGTGGAGAACCTTTACAGAATTTAAAGGAAGTAGTAAAATTATTGAACATTGTTAATGATGAAAAAGGATTAAATATCAGTATGCGACATATAACGATATCTACTTGTGGACTGGTTCCTCAGATATATCAATTAGCAGATTTGAAGTTGCCGGTGAACCTAGCGATTTCTCTTCATGCCGCATCAGATACGATCAGGAGAAGCATAATGCCAATAGCGCTGAAGTTTAGTATCGCTGATACACTAAAAGCATGTGATTACTATATTGAAAAAACAAATAGACGGATCACTTTTGAGTATGCACTTATACCAGGATTGAACGATCATGAAGAAGAAATACGGACTTTAGCAGATCATCTTCGGAATAAACTATGCCATGTTAACTTTATACCGGTAAATCCTGTCAATGAATTATTTAGTCATTCTAAAAAAGGAGATTACCGAGAATTAATTGAAATTCTAAGAAAACACAAGATTCCTGCTACTATACGACGTGAGCTAGGTGCAGATATTGATGCAGCTTGTGGCCAACTAAAACAACAAGCTAAATATAAAGATTAAAACGGGAGGAATATCCATGGATATTGCTGTTCTAACGGATATTGGTAAAGTCAGAGGCGAAAATCAAGATGCTTATTATATTTATAAAAATGAGTACTGCCTTTTTATGGTTGCAGATGGGATGGGTGGTCACAGCTGTGGGAAAATGGCTAGTAACATTGCTTTACAGGTAGCTAGTTCTCATGCAGTGGAGTTTTTATTTAACAATGCAGACGATTCTGTAGTAACAGGAATTTTATACGAAGCTTTTCATAGAGCTAATCAACAACTGTTAGAGTATGCTGTTGACTATCCCGAATGTGCTGGGATGGGAACAACACTAACGATGGTGTGGACAAAAAACAATCGTGGGGTAATTGGTCATATAGGTGACAGTCGTGCATATTTGCTTAGAAATAATGAATTAATGCAGATGACAGAGGATCATTCTTTAGTTGCGGAGCTATATCGAAAAGGTGAGATATCAAAACAAGAGGCATTGCATCATCCACAAAAACATGTTATTACTCGTGCAATGGGAATTGACAAAAACGTAAGAGCTGATTTTATCCCTTTTGAGATAATGGACCATGATATTTTGATTCTATGTACAGACGGCGTTACAAATTTAATTTCTGATGATGAATTGAGAAATATTCTATTAGAAACGAAATCAGCCTCCCAAGCAGCGCAACTCCTTATTGATACAGCTAATGATCGAGGCGGACATGATAATAGTACAATTTTAATTGTTAAACCATTTAAGTCAAGTAAGGAAGGCAGGTGTTCTTTTTGATTGGAACAATGCTTGGCAATAGATATGAGATCATAGAAAAACTTGGTGGCGGAGGAATGGCCATTGTATATAAAGCAAAATGTCATTTATTGAATAGGAATGTTGCTGTAAAAATTCTTAGGGATGAATTGATAAGCGATAAAGATTTAGTAAATAAGTTTAAACGCGAATCTCAGGCTGTGGCAAGTCTGTCTCATCCTAATATTGTTAATGTTTATGACGTAGGAGAAGTAAATGATATCTATTATATGGTTATGGAAATGGTCGAGGGTAAAACATTAAAAAAAGTGATTAAAGAAAAAGGAGCGCTTCATCAGGAAGAAATCATTTATTATGCAAAGCAAATAGCGCGTGCACTTCAACATGCTCATGAAAATTATGTGATTCATCGAGATATTAAACCTCAAAATATCTTAATCACAGATGATCATCGAGCAAAATTGACAGATTTTGGGATTGCACTATCATCAAGCACTAATACACTGACTAATACTGGCAGTTTAGTAGGTTCTGTTCATTACTTTTCTCCAGAACAGGCTAGGGGGGGGTATACTGATGCAAAATCAGATCTATATTCTCTTGGAATAGCCATGTATGAGATGGCTACAGGAAAGCTACCTTTTGAAGGAGAAAGTCCTATCACTGTTGCATTGAAGCATTTACAGGAAGAACCTGAACTACCGTCGGATATTAATGATACCGTTTCTGAAGGTTTAGAAAGTATCATTATGAAGCTAATTGAAAAAGATCAGTACAGCAGGTTTCAAAATGCATCTTTGTTAATTGATGCTTTAAATCAGCTTGAAACTGATCCTGAATATATTCTCGATGATTTTGAAGATGAAATAGACGAGAATCCAACCCATGTAAATGGATACAAGGAAGGGGACGAACTACTAAAGATGACAGAACAGAAGCCATTCCGAAAGAAGAAAAAGACAAAAAATAGCCATAAAACAAAAATTGTATTAGCAGCTGGTATTATAACGGCTTTAGTTGCTGCTTTATTATTTACGTTTGGATTGTTTTATGTAAGCAACATGTTTCGAACGACAGAAGATATTGATGTTCCAGATTTTATAGGGATGCATTTAGATGAAGCCAAGGAAAAAATTGAAGAGCTAGGCCTTCAACACAGAGTGGAGTATCAATTTGACCGAGAAACGGATGAGGATACCGTATTATTACAAAATCCATCAGCTGGAATGAGTGTCAGAGAAAATTACCCTATAGAGTTAACTGTCAGTACAGGGGTAGAAACAGTTAAGGTTCCAGATTTGATGTATGAAGCAAAAGATAACGCCGTATTTAAGATTGAAGACGCTGGATTCATTGTAGGAGATATGGAATATGCTACAAGCGATATGCCTTCTGGAACTGTAATAAGTCAAGAGCCAAGAGCAGGTACAGAAATGACACAAGGAGAAGTTGTTAAAATAGTTATTAGTGAGGGACCCGAGTATGAGATGGTAATTATGCCGGATCTAGTAGGATCTACTATTGAAAGTGCAAGGGAATCGCTAAAAGATCTTAACCTTCCAATAAGTACTGTTCGAGAAGAGCACAGTGAAGAGTATGTAGAAGATATAGTGATCCAACAAAGTATAGTATCTGGACGACAAATTCCTGAAAGAACAAGCGTGTCGCTGACAATTAGTGCGGGAGTTGAATCGCCTCAAATAGAAGATATAGAAATTGAGGAAGACATTATGCCTGAGCAAGGAGAAAATAACATAGAAGAGCCTAGAACAAGAACGCTTCCTATTCAGTTTGATGGTGGAAGTGGTACTGTGCTGGTAGAACTCTACCGTGTTGAGGAAAACAGTGATAATACATTGATTTTTACTAAAAATCATCATATTGAAGAGGATGGCAACTCAATAGAAGTAAAAGTCACAGGATTAGGTACCCAGGCTTTCGAAATAGTTATCGATGGATCTGTCGTGCGCACCGTAGAGATTTCTTTTTAAGGAGGTTTATATGAAAGAAGGTAGGATAATTAAAGCTTTAAGTGGTTTTTTTTACGTACAAGACAATAAGTCAGTTGTGGTTTGTAAAGGCAGAGGCATTTTGAAAAAAAGGGGAATCACGCCTATTACTGGTGACTGGGTGAAGTATTCAATAATAAATGAACAGTTGAAAGAAGGAGTTGTTGAAGAAGTTCTACCAAGGAAAAATGAAATGCTAAGACCACCATTATCTAACTTAGATCAGATTTTGGCTGTGTTTTCTGTTAAAGAGCCAATTCCAAACTTTGTTTTGCTTGACAGAATATTACTTAGAGCGGAAATGCAAAGGTACCAAATAGGAGTTTGTTTTAATAAAATCGATTTAGAAGATAAAGAGACGTTTGATGGAATTTTATCTGGATATGAAAAAATAGGTTACCCTGTTTTCTTTATAAGTGCAAAATCTGGAGATGGGATAGCATCATTAAGAAATTTTTTGGCTGGCAATACAACTGCTTTAGCTGGTGCTTCTGGAGTGGGTAAATCCTCTTTAATTAATAAGCTTTATCCAAGCTTTGAGCTTAAAACTGGAAAAATTAGTGAGAAAATTCAACGAGGGAAACACACAACGCGGTTTACGGAATTGTTATGGGCAGATGAGGACACTTGGATTGCTGACACTCCTGGTTTCAGTACACTGAACGCTAGTGATCTTAAATATGAAGAAGTTAAACGATACTTTAAAGAATTTTTAGCCCTAGAAAGTTCATGTCGTTTCTTATCTTGCCTTCACTTAAAAGAGCCTGGTTGCAGTATCAAAAAAGCGGTTAGTGATGGTGAGATCATGGAACATCGCTATAAGAATTATCAAAATATAGTAGAAGAAATAAAATCAGACAGGAGGTACTGTTGATGAAATTAATTGCTCCATCTATTTTGGCAGCAGACTTTGCTAACCTGAATAAATCTATAAAAATGGTTGAAGAAGCAGGTTGTGATATGCTACACATTGATGTTATGGATGGTCGATTTGTACCAAATATAACGATAGGACCAGTAGTGATTGAATCATTAAGAAAGGTAACAGGAATACCTTTTGATATTCATCTCATGATAGTAGAACCAGAAAAATATATTGAGACATTTATTGAAGCAGGTGCTGATATGATTACGGTACAGGCAGAGGCGTGTGTTCATCTAGATCGCATCATACAGCAGATTAAATCAACGGGAGCGAAAGTAGGAGTAGCTTTAAATCCATCAACTCCTGAACATATGCTGGAGTATGTTTTAGATCAGTTGGACATGGTGTTAGTAATGTCTGTTAATCCTGGGTTTGGTGGACAAGAGTTTATTAATGGCTCACTGAGGAAAATAACAAACTTAAAGGCAATGATTGAACAAAAGAGTTTGAATGTAAAAATACAAGTTGATGGTGGTATTAATCAAAATAACATTAATAAAATATCTCAAGCGGGTGCAGATATTTTTGTAGCTGGATCGGCTATTTTTAATTCAACAAAACCGACTGAGGCGGTCAAGCACCTAAGAGCTGCTGCGATGAGTGAGGAAGAAAGATGAAAGTTCTTATCGTAACTAACGGAGAGATATATAGTTTAAGCTATTTAAGAGAGATAGCTCCACAATATAATTATATTATTTGTGTAGATGGAGCGGCCAGATATCTGCATGAAATATATTGTGTACCAGACTTAATGGTTGGGGATATGGACTCTGTTAATGATAAAGACTTGGATTGGATTAGGATGCAGAACATTTCGGTGAAAAAATATGATGTTAGTAAAGATTATACAGATACAGAAATTGCAATTGATGCAGCTATAAACTTGAAGGCTGAAAGAATAACGGTGCTAGGAGGTATTGGTAATAGGATTGATCACAGTGTTAGCAATATTTTTCTTTTGAAAAAAATTGCAGATAGTGGTATCTTAGGAGAAATAATCGATGAGCATTTCGAAATACAGTACCTTTATAAAAATAGTGAGCTACATTGGCAAATAGGTGAAACTGTTTCTTTTATTCCTTTGAATGAAGGTCCGGGAATAATTTCTCTGGAAGGTTTTGAATATCCACTTGTCGATAAACCTGTATCCCAAGGCACAAGTTTATGTGTTAGTAATGTAGTGAAAAAAAGTATTCAAAAGGTGAAAATAAAAGATGCTACATTATTGGCTATTAGAAATAAGCAGATTTCGGTATAACTAATAGATAAAATGAGGGATTCTTGCAAAAAAGAAATGATGACCATATACCTAACTATGGAATGTCTGAGAAGAGCAAGTCAATTCATAAATCTTGAAGAATGACTTTGTTTACTATACAATGTGTATATATTATATAGTGCAAATACCAATTATTTCTATTGAATTTTGGCGTAATCATTTATCCTAAATGGTGATGTTGAATAAATCATTTCTTAGCTAATAACAAGGAGGGACTACAATGCCGGGTAAAATAACAAACCAATACGGTACGACCATTATTGATGATCATGTTCTTGCTTCGATATCAGGACTTTCTGCTATGGAATGCTATGGAGTAGTGGGGATGGTGACTAAAACTGCTGCTGGTGGTTTAGTTGAACTTTTTAAAAGAGAGCAATCCAGTAGAGGGGTAAAAGTGCATACTGATGAAAATCAAATAGAAATCGACTTGTATGTTATTATTGAGTTTGGTACTCGTATTTCTGTTGTGGCAAACAATATCATTGAAAAAGTAAAGTATAATCTTGAAACCCTGACAGGAATGGATGTGACAAAAGTGAACGTCAACATACAGGGTGTGCGCGTGCACAAGTAATTTAAGGAGGTACGGTTTTGAATACGCAGACAATTAATGGAAAAAACTATAAAAGCATGATGATTTCAGCCAGACAGACATTGTTAGACCAGCAGGAAATAATTAATTCTCTAAATGTTTTTCCTGTTCCGGATGGTGATACGGGCACAAATATGACATTAACAGTTGAGGCTGCAATCAAGGAATTAAATAAGAGTGAGACTGAAAATATAGATGAATTAGCGGAAGCGGTTGCAAACGGGTCATTAATGGGAGCTAGAGGTAATTCGGGGGTTATTCTTTCTCAATTGTTTCGTGGTTTTGCTAAGAGCTTAAAAACAAAAAAAGAAATTACAGTTAAAGATATTGCTATGGCAATGAAAAATGCTTCAGATACGGCTTATCAGGCAGTGATGAAACCTACAGAAGGAACGATCTTAACTGTAGCCAGAGAAAGTGCAGATGCTGCGATGATGCTAGCAGAGAAGGAAGAAAATGTTGAAACGTTTTTAAGGTTGGTTATCCTAAAAGCAAACGAATCACTGGAAAGAACACCGGATCAGTTGAGAGTATTAAAAGAAGCCGGAGTGGTAGACTCTGGTGGAAAAGGTTTAGTAGCGATCATGGAAGGGGCTTTGAAAGGGATTTTTGGTGAAAAAGACTTGGCGCTGGATATGAATAAAGATAAGCAGGAGAAGCATCCTTATTTGTATGAAATAGATCCGGAAGAAATTCATTTTGGTTATTGCACAGAGTTTATCATTAATGCTAAAGATGCTGACGTAGCAATTTTTAAATCCAAAATCACACATCATGGTGATTCGATGTTAGTTGTTGCTAATGAAAAATTAATGAAAGTACATATTCATACGAATCATCCTGGAAAAGTGCTGGAAGAGGCCCTTAAGATTGGTGACTTAACTGACATTAAAATTGATAATATGAGACTCCAGCATCAGCATAAAAATTTCAAACCAAAGGGAGAAAAAGCCACCACTGAGGATGTTTCTTCAAAACCATATGGGATGATATCTGTAGCAATGGGAGAAGGCTTAAAAAGTATTATGGAAGATTTCTGTGTCGATGTAATCATAGAAGGTGGACAAACAATGAATCCAAGTACAGAAGATTTTTTAAACGCTATAGAAAAGATCGATGCAGAACATATCTTTATTATGCCAAATAACAGTAATATTATTATGGCTGCTAATCAAGCGAAAGGGATATCAGGCAAAAGCATAACAGTTATACCAACCAAAACCATTCCTCAAGGTATTTCTGCAATACTAGCCTTCAATCCGGATATTAAGCCGACAGAGAATGAATCAGCAATGAATCAAGCTATTCGTGAAGTTAAGACGGGGCAGGTTACATATGCGGTGCGAGATACTAGTTTTAATGGGATGACAATCTCTAAAAATGAAATTATTGGCTTAAGTGACAAGGAAATACGTTCTGCTGGAAAAAATCTTAATGAAGTATCCGCAAAACTAATAGAGAAAATGATTGCAACACAAGATGAAATAATGACTATTTATTATGGTGAAGATACGACCTTAGAAGAGGCAAAAGACCTACAGAAGCAAATGAATTTAAAATATAAAGACGTTGAAGTTGAAGTGTATGAAGGCGGACAGCCGTTATACTATTACATCATATCTTTAGAGTAAAAAGAAAAAAGACTTATCATTTTATATGATAAAATTCCAGGAGATGTTACATGAGAGTTATTTCAGGAGTTGCTAAAGGACATAAAATAAAAGCACCGAAAGGAGATCAGGTCAGACCTACTACAGATAGGGTGAAAGAATCAGTTTTTAATACTATCCAGCATAAAGTGATTTCCAGTACGGTGATTGATTTGTTTGCTGGATCTGGCGGGTTAGGAATAGAATGTATTTCCCGTGGCGCCGCTCATGTTTATTTTGTTGAATGGTCACTAGAACATGTGAGATGCATTAAAGAAAATTTAATAAAAACCAGATTAGATACCTCTGCGAGTATACTTCATCAAGAAGTCAGCTTAGCGATTCGTCAATTACATCAATCTAAAATTCAAGCGGATATCATTTTTCTAGATCCACCCTATCAGCAACAACTTGTGAATCCGACATTAGGGTTCATAAGCAAATGTGAGTTATTGAATAAAGATGGTATCATTGTTATTGAACATAGCAAGAAAGAAGTTCTCTCGAAAAAAATAGAAACATTCATACAAGCAAAACAAAAAAAATATGGTGATAGTATGATTTCCTACTACAGGAAGGAGGGGCCTTGAAATGACCGTAGCAATTTATCCAGGAAGTTTTGACCCTATTACGAATGGACATTTGGATATTATTCTAAGAGCGGCATCTGTGTATGATGAAGTGCTGGTAACTGTCATGTCGAATAATGCGAAAAAACCTATGTTTTCTTTAAGTAAAAGAGTGGAACTAATAGAGAAAGTCACCCAAAATCTAACTAATGTTACTGTTGCATCGCATTCAGGCCTTTTAGTTGACTTTGCAAACGAGAAAAATGCAAAGGTAATCATTAAAGGGTTGAGAGCTGTATCGGATTTTGAGTATGAGTTTCAGATGGCTTTAATGAATCGCAAGCTGAACAAAAACATAGAAACGATGTTTTTAATGACTCAAAGTCAGTATTCATACTTAAGCTCCAGTGTTGTAAAAGAAGTGGCCAGACTAGGTGGTTGTATTAAAGAGCTAGTACCAGAAGTTATTGAACATGAAATAGTTCGAGGTATTAAAAAAGAATAAGTTAAGGAGGGACGGCCTTGGATGTATTGCAGTTGCTTGAAGAATTAGAAGATATTATTGAGAGTGGGTCAACCATACCTTTTGCAAATCGAGTAATGGTTGATAAAGGTGAATTGTTAGAAATTGTTAAAGAGATAAGAATACATTTACCTGATGAAATGAAGCAAGCTCAATGGATTAAAGAGGAGAGACAGAGGATATTGCAAGAAGCTCAACGTGAAGGAGAGCGAACGATAGAGGAAGCACGAAAACACTCTGAAAGTTTAGTGGAAGAGGATGAAATTGTGAAAATGGCTAGAGTGAAAGCTGAGGAAATAATAAAACATGCACAGCAGGCGTCTAGGGATATGAAGCAAAGTGCTAGAGAATATACCGACGAGCTATTACAAGATGCGGAAGAAACAGCTCGTGAAATGTTAGAGGTTATTTCGGAAAACCGAAAAGAGCTACACCGTATGAATCAAAACTAAGAATAGGGTGTCGTTGTTTAAGTTATAAAAAGAGGGCTCTGCAAATAATCCAGTCTACCTTTTTTTGAATAACTGTTTGGAAGTGATAGGTGGTATAAGTCGGTTGCTTGGAGATCTATTTCTAACATCCGTTCTTCTGAAGTGTTTCTTGAATTAAAACTGGCTACTTTTGTTATTATGGGAAGTGAACTTAGTTCTTTACACTTCCTTAACAAAAATCTACCTTTTTCATTAAATGCTAATACTCGAATGTAAGAGGGTGTTTTTTTGTGATGAAATAAATGAGTATCTGTTTTCTGTATATTTAGAAGAGCGTGCATTAATATTCGTTGAATTCTTGTGCGTGGGTATCTTTTAGATTTAACACATGTACAAAAATCTATTGAAGAACTGTTTTTTTTAGCACAATCATTTAATTTGTTTTCAAGCCCTTCGGTAACGTCAGGGAGATTTCTGAAATCATGAATTGTCATTCTTTTGACTATTCCCATTAATAATAGGTCCAAGTCTTCTGTTTTAACGATGTTTTTATTTTCGGAAAAATATCTTTTTAGTACTTGGTATGAGGGAGCAGGGATGGAGCTTTTAATCATTGGTAAAGAATCAACCCCATCAATATGAGTACGAATACCGGTAGCGCTACTGATGTTGCTTAATTCTTTTGAATGATATGGAGAGCCAAGCCTTTTGATCGTATATGGAATAATACTAGATTTCAATTGCTTTAGATGCTTCATATAGAGCATGCCAAGAATATTATTTGGCTGTTGAAAAAAAGAATTAATTTGAGGTGATGGGTAAAAATTAGAAATAGCCAATTGCTGAGCACGGGCAAAGGAATGACCTTTATTCAAATAATGCTTAACCAAATGGTTTAGTGATGCTGGTGGGTCGGTTAATAAATTGCTAATTTTTTCAAACACGTCAATATCACCAGATTCACTTCCAAAACAAATATGGTCTATTATGTTCATATTGTTTAAAAGCGCTATACTGCCTCTGGCAAATTGATCAGCTGTTGAACAAGCATAAACTGTCGGAAGTTCGACAACTAAATCAACCCCATTTTTAATAGCCATCTCTGCTCTTAGCCATTTATTGATCATTGCAGGTTCCCCACGTTGCATAAAATGACCACTCATAACGGCAATGCTATAGTCTGAGTCTGTAATACTTTTAGATTTTTCTAAATGATATAGGTGACCATTATGAAACGGGTTGTATTCAGTAATAAGTCCTAAAACTTTCATTAACAATCATTCCTTTATTTATGATATTAAGGTGTTTTCAGGTTGTGTTAGGTAATATTTTACCACAGTTTAATATTTTAGCCTTCAAAAACTTGAAATCATCTTGTTTTTTTATTATGATTGTTATGTTAATACATTAGATTGGTTCAATTGCTATAATAATAGAATATAGGAGGTTTTTTGAATGAAGGTATTGGTTTTAAATTGCGGCAGCTCATCATTAAAGTACCAGATTATTAATATGGTAGGCGAAGAATTGCTGGCAAAAGGAATTGCAGAAAGAATTGGGTTAGAAGGATCTTTTGTTAAACACGAACCTGCAAATGGAAAAAAAGAAGTGATTGAAACAGAGCTAAAAGATCACAAAGATGCTATTAAAGTTTTGATTGATGCTTTATTAGACAAGACTTATGGAGTATTAAGTTCTATGGATGAAATCAACGCTGTAGGGCATCGGGTTGTGCATGCTGGTGAAAAATTTTCCGGTTCTGTTATGATTACCCAGGAGGTAATTGATGCACTTGAAGATTGCTCTGATTTGGCTCCGTTACATAATCCGCCGAATTTAATGGGGATTTATGCTTGCAAGGAAATAATGCCTAGTACTCCAATGGTAGGTGTTTTTGATACTGCGTTTCATCAAACGATGCCGCCTTCTTCTTACTTGTATGCACTTCCGTATGAATTGTATGAAAAATATAAAATCAGAAGATATGGTTTTCATGGAACCTCTCATAAGTATGTAGCGATTAAAACGGCAGAACTGCTCGGGAAACCACTTGAGGAGCTGAAAATTGTTACATGTCATTTAGGGAATGGAGCTAGTATGGCGGCTATTCAATATGGACAATCAATTGATACAACAATGGGCTTTACGCCGTTAGAAGGGCTGGTTATGGGTACGAGATGTGGCGATATTGACCCTGCTATCATATCCTTTATCATGGAGAAAGAGGATATGTCTATTAGTGATGTCAACAATATTATGAATAAAAAGTCGGGAGTTCTTGGGGTTTCTGGAGTGAGTAGTGATTTCAGAGATATAGAAGAAGCAGCACAAGATGGAAATGAGAGAGCAAAAATAGCTTTGGAAATTTTTTACAAAAAAGTAACGAAGTATATAGGTGCTTATGCAGCGGAGATGGGTGGTCTGGACGCTATTGTATTTACGGCAGGCCTTGGAGAAAACTCTGATATTGCAAGAAAAGAGATTTGTAAAAATCTTTCGTTTTTAGGTGCTACAATTGATAACAATAAGAATGATGGAGTGAGAGGGAAAGAAACTATTGTTAGCACAGATGGGTCTTCGGTAAAAATTGTTTTGATGCCAACAAATGAAGAATTGATGATTGCGCGGGAAACTAAAGCAATTGTTTAATTTGTCCTGTGGAAACGCTTGACAAAAACAGTTCTTCACCATATAATCTTTCTGTCGATGAAGAAGGCGGTAATCGAATGTTTCCTTTATTAGATTTTTTCAGAAGTAGAGAAAACTCATTAGAATGTCTTTATGAGTATGATATGCCAAAACTGGATTATCATGGAGACCCTGTATATTTTAAGCAACCAATAGAGGCGAGTGTGCAACTAATAAAAATACAGGATGCGGTTATCATGAATCTGGAGATGTCAGTTACAATTACTATGAGTTGCGCGCGCTGCTTAGAAATGGTTTGTCAGTCGGAGAAAGTTAAGAAGAGCTTTCAGCTAGTCGATAAAAGTAAGCAATCCTCGTCTACTGATAGTCAATGGGATGAAGAAATCATTTTTTACAGCAATAATCAACTGGATTTAGAGAGTGTTGTTCATGAGCAAGCATTGTTAACAGTTCCTTTAAAACTATTGTGCCGCCATGGTTGTCAAGGAATACGCAATCGATGTGGAACAGAGTCGAAGGATGAAGAATGTCGATGCGATCATATGGTTGCTACAACAGAAATAGATCCAAGACTTGCAAAACTGAAAGACTGGTATCAGAAAGAATAAGGAGGTGTTAAAGTGCCAGTACCAAAACGAAAAACATCAAAATCAAATCGTGACTCTAGAAGAGCTGCAAACTCAAAATATACGGCTCCTTCCGTTCAAGAATGTCCTCAGTGTCATGAGGCTAAGCTTCCGCACCACGTTTGTCCAGACTGTGGACATTACAAGGGTAAAGAAGTTATATCTACACAATAGACTACTTGGTGGTAATGCTTACAGCATTACCACTTTTTTTATAGAAGAGAAGGATGAAGTTCGTTTTTTCATTGTGAAAAACAACCTGTCTTGTTTGAGTAATATTTCTTTAGTATACTGGTACTATGATCTCGTACCAAACAAAAATGAGGTGAATCTATGCCAGCAATTAGAAAGATATCGAAGCGAGAAAGACAGTTTCAGCTGGGTAATCGAATTGCTGAAGATCCATTCCTTACAGATGGGGATTTAGCAGAAATTTTCAATGTAAGTATTCAAACGATTCGACTCGATCGACTAGAGATGGGTATCCCTGAACTAAGAGCAAGATTAAAAACAGTTGCATCAGACAATTATGAAAAAGTTAGAAGCATGGTTGGTGCAGAAATTGTTGGAGAATTGATAGATCTTAGTCTAGGAAAAGGTGGCATATCAATCTTGGATACCAGTGAAGATATGGCCTTTAAAAAAACCAGCCTCGTAAGAGGACACCATATTTTTTCACAAGCTGAATCACTTGCAATGGCAGTTGTGGATGCTAATAAGGCTTTAACAGGTGTTTCGAATATAAAATATATACAGCCGGTTACGGCTGGAACGAAGCTAGTTGCTAAGGCTAAAGTAGTACGAGTAAGGAATAATAAGCACTTTGTTCATGTAATGATATATGCGAATCAAGAACAGGTTTTTCGAGGGAAGTTCATTTTGGTTTCCCTTACTGAAAAGGAGGAGGATTAGATTGAAAATTGTTTTGGATGCAATGGGAGGCGATATAGGTCCTTCGGTAAATGTAGCAGGAGCTGTAGAAGCTGTTGAAGAATGGGATGTTGAAGTGATCTTAACCGGGAATCAAAAGCAAATTGAAGATGAGTTGCAAAAATTTTCTTACGATAAAGAGAGGATTACAATTGTAAACTGTACTGAAGTTATTGAAAATAGCGATAAACCATCAACAGCAATAAGAAAAAAGAAAGATTCATCTCTAGTAGTTGGGTTTGAAATGATTAAGGAAAAAAAAGCTGATGCAATTATATCTGCTGGCAACACAGGTGCTTTGTTAGCTGGTGGACTTTTTATTATTGGTCGAATTAAAGGCTTAAAACGACCCGCGTTGGCAGTACCTTTTCCTACTCCAAAAGGGCTCTCTCTTTTAGTTGATGCGGGTGCTAATGTTGATTGTAAAGCACAACATTTATATGAATTTGCTTTGATGGGTAGTCTTTATATGGAGTTTGTTGGGCAACTAGCTAAACCAAAAGTTTGTTTAGTAAATGTAGGTGCAGAAAAAGAAAAGGGAAATGAACTGACCAAAGAAGTTTATCAGATCCTTAGCTCTTCGGATTTACATTTTGAAGGGAATATTGAAGCTAGAGATATTCCCTCTGGTTATGCGGATGTTGTAGTATGTGATGGTTTTACAGGGAATATAATATTAAAGCTTTTTGAAGGTGTTGCTCAAACCTTTTCTGATGGACTGAAAAATGCGGTGTTGTCCGATTGGAAAAGTAAGCTGGGTGGTTTTTTGATGCAACCAGCTTTTAAATCTTTCAAAAAACAGTTTGACTACACAGAACACGGTGGAGTTCCTTTTTTAGGAGTGAATGGACTGGTAATTAAAGCTCATGGTAGTTCAAACTCAAAAGCCATTAAAAATGCAATAAAACAAGCTCGAATAACTCATGAAGCTTTACTAATAGATAAAATTAAGGATCGAATTAGTGAAATGACAGATACTGGTAACAGCATTGAAGGTGAAAATAGATGAAGTCTATAGAACATTGGAATAAAGGAGTTCCGATTTTAAGTAAAAAAATTGGTTATGTCTTTAGAGATCAACAATTACTTATGGAAGCACTTACTCATAGTTCTTTTGCAAATGAGTGGAAACATAAGCGAATACCTAATAATGAGCGGCTAGAATTCCTAGGTGACTCTGTGCTAGGTCTTGTTATTAGTAGATATATTTTCCATACTTTTCGAAATTTACCTGAAGGTGAACTAACCAAAGTTAGAGCTAGTGTGGTGTGTGAGGCGTCCTTAGCAAAAAAAGCTAGAGAACTAATGCTGGGTGAACATATTTTGCTTGGTAAAGGTGAAGAGACTAGTGGTGGGAAAAACAGGGAATCTATTTTAGCTGATGCTATGGAAGCGCTAATTGCAGCACTTTATATAGATGGGAAATATGAAAAAGCAAGTGAGTTTGTTATAAAACATTTTGAAGATATCATTAATCTTGCTGTTCATGGAGAACTAATGAAAGACTATAAAACATCATTACAAGAAAAAATCCAGAGATTTAATTCGAGTTCAATAGAATATGTTGTGGTAAGAGAAGAAGGACCAGATCATAGCAAAATTTTCTACGTTGATGTAAGATCAGATAGTAAAATATTAGGTTCTGGATCAGGAAGAAACAAGAAAGAGGCGGAGCAAAATGCTGCAAAAGCTGCTATTCAATACCTTTCCTAGGGAGGAAAGTTAAAGATGTATCTGAAAAGACTAGAAATAAAAGGGTTTAAATCATTTGCACATAAAGTAGATATACAATTTGAAAAAGGTATAACAGGTATAGTCGGACCCAATGGTTGCGGTAAGAGTAATATAACAGAAGCAATGAGGTGGGTTTTAGGTGAACAGAGTGCTAAAAGTTTAAGAGGACATAAGATGGAAGACGTTATTTTTACTGGTACTGATAAACGAAGAGCTATGGGAATAGCTGAAGTTTCTATTGTATTTGATAATGCGACCCGTAAACTACCATTGGCTTTCGAAGAAGTTTGCTTAACGAGAAGAGTATATAGATCTGGAGAGAGTGAATATTTTATTAATAATAGTTCTTGCAGAAGGAAGGAACTTAAAGAACTTCTTATGGATACAGGTATTGGTAAAGAGGGATACTCTATGATCAGCCAGGGGCGAATTGATGAAATAATAAATCAAAAGGGCGAGGAAAGAAGACTGTTGATTGATGAAGCGGCTGGGATAGTTAAGTATCGATCGCGTAAAGATGAAGCTGAGAAAAAAATACAGCGAACTCATGAACATTTGTTGAGAATAAATGATATTTTATCAGAATTGAATCAGCATATTAAACCACTGGAATTACAAGCTTCTCAAGCGGAAAAATATCTTCGGATGAAAGAACTGGCGGATTATTTAGAGATATCTACTTTGGTTGATAATATCGATAAGCAAAGCAATGCAATGCAAGAAATAAAACAGAAAATACATCAAGCAGAGTCAAAAGCGCGTTCTTGTAAAAAAACAGAAAATAATATTCAGGAAAAACTAGAAGGAAAAGAACTGGCCCTGGAATCTTATCGTCAAAAAACTAATGCACTTCAAAGTGAATTGGAAAAGATAAAAAAAACCATTGAAGAAAATCGTATTCAACGCAATATATATTATCAGCAAATAAACTATCGTAAAAGCCATTTATTAAAACTTGATAAAGAGATAATTGAACAAAATCTTAACTTGATGGATACAAAAACTCGATTAGACCAATTGAATATATTATTGCAAGACTTAAACAAGAGTATATTGGATGTAGATGGAAAATTAGAAAAGTTTTACAATGAAATTAAGCTGAAGAAAGAATCGTTAGCAATGTATAAAGACAAAGTAGAAACAGGAAAAAGTAGTATCATTGAAAATCATAATGAACTGAATTCTATTCATAATAAACATCAGAGGACTTCTGCATTACAAGAAGCTAACCATTTGAGGCTGAGGGTTGTCGAAGATGATATTAAGAAGATTAGAAAAGAAGAAGAGATGCAAAGGGATTTAGAAAAAAGAAATAGTGAAAAAAAAACCACCATTGAAAGTAACATCAGTCAACTGAGAGTTTTAGCGGATAATCAAAAAAAAAGATTGCATGAGTTGGAAAATAAGCATGAGAGTGAACTCATAGATGTTCAAAAGATAGTAGAAAATATACAAAAGCTCAATAATAAGAAAAGTTTACTAGTCAAAATGAGTAAGAATTATGATGGCTTCAATGTTGGAGTTAAAAATTTGTTAACAGCTGTTCACAAAGAATCAGTTATGTTTGATGGATTTCGTGGAATTGTGGCAGACTTACTAACTGTATCGAGTGGATATGAACTTGCGATTGAAATTGCCATGGGTCAAGCGCTCCAATTTCTTATTACCGATCATGACTATCAAGCAAAAAAAATCATTGATTATCTCAAAAAAACACGCAAAGGCAGAGTTACTATTTTACCCATTAGTTCAGTTCAAGAGAGGAAGTTAAAGCAAGAAGAAAAATACAATTTACAAAAATTCGATAAGTCATTTTGTGCACTTGATCTCGTGAGCTTTTCAAGTCATTATGAAACCATATTTAATTATTTGCTAGGCAGGGTCATTGTTACAGATGATTTAGAGGTTGGCATACAGATTAGTCGTAAATTTAACCAACAGGTTAAAATCACCACAATAGATGGAGAATTGATATTGCCTGGCGGATCAATGACAGGTGGATCTTATTCAAAACAAAATGATGGGCTACTGATTCGAAAAAAAGAGATAAAAGAGATTGAAAATCAAATTGTTATCCTACAGGAAAAAGAGAAAAAACGAAGAGTCGGGATCGAAGAAAATGAAGCGAAGATAAAGGCAGTAAAAGATAAAATTGCTGAAACGGAAAGAGAAATAAGTAATGAAGAAAAAAAATTAATAGAAGTTAGTATCAATGCTAGTAATTTTGTGGATAGAATAAATGACCTTAAAAATAATCATACTCGTTTGGAGGATGAACGATATGAGTTGAAGAGGAATTTATTTGGTTTAGATGTGAGAGAAAAAACATTTTTGTTAGACATAGCGGTGCTTAATCAACGGACTGAAAAAGTTCAAGGAGAAGTAGAAGATAACTTAATCATTTTGGATAAGCATAAGGTGATGCTTGAATCAATTCAAAACAAGCATACGGACTTAAGAATTGAAGCAGCGGAGTTAAAAGAACGAAAGCAGTCTTTAGAAAAAGAAAAACAAGATCTTGAAAATGCTATAATTCATTCGACGGTGAGTAGTGATACCCTACGTAATGAAAGGATAAACAGCATGGCTTCTATGGGAGAACTTAGTAACAAGCTGTATCTTCAAGAAAAAAAAATAGATCATTTTTCTGCGAAAGAACTTCAGCAAGAAAAACAAATCATGCGATTCTCTACCTTGGAAGATCAGACAAGGCTTGAATATCAAAACGCGATGAATGAGCTGGATACAACTCGAAATAAGCAAGATGAGATGAAAAACGAAGTGAACACACTAAGAATGAAAAGCTCTCGGTTAGAATGGCAGATAGAGCAATGTGTCGAAAAATTATCTTTGTTCAACATGGATAGTTTAGAAGCGGCTAGAGAAACGCTCAATCATCCACCGTGTGATAAAGTTGTTGAATATGATTTGGAAAAGTTAAAAAGCGAAATGAAAGCTTTAGGCGAGATTAATGTTGGTGCGATTGAAGAATATAGACGAATGAAAGATAGGCATCGGTTTTTAACCTTTCAAAAAGAAGATATGGAAAATGCAAAAGAATCACTGGAAAAAATCATTTGTGAACTTGACTATAAAATGACAAAGCAATTTGAAGAACAGTTTGAAAAAATACAGAGTTCTTTTCAGCAGGTATTTGAGAAACTATTTAATGGTGGAACGGCAGAGTTACATTTGCAAGAACCAGAAAATGTACTTTATTCTGGTATAGATATTGTTGCGCAACCGCCAGGCAAAAGATTCCAGCATTTATCGCTATTATCTGGTGGAGAAAAAGCTATGACAGCTATATCTCTTTTGTTTAGCATTTTACTCGTAAAGCCATCGCCGTTTTGTGTTTTGGATGAAATAGAAGCAGCTTTGGATGATGCGAATGTTGATAAATTTGCTGACTTCCTGGTGGATCTTTCTGCTGATATCCAATTTGTGGTTGTAACACATAAAAAGTTAACAATGGAAAGGGCGAGCTCTTTATATGGTGTAACGATGGAAGAAAAAGGGATTTCAAAGTTGTTGCGTTTAAAGTTAGCTGATCTGAATAATGACATAGTATCTTGAATGGTACGAAAAAATAAAAGAATAGAAGTGTGGTATAAAACAATCTGATTTTATTTTGCTGATAAACTATGCCAGTTGACATTAGGTTGTGGATTACCTTTATTAATCTAAATACAATATATGATAAGGAGAAAAGAAATGTTTTTTAAAAAAGAAAAAAATGAGTCTGAAAGTAATACGAAGGGTTTGTTTCAACGATTAAAGGATGGTTTGAATAAAACTACTAAAGAATTAGGTAATAAGCTGGATGGTTTATTAGTAGGTTACGGGAAAATAGATGATGATTTATATGAAGAGTTAGAAGAAATATTAATTATGTCTGATGTTGGATATGATGCTACTATAAATGCATTAGAAAAATTAAAACAAAAAGTAAAAGAGAATCGTGTAGAAGATGCAGCGCAAGTTAAATCACTGCTTAAGGAAGTTTTAATAGAACTTTTGACCGTTGAACAATCGGATCATGAGCTTAATCTACTGAGTGACCCTACGGTGATTCTTATAGTAGGTGTAAATGGTGTTGGAAAAACTACAACCATTGGAAAACTGACAGACTATTGTAAAAAACAGAACAAAAATGTATTACTAGCAGCCGGAGATACATTTCGTGCAGGTGCCATTGATCAACTGGAAATATGGGGAAATAGGTCCAGTACACCAGTCGTAAAACATCAAGAAGGTTCTGATCCAGCGGCGGTCATTTTTGATGCTATTCAGTCAGCGAAGGCTAAGGAAACACAAGTTTTAATTTGTGACACAGCAGGTAGATTGCACAACAAGAAAAATCTCATGAATGAGTTGAATAAAATTTTTAGAATAGTAGATCGTGAGTACTCTGAAGCTAATAAAGAAGTTCTATTGGTGTTAGATGCAACCACGGGTCAAAATGCAATTCAACAAGCAAAAACATTTGGAGAAGTAGCTCCTATCACAGGTATTGTATTAACAAAACTTGACGGCACTGCAAAAGGGGGCATTATTATTCAAATTGCACAAACGTTAGGAGTGCCGGTTAAATTTATTGGCGTAGGAGAAAACATTGAAGATTTACAACCTTTTGAAGCGGAAAGCTTTGTTAATGCATTGTTGGATCGATAGAATGATTTTAAAATATAGTTCTTGACTTTTTAGAAAGATTTATGTATACTCAACTATGTTGTAAAGTTAAACTACTTTACACTTATCGAGGTGGGTGTTAAATTGGACGAGAAGAACATGAGGATGATTCTGTTATATGACATTTACCAAGGCTTATTAACAGAAAAACAACGATATATGATGGATCTTTACTATCAGCAGGATTTTTCTTTAGCAGAAATTGCAGAAACTTTGCTAGTGTCACGACAAGCCGTTTATGATCACTTGAAAAGAACAGAGATTATTCTGGAAAAATACGAAGACAATATGAAGCTTCTGGAAAAGCATTTTCAACAGCAGGTGATCATAAAAAACATAGAAAAAAAAATAAAAAACTGCGAATTAAAGAATGCAGGGACGGAGCTTAGTGATTTTTTTGATGAGCTAAAAGAACTGTTAAAACAATTGTGATAGGGATGCTGAAAAAAGGAGTGATCAAATGCTCTTTGAAGGACTGGCAGAAAAGCTTCAGGCAACATTTGACAAACTAAAAGGTAAGGGTAAATTAACCGAGTCTGATGTGAAGGAAGCGATGAGAGAAGTCAAGCTTGCATTGTTAGAAGCTGATGTTAACTTCAAGGTTGTGAAGGACTTTATAAATAAAGTTAAGGAAAGAGCCATTGGAGGCGAAGTTTTAGAAAGTCTAACACCAGGGCAACAAGTGATAAAAATTGTAAATGAAGAAATGACATTGCTAATGGGTAGTAGTGAAAGCAAAGTGACTTTTTCATCAACCTTGCCAACTGTCTATATGATGGTAGGGCTGCAAGGTTCTGGGAAAACTACTTCATGTGGTAAATTAGCTAATATGATGAAGAAACAACAAAAAAAACCATTACTGATTGCCGCAGATATTTACCGACCTGCTGCGATTGAACAGTTGAAAACAGTTGGTGAAAAAATAGATGTTCCAGTGTTTAGTATGGGTAATCAAATAGATCCTGTTAACATTGCGAAGGCAGGCATTGAAGAAGCGAAAAAAAATGGTAATGATTTGGTGATTATTGATACTGCCGGAAGGCTACATATTGATAATGTATTGATGGAAGAGTTGCAAAATATTAAAAATGAAGTGAAACCTCAAGAAGTATTATTGGTTGTGGATTCGATGACAGGACAGGATGCCGTCAATGTTGCAGAGTCGTTTAGTAATCAAGTAGGGATTGATGGGGTGATTCTTACAAAGCTAGATGGCGATACACGAGGGGGGGCTGCTTTATCTGTTCGTGCCGTTACGAATAAACCGATTAAATTTGTTGGTATGGGTGAGAAGATTGAAGAATTTGAAACGTTTCATCCAGACAGGATGGCTTCAAGAATCCTAGGAATGGGTGATGTGCTAACTCTGATCGAAAAAGCCCAGACTACCATGGATATGAAAAAAGCTCAAGAGCTTGAAAAGAAAATGCGAACACAACAGTTTTCTTTTGATGATTTTCTGGATCAGTTGCAGCAAATGAAGAATATGGGTTCGATGAAAGAAATACTTGAGATGATTCCCGGTGTTGGTGGAAAGCAGCTAAAGAATTTGGATGTAGATGAAAAAGAACTGGTTTATATAGAAGCGATCATTCAGTCGATGACAAAAGGTGAAAGATCAAATCCTAGCATTATCAATGGAAGTCGCAGGAAAAGAATTGCTTTTGGTAGCGGGACGAGTATTCAACAGGTAAACAAACTCTTAAAACAGTTTGAGCAAACACGAAAAATGATGAAACAGTTTACAGATATGGAAAAAGGAGCTAAGAAAGGAAACAGATTCAAGCTTCCTTTTTGATGGCTATATAAAAATAAAGAATAAATATTTGTTGGACATTTACTTTTAGGGGGAGGTGAAAATCAATGGCCGTAAAGATTAGAATGAAACGCATGGGTGCAAACAAAAAACCATTCTACCGAATCGTAGTTGCGGATAGTCGCGCGCCTCGTGATGGAAGGTTTATAGAAGAAATTGGTTACTACAATCCGGTTTCCGAACCAAAGCAAATTAAAATTGATCAAGAAAAAGCTCAAAAATGGATGAAAAATGGTGCAAAACCAACAGAAACTGTACGAGTTCTGTTTAAGAAAAATGGGATTCTTGAATAGTTTTGAGTACTAAGGAGGATGGAGCCATGGGCCAGTTAGTTGAGTTGATCGCAAAATCACTTGTAGACCATCCTGAACAGGTTCGAGTTAAGGAGACTGAAAATAACCAGTCTATTATCGTTGAGTTGCGTGTAGCGCCGGATGATATGGGCAAAGTAATAGGAAAACAAGGACGTATTGCAAAAGCAATACGTACAGTAGTGAAGGCTGCTTCAACTGGTGAAAACAGAAAAGTAATTGTAGAAATAATGTGATCTGCCAGCAATGAATATTTGTGGAGGTAAACTTAATGGAATTCCTTAAAGTAGGAGTTGTAACCAACGCTCATGGTATTAATGGAGGCATGAAGGTGAAATGCTTAGCAGATGAGTTAGAACGGTTCCTTGAACTTGAATGGCTTTATGTTGGTGAGACTCACATGCGATATGATATTGAAAATGTGAAAATCAGATCTAAAGATCTTTTGCTATACCTCTCAGACATAGAAACGATGAATAAAGCCTTGGAACTAAAAGGTTCTTACCTGTACACAGATAAATCACAAAGACATAAACTTGAAGAAGACCAGTTTTACATTGCTGACTTAATTGGTATGAAAGTGTTTGATGTCAATCATTGCCTAGTAGGTCATGTTGAAAAAATAAACTCCTCAGGTGCTCAAGATATTCTAGTTGTAAAATCACAAGAAAATAAAGAATATCTGATTCCGAATGTAAAGGCTTTTGTGAAAAAGATATCTGTAGAAGAGGGTTTTATGATCATTGAGCCAATTGAAGGACTGATTACATGATCATAAAAGTATTAACACTCTTTCCGGAAGTTTTAGAACCTTACTTTAAGGGCAGTATGATAGGGAGAGCTCAATCAAAAAACGCCGTTAAAATTGAAACGATGAACATAAGAGATTTTTCTTTGGATAAACATAACAGTGTTGATGATTATCCGTTTGGTGGAGGTGGTGGAATGATTATGACACCACAGCCAATAGTAAGCGCTCATCAAGCTGCTGTGAAAAAGTGTAATACTGATAAGGAGATCAGGACAATATACTGCACTCCTAAAGGTAAAACCTTGAACCAGTGCATTGCCAAGGAATTGTCAGAAGAAAAGCATATCATTATTCTTTGTGGACATTATGAAGGCGTTGACCAAAGAGCTATAGATACAGTAACTACCGATGAAATTTCGATTGGTGACTATGTGCTTACTGGTGGAGAATTACCTGCAGCTGTAATAGTAGACAGCGTTGTTCGTTTACTGCCGGATGTACTAGATTCTAAAAAAAGGTATGAAGAAGAATCTTTTTTTAATGGTATGTTAGAATATCCTCAATATACTCGCCCGCGAGAATATCTAGGTCAAAAAGTGCCTAATGTATTGTTATCAGGAGATCATTCGAAGATTAACAAATGGCGTCACTTTCAATCGCTGAAAGAAACGTGGTTGAAAAGACCGGATCTATTGAATGGAATAAACATGACGGAAGAAGAAAAACAGTTTATTAAAAAGCTTAGAGAAAACCCTAATGAAGAAACTGATTGCTAATATTCGCGATACAGGACATAACAACGGTGAAATTAATACAGGCGCTTTTCTTGCAAATCTGCAAATGAACGTCTTAAAATGGAAGGAGGAAGAAAAAATGGAACTAATTAGAAGCTTAGAAGCTGATCAGTTAAAAAACAACGTTGAATCTTTTAATACCGGAGATACTGTTAAAGTTCATGTAAAAGTAAAAGAAGGTACAAGAGAAAGAATCCAGGTGTTTGAAGGTATAGTAATTAAAAGGCAAGGTGGAGGAATAAGAGAAACTTTTACTGTAAGGCGCATTGCGTCAGGAGTTGGTGTTGAAAGAGCATTCCCTGTACATTCGCCCAAAATAGAAAAGATTCAAGTTATTAAACGTGGTAAAGTAAGAAGAGCTAAGCTGCACTATATTCGTCAACGGATTGGTAAAGCTGCATTTAAAATCAAAGATAAGAAATAGCTTTAAGGGACTGGCATTCAGTCCCTTTCTAACTGTGTAAGATATTTTTTTATGGAAGTGATGATAATGAAAATAAATTGGTACCCAGGACATATGAAAAAAACAAAAGAGTTATTACAAGATCAATTGGGACTCGTGGATATAGTAATAGAGATTTTAGATGCTAGAATACCTTGCAGTAGTCAGAACCCACAGATTCTAAAAATTATCAGCAATAAAAAAAGTTTAATCATTCTAAATAAATCTGATTTAGCAGATGAATCTATTACAGTTGAATGGCTGAATAGTTTTCGAAAACAAAACAAAACAGCTATAGCTGTTAATTCTATAGATAAAAAAACAGCTTCTAAAGTAATGTTGCAACTTCAACATCTATATCAGGAAAAAGCAGAGCAGTTAAAAAAAAGAGGGCGAAATCCAAGGCCAGTAAGAGTGATGATTGTAGGGGTTCCTAATGTTGGGAAATCAACACTTATCAATTTGCTTGCTGGAAAAAAAAGAGCTCAGACAGGCGATAAACCGGGGATAACAAAAGGTAAGCAATGGATTAAAATCCACTCGACAATAGAACTGCTAGATACGCCGGGTATACTTTGGCCTAAATTTGAAGATGAGTTAGTTGGAATTCGTCTTGCCCAGACGGGGGCAATTAAAGATGAAATTCTTGATATAGAAGAATTAGGATTAAAACTTTTAGAAGATCTACTCTTATTATATCCTCAATCTATACAAAAAAGATATGGAAATTTCGCAAGCAAAGAACCCATTGATGTGATGAAAGAAATTGCCTTAAATAGAGGATGTGTTCTAAGGGGCTTTGAAATAGATTTTCTTAGAGTTTCGAACATTTTGCTAGATGAGTTTAGAGGTGGTAAACTAGGTCGAATGACACTGGAAAAACCGAGTGAATAGGGAGAGACGATGGAATCTTATTCGATTGAAAATAAATTGTGGGAAAAAAACTATAAAAATATAGCGTGTATTGATGAAGTTGGCCGTGGATGTTTGTATGGTGATGTGGTTGCAGCTGCTGTTATCTTGCCTCCATATACTTACATTGAAGGAGTAAAAGATTCGAAGAAAATATCAGAAAACAAACGTAGATTTTTCTATGATATTATATATAAAAAAGCAATAGCTATAGGGATTGGGAGGATTTCTTCACGAGTAATCGATGATATTAATATAAAACAAGCTACAAAAAGGGCGATGATATTAGCTGTTGAAAACTTAGAAAATTCCCGCGGGCAAAAAATAACTCCAGATTATTTACTTATTGATGCAGAAACTCTGCATACAGCATATCCGCAAGAAAGTTTTGTGCGCGGAGAGGATCTTGTCCACGGGATTGCAGCTGCATCAATCGTAGCAAAAGTGCATCGAGATACTTTGTGTAAAGAGTGGAGTTTGAAAGATGGTAGATATGCTTTAGATAAAAATAAAGGATATGGGACTAAAGAGCATCGTGAAGCTATTCTAAAGTATGGTCCAACAGACAATCATCGATTTAGTTTTTTGAAAAAGATTTTGAAATGAGTGAGAAGGATTGACGAGACAGTCCATTGGGAAACAAGGAGAAGCAAAAGCAAAGAGTTATTTGCTAGAAAAAGGCTACTCTATATTAAATGAAAACTTTAGAACAAAATTAGGGGAAATAGATATTGTTATCGCTGATAAGGATAGCATTGTTTTTGTTGAGGTAAAAAGCAGAAGAACAGGAAAATATGGATTGCCAAGGGAGGCAATAACATCCTATAAGCAGTCGAAAATACGCAAAGTGGCACTTTTGTACATAAAAAAATACAAACTTGAAAAAAGGAAAGTTCGGTTTGATGTCGTTGAAATTTTTTTAGATGAAACTTTAGGCGATGAATTTTGGAAAGTGAACCACATCATCAATGCTTTTTAACAACTAGGAAAGGATTGATTTCTATGCTTTCGAAAGTTGTGACAGCTAGTATTGTAGGAATGCAGGCAAATAAGGTGGAAGTGGAAGTGGATGTTGTCAATGGCCTTCCGGCTGTTAACATTGTTGGTTTACCTGATATGGCTGTAAAAGAATCTAGAGATAGGGTTCGTGCGGCTATAGATAATAGCAGTATGGAGTTTCCGATGCAAAGAGTCACTGTGAATCTTTCTCCGGCAGATAGTCGTAAAGAAGGGACGCATTTTGATCTACCGATTGCTATAGCAACTCTATTGTCTACGAAGCAGGTGAAAGATAAATTACTTGATGATATGGTTGTTATAGGCGAATTGTCACTGGATGGGTCGATTATGAGTGTTAACGGTGTGCTTCCTATGATATTAGAGTTGAAGTCTCAGGGATATAAAAAAATGATTCTTCCAATGGATAATTACAAGGAAGCCATGCTTGTGGAAGGTTTACAGTTTTACTTTGCGACGAATCTAAATGATTTGGTTGAGAGATTGAATAGTGACATTGACTTAGTAACTAGTGATGGTGTATTAAATGATGAAAATCAAACTTTAATTACTGAGGACTTCGATGAGGTGAGTGGTCAAGAAAACTTAAAACGCGCAATGGAAATAGTAGCGGTAGGCAGTCATAATCTTTTAATAGTAGGACCACCGGGGTCTGGAAAAACGATGTTAACAAGATGTCTGCCAGGTATTTTGCCTGCATTAAGCTTTGAGGAGTCGATGGAGGTAGCTTCGATTTATAGCACAGCTGGCTTATTGAAACACAGTACGAACGCTCTGGAATCCAGACCCTTCAGAGCGCCTCACCACACCTCTTCGGCGGCTGCATTAACAGGTGGAGGAAGGATTCCGAGGCCAGGAGAAATTTCTTTAAGTCATCACGGGGTTTTGTTTTTGGATGAACTTCCTGAGTTTGATAAAAGATCACTGGAAATTTTGAGACAACCTATGGAAGAAGGCTTTGTAACGATATCGAGATCAGCAGGAACCTTTACTTTTCCTGCTAACTTTATGATGATTGGAGCAATGAACCCTTGTCCTTGTGGTTATTATGGTTTTGAAGAAAAAGGTAGAGCATGTACATGTGCGCCTTATCAGATCCAAAGGTATGTGCAGCGCATATCAGGACCGTTGATAGACAGAGTGGATTTGTTCTGTGAAGCTAGAAGACTGGAGTATGAAGATTTGACATCGACGAGACGAATGGAATCATCGTCATCTATTCGAAAAAGAATTGCTAAAGCCAGAGATTTTCAATTCGATCGTTATGGAAACTCAGGCATCAAAAATGCTAATTTGAATACAACGCAAATTAAGAAATACTGTGTTCTTGAAGCGAATGCAGAAAAATTAATGGCTTGTGCATATGACAGACTAAAACTTAGTGCACGTGCGTACAGCCGATTAATGAAGGTGTCCAGATCTATAGCAGATATGGAACTATCTGAAAAAATAGAAGAGAAACATTTAGCTGAAGCTTTGCAATTTAGAACAACTTCACTTTTTCAAAGGAGTTGATGAGTTGGTAATTACTAAAGAAAAATTGACTATTATTAGTTTGAGTTTAGAAGGGATTTCTAACTATAAAGACTTTATAATAATTGAACAATATGCAGGGAGTTATGATGAATTCTGGAATCTGTCACCGACGTGTATTGACCATCTTTTTCCAAAAGCTGCAGAAAAACGAGCTAAAATAAAGAAAGTTTTATTAAATCCGGAAGAGTATAGAAAACGAATTGCTAACTTGCGTTCACAATGTCAAATTATCACCATATTTGATGATGGTTATCCAGCATTATTGAAAAATATCTACGACCCTCCCTTTGTATTATATGTTAGGGGGAACTTGCGTTCAGATATTCCTCTGATAGCGATGGTTGGTGCTAGGAAAGCGTCTTCTTATGGGAAATGGGCAGCTAGAGAGTTTTCTCAACGATTGGTTGAAAATGGAATAGGAGTAATAAGTGGATTAGCTTACGGAATCGATGCTTTAAGTCATGAGGGGGCACTAGAGGGAGGTGGGTATACAATAGGTATCTTGGGTTGTGGAATAGACTATATATATCCGGCTTCAAATAGTAAAATTTACGAACGTGTTATACGTACAGGAGCTATTATTTCTGAATATCCACCAGGTTTTAGTCCTCAAAAACATTACTTCCCAGCTCGTAACAGAATTATAAGTGGAATTTCAAATGGAGTCTTTATAATAGAAGCTGGAGAAAAAAGCGGGTCTCTTATTACAGCTGATTTTGCTATGGAACAAGGGAAAGAGGTATACGCTTTACCAGGCCATATTACTCACGCTCTTAGTTCTGGAACTAACCAACTTATTCAAGATGGGGCTAAAATGGTTTTAAAGCCTGAGGATATTATTGATGAACTTGAATCGAAGCAACTCTTGAAAAAGAATACAGGCTCCAGACCAAGCAATTTCTCTAATTTAAGCAAAAAAGAAAATCAGTTAATTGATTTAATAGCTAAAAAAGAAACGTCTATAGATGAATTGGTATATTTAATGGATTTACCTGTTTGGGAAATTAATAGTATGATAACTGTGCTGGAATTAAAAGGTATGGTGACTACTGTTGGAGGGCGAATATTTACATCTATTCGTTAAGCTGATATAATCAAGCTTGAAATTTTATTTATGGGAAAATGAGGTGTTAGTTTGGCTAAAACTCTGGTGATTGTAGAGTCACCTGCAAAAGCAAAAACAATCAAAAAGTTTTTAGGAAGCCATTATACAGTGAAAGCTTCTGTTGGACATATTATAGATCTTCCTAAAAGTAAAATGGGAGTAGATATTGATAATGATTTTGAACCAAGATATATTACGATACGTGGTAAAGGACCTATTTTAAATGAAATAAAAAAAGAAGCGAAGAAATCAAAGAAAGTATTACTAGCAACAGATATTGATCGTGAAGGTGAAGCGATTTCTTGGCATTTGGCTAATGCACTGAATATTGATGACCAAAACTCATGTAGAATTGTTTTTAATGAAATCACAAAAAGTGCAATAAAAAATGCGGTGAAAAACCCGCAAAGAATTGATTTGAACTTAGTAAATGCGCAGCAAGCCAGAAGAGTGTTAGATAGATTAGTAGGGTACAATTTGAGTCCTTTACTATGGAAAAAACTTCGAAAAGGCCTTAGTGCTGGACGTGTACAGTCAGTAGCAACTAAGATGATCAAAGATCGTGAGGAAGAAATTAAAAAGTTTATTCCTGAAGAATATTGGAGCCTCGAGTTAGAAGTAGAAGATATAAAGCAAAATAATATGACGGTTCAGTTTTATAAAGATGACAAAGGTGAAAAAGAGTTGAAGTCGAAAGAAAGAGTTCAACAGATAATTGACTATATAGATGGAAAAAATCTTAAAGTTTCAGATGTTACAAAAGGAGAAAAGAAGCGAAATCCATATGATCCGTTTACGACCAGTACTTTGCAACAGGAAGCATCTAATCGTATAGGATTTGCAACTCGCAAAACAATGGCGATAGCACAACAATTATATGAAGGAATCGACCTTGAGAAAGAAGGAACAGTAGGACTGATCACTTACTTGCGTACAGATTCTAAACGTATTGGGGAAGAAGCTAATCAACATGCAATTGATTTTATTAAAGATGAGTATGGGATAGAATATGTGAATAATCAAAAGGCGACTATTCGAAAGAAAAAAGAAGTATCTATTCAAGATGCGCATGAAGCCATCCGTCCAACAGATGTGATGCGGACTCCTATATCGATAAAAAACAATCTCAGCAATGATCAGTATAAATTATACAAGCTTATTTGGGAACGATTTGTTGCTAGTAGAATGGCTCCTGCTGTTTTTGATACTATCAATGCGACGTTAAATTGTGATGGGTATTTGTTTAAGGCAAATGGCTCCGCTATGAAATTCGAAGGCTTTTTTAAAGCTTATTCTTACGCTACTCGTTCAAAAGACCAAGTGCTTCCAGCATTAGTGAAAGATCAAACTTTTCACGTTATTAATTCCAATCCAAAACAACACTTTACTCAACCGCCAGCTAGATATACAGAAGCTTCTTTAGTGAAAACGATGGAAGATTTAGGAATCGGAAGACCGAGCACCTATTCTCCGACGATTAGCACCATTCTTTCGAGAGGTTATGTTGTTAAAGATGGAAAAAACTTAAAGCCAACAGAACTAGGAGTTCTTGTGACAACGCTACTAGAAGACTATTTTAGTAAGATTCTTGATATACACTTTACGGCAGAGTTGGAAAAAAGGCTTGATTCTATAGAAGACGGTCAGGAAGAATGGAAAGAAATAATTCGGGAGTTTTACACACCTTTTCATGAAATGATTGAACACGCTGACCAGCATGTGGAAGAGGTGGATTTTGTTGAAGAAAGCGATGAACTGTGTGATGCTTGTGGTGAGCAAATGCTTATTAAGTACGGAAGATACGGTAAGTTTTTAGCTTGCTCTAAATATCCTGAATGTACGAACACGAAACCATTTATAAAAAAAATAGGATTATCTTGTCCGAAATGTAATGCTGGAGAAGTGGTTGAAAGAAAATCGAAAAAAGGAAGACTTTTTTATGGATGCAACCAATTTCCGGAGTGTCGATTTGTTTCATGGAGTAAACCGGTTGAAGAAAGATGTCCAAATTGTTCGGAATATATGACCATAAAAAGGCTTAAAAAAGGCGATCAACTAGTTTGTTCAAACAAAGAATGTGGTTATAAGAGGAAGCTAAAAGCAGAAGAACAGGAAAAATATGATTGAATTTTTTGAATTATTATGTTACGCTTTCTATAGTAAATAAGAGAGTTAACTAAATATAAACCAATTAAATTGAGGAGGTATTTTAATGTCATTAGCTTTATTGCAAAAAACAAGAAGAATTAATCAGATATTACAAAAATCAAGTGAGAATGCTGTGTCATTTAATGAACTGTGCAGAACGTTGAGTGATATACTGGATGCTAATGTATATGTAGCAAGTGCGAAAGGGAAAGTATTGGGTGTCAGCTTAACAGATACTTCGGATTGTCCTATTGTCTTAGATGAAAAGTCGGGTGAAAAAAGATTTCCTGATGAATACAATGATCAATTGTTACAAGTTGTGGAAACTCAATCAAACATTACAAAAGATGCTTTGCTTAGGCTTTTTAAGTATGATGTAGAAAGTTACAATAAATTAGTAACGGTGGTTCCTATAAATGGAAGTGGAAAACGCTTAGGGACGATGGTGTTGGCTAGGCATAGTCAAGAGTTTTCGGATGAAGATTTAGTGATGGTTGAGTATAGCGCTACGGTAGTAGGCATGGAGATATTGAGGGCTAAATCGGAAGAAATTGAAGAAGAAGCACGTCGTAAAGCGGTGGTTAAAATGGCTATTGATACCTTGTCGTATTCGGAGCTTGAAGCTGTAGAGCATATTTTCAATGAACTTAACGGAATGGAAGGGCTACTTGTTGCAAGTAAGATAGCTGATCGTGTTGGGATTACAAGGTCGGTTATTGTAAATGCATTGAGAAAATTTGAAAGTGCAGGTGTGATAGAATCAAGATCCTTGGGAATGAAAGGAACACATATAAGAATTCTGAACTCAAACCTTTTAGAGGAACTACAAAAATTAAAGCGTTAGGACAGCATGAGGATAAATGCAAAAAGAAGTCATATATGTGACTTCTTTTTAATATACGATATTACCCTTAACAAAAGTGTTTTTGAGGTATACTATTTACTGACGGTGGTAGATCTGCAATAACTATAAAATTTTGCTATACATTGTTTTGGAAGGTTCGAAACCAACACTAGTGCTGTAAACTAGCATTAAAGATGAGTTGGCATAAAGACTATCGTACTTGTTCAGCGCCTGCATGTCGCCATGCAAGACTTTAGTCCCAAACTGTTTTCGTATCAATATTTAAGGAGTCAGATAGTTTATTATGTGATAAAATGTAGAAGTGTTTAATTTGAGTAATACATACGTCTATCAGACTATAGAATATTGTGAAAAAATCATATTACTGAAAGGTGCTTGATTGGTATGAACAACACATATAGAAACGTTGATTTATTGTCGAGGGCTATGGATGCCTCGTGGGCAAGAAATGAATCGATTTCCAATAATATTGCTAACGTTAACACACCTGGATTTAAAAAAACATCTGTAGAGTTTGAAAGCATCATGAAAGATGTGATAAATAACAACACAATACCGGTAAAATTAACACATCAAAAACATATTCCTATAGGGAATTTAGCTCCGGAATCTGTAACACATAAAAAAAACCAAAGAACAAATTTTAGTACACGACGTGATGGTAATAATGTTGATATCGATGTTGAAATGGCAGAACGTGCTAAAAATGAGCTGTGGTATCAAACGCTTTCAACTCGAATTAATGGAGAGTTCCATAAGCTAAGGACTGTTATTTCTGAAGGGAGTAGATAAGAATGGGAGTATTCAATTCAATTAATATTAGTGGAACAGGAATGACAGCTGAACGATTTAGGATGGATGTAATATCAAAAAATATTGCGAATGCGAACACAACTAGAACTGCAAATGGGATGCCCTATAGAAGGCAAGTGGTTACCTTTCAAGAAAAATCTGCCCATCCATTCTCGCATCACTTGAAAAACACGATGAGTAAAGGTGAAAACTTACGGTCGCAGGGTGTAGAAGTAACGGGTGTTCATAATGACCCGTCACCATATAAACATGTATATGACCCGGGACATCCTGATGCCAATAAAGACGGATATGTTATGATGCCCAATGTAGATACTGTTACAGAAATGGCAAATATGATATCAGCTTCACGAGCTTATGAAGCGAATATTACAGCTATGAACACCACTGTCAATATGGCGATGCGGGCACTTGAAATTGGACGCTAGGAGGTATTTGTATGCAAATAAATAATCATTACACTTCGGTAAGTGAAGGGTTAGGTCTGTTTAGAAGTGAAAAGAGCGAAAAAAATAGCTTTAAGGATGCATTAAGTCATGCTGTTAGCAATGTGAATCAGTTGCAATTAGATTCTAATCAATATACAGAAAAACTTGCAACTGGAGAAATAGAAAATGTCCACGAGGTCATGGTTGCATCACAGAAGGCTGACATTGCAATGCAAATGATGACAGCGGTACGAGGTAAAATGGTAGATGCTTATCAAGAGATTATGAGAATGCAAATATAACAGCACTAATGAAGCTGAGGTGAACCTAAGCAAATGTCAGAAGCACTAGATAAAATAAGGTCACAGCTAAACGAATACTTCGAAAAGTTTGACCGAAAAGACAAAATTAAAATAATTGTAGTAGCCATTATGGTTTTAGGAGTTCTAACTGGAGTAATTCTCTATTTCTCTCGTGCCGACTATACAGTTTTGTATAATGACTTGGATCCACAACAAGCTGGAGAAGTTATGGATACTCTTGAAGCAAATGGCATTCGAGCGAGGCATGGTGCTACAAGTAGTATTGTAGAGGTTCCGGTAAATGACGAAAAGCGAGCACAAGTTGTAGTTGCTACTGAGGGTCTTCCTACGGCTAGATTTTCTTTCGAGGATGCGTTTACAGGTGGCTCCTTCATGATGACCAGTGAAGAAAGAACCCAAAGAATGCAACTAGCACAACAGAATTTTTTAGCTTCTACTATTGAGGAGATTCAGGGAGTTAGAAAAGCTGTTGTTAATATTGCGATACCAGAAAGATCTGGATTTGTGTTGGTGGATGATCAAACCCAGGCGAAAGCATCTGTTTATTTGGATTTACATAGAAGCGCTCAACTAGAACCGGAAAGTGTGAACGGCATTGCTGTTTTAGTTGCTAACGCCGTTGATGGATTAGAATCGAATCATGTTACAATACATGGTCCTGATGGTCGGGTCTTAAATCAAGACCAAGATTCTGACGACACTACTATGGATGTTGGAAATCAGTTGTCATTACAACGGAAAGTTCAACAAGACTTAGAAAATAGCATAACCGATTTTCTTTCTACGGTTTATGGTTATGGTAATGTAGTGGTCATGGCTAATGTTAAACTCGATTTTGATAGTGAAGTGACAGAGATTACTGAGTTTTCTCCTCCCATAGAAGACGAAACTGATGGTATAGCAAGGAGTTTGCAAGAGCTTGATATACGTTCTGAGTCTATTGGTGCCGGCGAAGTTCCTGGCACGGACCCGAATACGGAAGATATCGTACAATATGTTGAGCAGGATGGATATACTTCGACATATGAAGAAGCGAGTAGAACGATAAATTATGAGATAAATGAACTTCGTCAACAAATAGTTAGAGCGCAAGGCCAGGTGCAAGATATAACGGTAGCTGTGTATCTGAATAGCAACGCTCTACCGGATGAAGATCTGACGGATGATGAGCGCACAGAACTTATGGACATCATATCTGCAGCAGCTGGATTGGATACGCGAGTAGTTCAGGTTGGAGTGCAGCAATTTGATACACCGTTAGTACCGGATTTTGATATGGATCCAGAAAGTATTATTCCATGGTGGGTCTGGGTTATTATTGCTTTACTAGTGACAGCTATCGCTTATATTGCTTATAGAAGATTTGTTCGTAAAGATGAAGAAGATGAAGAAACAGATGAAGAATTAGCGCCTGCTATATCATCCCAAGAAGAGTTGGATCTTGAAATGGCAGGATCAGAAGTGAAACAATCTATCGAAAAACTGGTTAACAAGAATCCGGAAGCTATTGCTAATTTGTTACGCAACTGGCTATCTGAAGATTAGAGGTGTATGGTATGAGCAAACGCGGATCAAAAGATGAATTGACTGGTAAAGAGAAAGCTGCAACACTTTTGATCAGTTTGGGTCCTGAATATTCTTCTAAAATTTTTCAGCATTTGAATGATGAAGAAATTGAAGAATTAACCTTGGAAATTGCAAATATGAAGAAGGTACCCCCTGATGTGAAAGAAAAAATACTCGAAGAATTTCATCAAATATGCGTTGCACAAGAGTATATTTCTGAGGGTGGTATTAATTATGCAAAAGACGTACTGGAAAAAGCGCTTGGATCACAAAGGGCAATGGATATTATTAATAAGCTTACAGCGTCTTTGCAAGTAAAGCCCTTTGATTTTGCGCGAAAAGCAGATCCTAGCCATTTATTTAATTTTATTCAAAATGAACACCCTCAAACAATCGCATTGATTCTTGCATATTTGCCTTCTGATCAATCTTCACAAATTATCGCTTCTTTGGAACAGGAAAAACAAACTGAAGTTGCACATCGAATAGCAACAATGGATAGAACTTCACCTGAAGTCATTAAAGAAGTTGAAATTGTTCTGGAAAAAAACCTTTCTTCACTTGTGAGTCAGGATTATACAAGTGCTGGTGGTATACAGTCTATTGTTGATATATTAAATGCTGTAGATCGTGGAACAGAAAAAAATATAATGGACACCTTGGAAGTTCAGGATGCAGAACTTGCAGAGGAGATCAGGAAACGCATGTTTGTATTTGAGGACATTATCAATCTTGATAGTGCATCGATTCAAAGGTTTATCAGAGAAATTGATAACAATGATATGGCTGTAGCACTTAAAGGTGCAACAGAAGAGCTGGCTAATGTATTCTTTGGCAATATGTCGAAGCGGATGGCCGAGATGATCAAAGAAGATATGGAATTTATGGGCCCGATAAGACTGCGGGATGTTGAGGAGGCTCAGCAAAAAATTGTTAATGTCATCAGAAAACTTGAAGAAACAGGCGAATTGATTATCGCTAGAGGTGGAGGCGATGACATCATTGTTTAAGATATATAAATCAAATCAGGTGAATGTTGGAGAAGGTCGTCAGATTGAATTTAAAAGCAAGGTCTCTGAGAAGCCTACAGAAACAAGAAGTAATGACTGTGAAATGACCGATAATATTAATGAGAAGATCAGTCATGATGAACATCAGCATGAAATAATGCTCGAAGAAATAGAACAAAAAAAAGATGAAATTCTTGATAATGCCGAAAAAGAAGCAGAAAAAATAGTTCTTACGGCAAAAGAAGAAAGCAAAAACATTACAGAAAAAGCAAAAGAGGAAGGCTATGAACAAGGTTATCAAGATGGTCTTGAGAAAGGTCAGCAACAAGGATACAAAGAAATGACTCAGCTTATTGATGAAGCAGCAGAAATGAAACGCAATATTTACTCTGAGAAAGAAGTTAAAGCAAAAGAACTCGAAAAGGACATTCTTCAGATTGTTGTTAAAACAGTCAGGCGCATTATACAAGCAGAACTTCAAGAAAACCAAGAGCTAATATTTAATTTAATAGAAGAAGGACTTAAAGAATGTAATTATACAGACAATCTGATTGTTCATGTCAGCGAAATGGACTATGATTTAGTTTATGCTTACAAAAACCGGATTTACCTTATGACTGATGGGATTAGAGATATTAACATAAAAAGTGATCCTTCTATGGGTTTAGGGAGTGTCATTATAGAAACTGCTTCTGGGCAAGTTGATGCAAGTGTTGAAACGCAAATCAAAAAAATAGAAAACTATTTTTTTGATTTGCTTCAGAGTGAGGGATAGAATGAAAGAAATAAATTTAGAAAAATATACTGCATCACTAGATAAAGTTGATTTAATTAAGTATTATGGTAAAGTATCTCAGGTGATTGGACTGACGATAGAATCGAATGGTCCTTCTGTAAAAATAGGCGAAATATGCAAGGTGGATACCTTTAGAAAAAAAAGCACGTTAATGACTGAAGTTGTAGGATTTAAAGAAAAAAAGGTTTTATTAATGCCTTTGGGAGACATGGAAGGTATTGGTCCTGGAAGTAGGGTAGAAGCTACTGGCTCAATGTTAGAAGTAAAGGTAGGGAATCATCTTCTCGGAAGAGTACTTGACGGTTTAGGGAATCCGCTTGATGGAAAAGGACCTTTGCAAACCTCGAAATCATATCCGGTAATGAGTCAACCCCTTAACCCTCTAGAAAGAACGAGGATTGCAGATCCCTTGCCACTAGGTGTTAGAGCTATTGATTCTATGCTAACCTGTGGTAAAGGGCAGAGAATTGGCATTTTTGCTGGAAGTGGCGTGGGGAAAAGCACACTTTTGGGAATGATTGCGCGTAATACTCAAGCAGATGTGAATGTTATTGCATTGATTGGCGAACGTGGACGTGAAGTGAAAGAGTTTATCGAAAATGATCTCCAGGAAGAAGGGCTTAAAAGATCTGTCGTGATTGTTGCTACTTCCGATCAGCCTCCATTAATCAGGATGAAAGGAGCATTATTAGCTAGTGCAGTTGCGGAGTTTTTTCGAGATCAGAACTTCAATGTTATGTTAATGATGGATTCTATAACTAGATTTTCGATGGCTCAGCGCGAAATAGGACTGGCAATTGGTGAACCACCAGTGACCAAAGGTTACACTCCTTCAGTATTTGCTGTCTTGCCTAAGCTGTTAGAGCGATCTGGAACCTCTTCAAAAGGTTCGATCACTGGACTATATACTGTGTTAGTAGATGGAGATGACATGAATGAACCTATAGCAGATGCTGTTAGAGGAATACTTGATGGACATATTGTGTTATCAAGAAAACTTGCCAATAAAACTCACTTTCCGGCAATTGATATATTAGCAAGCCTAAGTCGTGTAATGCCAAATATCGTTTCAAAAGAACAGATGAAATCAGCAAATGATATCAAAGAAGTACTTTCAGTTTACAAAGACGCTGAAGACTTGATAAGTATTGGTGCTTATGCTCGAGGTTCAAATAAGAAAATTGATTTTGCAATAGATAGGATGGAAAAAATTAACAGCTTTTTACAACAAGATGTTAATGAAAAAAGCAACTATGAAGATACGATACTGATGCTTAGCGAATTGCTAAATATATAATAGGGGCTGATAAAAATGGATCAAAACTTTCGGTTCCGATTTGATTCAATTCTAGCTTATAAAGAAAAAAAAGAAGAAAAAGCGAAACAAATAATGAGTGAAGCTGTTAAAGCATTAGAAGAAGAACGAAAAAAACTCAATGATTTAAAGATACAGCATGAAATGGCTCTCGAACGTTGGAAGCAAGATATTAAGGAACAACAGAAGATCTATGAGGTGCAAATTAAATCAAATCAAATTCAATGGCTTGTTGATATGATAGAAATTCAAAAAAACAAACTGACAAAAGCTGAAGTTGAGGTTGAAAAATGCCGATCTCTTTTAATAGAGGCAAAAAAGGAAACAAAAAAATTCGAAAAAATACGAGAAAATGATTATGAGTCGTTCAAAGCTGAGTTTAAAAAAATGGAAGCAGCACAGATAGATCAATTTGTTTCTTATAAAAGTGCTACCAAGTAAGGAGGTTTAAATGGCTGAAGAAATTGAAGTAACACAGGATAAGTCTAGTTCCTATAAAATCATCATTATAATTGCACTATTTATCTTGTTAATTCCTATACTTACAGTAGCAATACTTTATAACACAAATGAATCATTCAAAGATACAACAAACAATGTATTTGTCCATATACCGGGCCCTGTCGGCAATTACTTCAGGTCAATTCCTAGCCCTGATGAACAAGACGAGTTAAAATTAGAAATAGCTAAGTATTATATAGGAATGGACGAGGATCGAATTGTTGATAAATTGCTTATTTTGAAAGGAGAAGATGAAGACTTATATAATGAACTTAGACATATAATGAGCAGGGAAAATCCGAGAAAGATGACTAACGTCAACGAAAGACTACAAAGAGCTTTTCTGCAAGATGGTAGCCTTCAACGTATTTTAGAGGAGATAGAGCAGGACCAAGAAGTTTTTGCTATAGAAACAGCGAATTACATTACTTCTTTATCATTACCTGCTGGAGTGAAAGAAATGGAACGTCTGTACTCTGCTGGAGAAATAGGATCAAAGGAGCTGGGGGATATCTTTCGACAGTTTTCTGAAGCAAAAGCGGCAGATTACTTACGCTATATAGATGATAATATCGCCCAGCAGGTTAGGGTGCAAATACCGTCAAATTTTAGATCTGCAATCGATCGGAATATTGAAAATCAACTAGCGCGTGAGGCCCAACTAATAAATAAAGCTAGTTTATACGAAAGCAAGTCAGTTAATGACACACTACCATTAATTGGGTCAGACCAACATCACTCTATTCAGGAGTTGGCATTTATCTATCATCATTTTCCAACTGATAGGGGTGGCAGAATACTGTCCGAGGTTAACGACATGGATTTTATACAAGATCTCTATGATGAAATGCTACTATTAGAAGAACTGATTGCGGCCCGTGATGGAAAAACACGACACTTGGGGGAAGCGGTAACTTTTTACAGAAATTATCAGCAAAAGGTTAAAGACATGGTCGATGTGTATCAACGCATGGGTATGGATGAACTAGCACCACTTATCGAGAGGATGCTTGTAAGCAACACGATCATAGAACAGCATATTTTTTCACCTGAAGAACAGATCGTTAAGACGGAAGAAAATCTTGTGTTAGACGTATTACGTGGAATGCGTACAGCAGACATCTCCGAGTTGATGGGAGAATTAAGTACGCCTAGGGCAGCACTTCTTTCTCAAAAAATATACAGAGAATAGAGGGTGATATACAAGTAAAAAATGTAAATTTGAAAGGGGGTGAAAAAGTGGATATAGTAATGAGCGAACAATTTCAATTCGCAGCTAGGACAAGAGATGCTAGAACTTTTCCTGAAACTCAAAAAACTGAAAAAAATAGTTTTGGTGAACGATTTCAACAAATTCAACGGTCCAGATCTGATTCAAGATTAAGAAATCAAGAGAGGTCAGCCGATAAAAATGTTGCTGCATCCAAAAGATCAGTAGAATCAAAAGAAAAAAAGTTGAAGTCTTTGACAGAGAAGGATCTTAAGGAGTTGGCAAAAACATTTGATGCATTGTGGCATGAATCTCTTGAGGAAACAGATTTGACAACATTATTGGGAATGCTAGATGATGAGCAACTATCTAAACTGCTAGAGTTGATGGATCAAGACTTTTCAGAAACGGCGATTCTTTTTACAGAAATGCTGGCCTTGTTCCAAAATCATGAAGTGATTGGCGAAAAACCTGAAATAGAAGCATTAGAAAAGCTGTTGATGTTATTCTCTGAAAAGCTGGAAAATCTTACTATCAGTGTGGAAAGCGAAGAGATTAACTCTGGCGTAAAAGATTTTTTGCAGTCTCTGTCTGATCAGATCAATACGATTCAGGATCAGTTGGCTTCAGAGAATACAGATAAAGCTAAACTCCTATCGCTTTTGAATGATAAAGGCATAAAAAAAGAAGACGCTAAAGATTCCTCAGAAAGCAAGGAAAAAGGAAAAGAAGGTTCTTTTGCGCTTGAAAAGGGGAAAGAAGCTACCATACAGCAGGTTGTTAGCAATGAACAAGGAATGCGACCTGATAAAGGAAGCGATAATACTAAGGGTGAAGAAGGAAGACTGAACATGGCTGAAAAAATTACGGTTACATCTGACGTGAAACTGGATCCCGAGGTAATCATGCCTTTTCAGGAGATTGAAGCTTTACTGGAAAAAAATCTTCAGCTGGTGGAGGAAATGAAAACAGAAAGATCTGAACTACATCAACAAGTAGTGGAAGATATGGTAGCGAATATCAGCATGATTCATGAAAAAGGTGAAAGTCGTGTTCATATGCAGTTAATTCCGGAACATCTTGGGAAGCTAATCATTCAATTGACAAATCAGGATGGTAATATGACTGCTAGGATTTTTGCAGAAACATCTTACGCTAGGGATATGATAGAAAATAATTTTGATCAACTTAAAGAGTCGCTTACTGCAAAAGGTGTGAACATCACTCAATTAGAAGTGTACGTTGGAAAAGATCCAGAAGCATATGAGAAACAAAGAGAATTTCAACATCAGATGAATAAAGGTAAGCGAAAAAAAGCTTCTATTCAAGACAATGAATCTGTTGGTCAGACTTTAGGCAGAATCAATTCTTCAGTAATCGCCTCTAATCCATACCTTAGTGTAGAAGGATTTGACCAGCTTGGATAAGAAGAAAGGAGATTAATATGTCTAGTGATGCTGTACATGGAATAGGCAACTCAAATATTTACAATCCAGATGAAGTGAAGAATACATTTAACGATAATTTAGATAAAGATGCATTTTTAAAGCTTCTCACAACACAGTTAAGCAATCAAGATCCACTTAACCCTATGGAAGACAGAGAATTCATTGCGCAAATGGCACAATTTAGTTCTTTGGAACAGATGCAGAATATGAATGAATCTATGAAAACTAACCATGAAGACATGATGGAACATATGAAAATCATGAACAACAACATGGTAGAAGGACACGCAACTGTAGCTGTACAGATTGGCTCCTTGGCTGAGGTTCTTGAAGCTTATTTAGCAACACATGGAGATGGAGATGAAATAGAGAAGGATAAAGACGAAGATGTAAACGAAGAAACGGGTGTAGAAAATATCGAAAACACGACAGATTAAAAACTGTAACGTGAGTAGCAAGGAGGCAAGCGCATGAATAACATACGACTGAAGGTGCAATCTAGCTTTAATCCGATCAATTCAAGCGCAATTAAAGAAAAGATTACAAGGAATCCAGTTGCTGGTGAAAAAGGATTTGGAGAAGTTTTAGCGAAACAATTCAATAAACATCAAGGCGTTCAGTTTTCGAAGCATGCTTCAGAAAGACTTGAACAACGCAATATTCAGCTGTCACCTCAAGAATTATCCAGACTGGATCAAGGGATTGATCGAGCAGCACAGAAAGGTATTCGTGAAACCCTAATCATGATGGATAACCGAGCTTTTATAGCAAGTGTACAAAACAAGACTGTGATTACGGCTGCCATTGATGAACAGCTAAAAGATCAAACGTTTACGAATATTGACGGAGCTGTTATTGTTTAAGGTGAAAAAAGATAATATCAAGCCGGACCACGCTGTGGAGGCTTGTCACTTCTGACCGACAGATGAAGTGAACCAAATTACAGGAGGTCATTTACAATGATGCGATCAATGTTTTCAGCTGTTTCCGGCTTAAGTGCCCATCAGCTGCGCATGGATAGTATTGGCAATAATATTGCCAATGTCAATACGGTAGGGTTCAAAGCAAATCGAACCACTTTTCAAGATGTGTTTAATCAAACGCTAGCAGGGGCTGGCTCTCCTCAAGGTGGGAGAGGCGGCACTAACCCTCAACAGGTAGGACTTGGTATGACTGTTAATTCAATGGATACCCTTCACGTAAGAGGTGCTGTAGAAACTACTGGTGTAAACACGGATATGATGATTAATGGAGACGGATTTTTCATGGTTTCTTCTGATCCCAATTTTCAAGATCGAAGTTATACTCGAGCAGGGGATTTCGCACTGGATCGATCTGGGAATTTAGTAACACCCGGTGGCATGCGGGTACTGGGATATATGGCGGATGAGAATGGAGTGCTAGGAACTAATTTAGAAGGCTTAGTGATTTCAAGAGCACAAACCTTTGATGCAGAAGAAACGGATAATGTTGGTTTTGAAGGGAATTTAGATAGTACAACAAAAGTAGCTGTAGATGAAGATGGCAATGAAATTCCGCTAGATGATATCTTTGATGAGAACTTTCGAATAATACCTGGACAGGAACAATATGTAGCAAGAGAAACTACTTTTGAGATTTTTGATAATTTAGGAGGAGAACATCGGATCAAACAGGTGTTTGTGAAAGCTGAACAAGAAGAAATTGATGGTGAGAACCACAGTGTTTTTGATGTTCTAACCTTTTATGTGGGAGATGATGGTACTTTATATCCATTTACTGATCCGGATGATCCCTTGAATCCAGATCCGGATGCCCTTGGTTTGCCAGCTTCACATAAAATTTATTTTAATGAAGATGGTAAAATGGTGAATGAAGATGGTAGCTTCACCAAGAATTTATCGATAGCTGAAGGTGCAACAAATGGCGCTGGCCAACTAGACTTTACAGTAAACTTCTCCAAACTCACTATGTTTGCTAATGAGTCTACAGCGGCGGCTTTAGACATCGATGGTTATAAGCAAGGAAGCTTAGTGGATTTTAGTGTAGCCTCTAGCGGAGAAATTACTGGTGTCTTTGATAATGGACAGTCTCGTGTCATTGGACAGGTTGCTTTAGCTAACTTTCGAAATCCGGCAGGCCTGGAGAAAGATGGGAGTAATATGTATCGCTCAACTAATAACTCTGGTCAAGCTATGATAGGCACACCGGGGTCAGGTGGTTTAGGTGCCTTGAATCCGTCGGCCTTAGAGATGTCTAACACAGATTTATCTAGAGAATTCACTAATATGATAACAACTCAACGGGGTTTTCAGGCTAACTCAAGAATTATTACTACCAGTGATGAAATGCTACAAGAGGTTGTTAATATGAAAAGATAAGAAATGAAAAACTTCAGAGGTTCGATACGCTGAACCTCTGAAGAAACTATTATGAATAAATAAATGAGTCTATAGAAAACCAACTAAGTCTTAAGATAATAAGGTGGAATGATGATCAAGTTAACAAGGCTAAATAAAAGTGAGATTGTTGTTAATGCGGAACTAATTCAATACATTGAAGAAACACCAGACACGGTGATTACATTAACTACAGGAAATAAAATTGTGGTGTTAGAAAACACTTCTGATATAATAGAAAAAGTAATTGATTTTAAACGTCGATTAGGACAGCCTGCCGTACAAGAAGAAAAATAATGGTATTATAGGAAAGAGGTGCTGTTTTGGATTTAGCAACGATAGCCGGTATTATTATCGGGTTTATGTTTATCATCATGGGAATTATGCAGGATGGAGAAATCATTACATATCTGAATTTGCCCTCAATATTGATCGTCATAGGGGGAACCATTTCAGCCACCTTGGTTGCATATCCGCTATTTAAGGTAATTGAGGCTTTTAAGGTTGTTAGAAAAGCATTTTCATCCAAAACTCTTGAAGCGGGAGCTATTATAGAAAAGATAATTGAACTAGCGAATACAGCTCGAAAAGAGGGCTTATTAGCTCTAGAAGAGGCGTCGGAGGAAATTGACGACAGCTTCCTTCAAAAAGGAGTAATGCTTGTTGTTGATGGAACTGATCCAGAATTAGTTAGAAATTTATTAGAAACAGAATTAGCATTTATTGAAGAAAGGCATAAGGAAGGTCAAGGTATTTTTGAAACGATGGGTGCTTATTCTCCAGCTTTTGGAATGATAGGAACATTAATCGGTCTGATTAATATGTTGCGAAGGCTTGATGACCCATCAACCATTGGACCGGCAATGGCCGTTGCTTTAATTACTACGTTTTATGGCTCTTTAATGGCTAATTTGATTTTCCTTCCTATTGCTAACAAACTGAAATTCCGTAGCCGTGAAGAAATCTTACTAAAAGAAATAATGCTTGAGGGAATGCTTTCGATACAGGCTGGTGAGAATCCTAGAATTATTGAAGAAAAGCTTAAAGCCTTCTTACCACCTAAAATTCGTGACGAAATTAACCAACAGAAGGAGAAAGGTGAGGAAGAGTAATGGCTCGCAAAAAACCTCAAGAGGAACAAAAACCAGGAGCTCCCTTATGGATGACTACTTATGGTGATATGGTTACGCTACTCCTTTGCTTTTTTGTTCTGTTGTTTGCTTTTTCTGAAATAGATGTAGCGAAGCTTGATGCATTTATAAGGTCTTTTCAAGGAGCGGTAGGAGTTCTTGATGCCGGAAGAACCATAGAGCCTAGTGAAGTGCTTTCAGAATCAGCTATGGATGATCTGACAATGCAAGAATTGCAAGAACTAGAAGATTTTAGACATCTAAAAGAGCGATTAGAAGAGTTTCTTGAAGAAAGAAACATGCAAGCTGATGTATTAGTGACGCTTCAGACAAGAGGGCTTGTGTTGCGCTTCCAAGACAATGTACTCTTTGATTCAGGAAGAGCTGACATTAAATTAGAATCTGAAGATCTCCTTAATTTTGTTGGAGAAGTGTTAGCTGAGCCAGAGTTTCTAGATAAAAATGTGAGTGTTGAAGGGCATACAGATACAGATCCCTTAAGACCAGGTGCCCCTTTTCCTACGAATTGGGAATTATCTGTAGCACGTTCAGCGACTGTAGTTCGCTACATGATTGAAAATGTTGGGTTGTCGCCTCTTAGATTCAGGGCTTCAGGGTATGGAGAATATCATCCAGTGGCTCCTAATGACACCCCGGAAAACAAAGCGCAGAATAGGCGAGTGGATTTGGTTGTTCTTCGTTCTGAGTATGCAGAGTCTTCTTTTTAAGGCTTATAAACTAAGGAGTGTAGTAAATGGAATTAAAAAAAATTATTATTATTGCATTGCTTGCATTTTTAATTACGGCAATCATCGTAGGTGGTATTTTATATTTATTTGTTTTTAGAAGCACTGATGCGGATAGTCCATTGCCTACCTATGAGTATAATCTCGGCGAGTTCTCTACGAACTTAGGGAATCAAAGAAGTTTTTTTAACGGGGAAATTGTTATTGAAACAACAGATAGCAACATGATTGAATACTTTGAAGAAAAGAATGTTGTATTAAGAGATCGAGTGATTAAAACATTAATAAGCAAAACCCCTGATGATGTGCTTACACAAGACGGGCAACAAGAACTTCGACAGGAGTTAATAAACATTATTTCAGAAGTTGTCGAATCTGAAAGCATAACCAACGTTTATTTTATCGACTATATTGTACAATAGGAGGTGGCAACGTTGGCAGACGTTCTGTCCCAAAATGAAATTGATGCGTTGCTGGCTCAATTAAGCAGTGGTGAAGTTGACGCAGACGAAATGAAAGATGAAAAAGAAGAATCGAAAGTTAAACTATACGACTTTCGAAGTCCTAAAAAATTAGCTAAGGACCAGTTAAGGACGTTACAAATCATTCATGAAAATTTTGCTAGAGCGCTGAATACTTTTTTGTCGGGATATCTTCGAACCTATATTCATGCTGAAGTTATTAACGTTGAAGAGTTGACGTACTATGAATTCAGTAACTCTGTAGTAAATCCAGCGGTACTGTCTATCGTGAACTTTGAACCTTTATCAGGACAAGTGATCATTGACCTATCGCCTAGCATAGCATTTAATATTATTGATCGTATTCTAGGTGGTAGCGGTAAGCCTTTTAACGAAAGCAGAACATTTACTGAGATAGAATTAACACTGTTAAAAAGGCTTAAACGTCAGGTCACGGATTTGATGATAGATCCCTGGGAAAACGTCATTGAGCTCAATCCTAAACTAGACAAGATTGAAACGAATCCACAATTTGCTCAAATTGTATCTCCTAATGAAACAATAGCATTAGTTACGCTGAGTCTTAAAATTGGTGATTTAGAAGGCATGATAAACATCTGCTTACCGCATATTGTTCTTGAACCGATAATCGATAAACTGAGTACAAAGTTTTGGTTCGCTAGTGCTAGTAAAACGGTTACGGAAGAAGACCGTAAAAAGCTACAAAACAGATTGGAAAAAACAAGTGTTGAGTTAATTGCAGAAATTGCATCAACTCATATAACTGTAAAAGATTTTCTGCAGCTTCAAATAGGAGATGTCATAGAGCTAGATACTACGCTGGATAGTGAATTGCTGTTTTATGTAGGAGATAGGGCTAAGTATTCCGCTTTACCTGGTACCAGCAATAATAAGATGGCAGTTAAGATAGTTAGCAAGGAATTGGAGGGAGAAGAAGATGATGAGTGATATGTTGTCGCAGGAGGAAATTGATGCCCTATTAAGTGGGGGTGGTAGTGACTCAGCTTCTGACCCACAGGAAAGTAATGAATCGGTTTCTCAAGAGAGTTTTACAGATCAAGAAAAAGATACCATTGGTGAAATCGGTAATATTAGTATGGGGACAGCAGCAACGACGCTATCAACTTTATTAAATCATAAAGTCGTTATCACAACGCCAAAAGTTTCGATGATGTCGATAAAAGAAATAGCCGAAGAGTACCCTGTGCCTTTTGTAGCGGTTGAGGTTAAGTATAAAGAAGGTATCGAAGGAACTAACTTAATGGTGTTGAGGGAAAATGATGTAAAAATTATTACAAATTTAATGATGGGACAAGAACCGGATCAAACAGATGAACCAATTTCAGATCTTCATTTAAGTGCTATTGCTGAAGCTATGAATCAAATGGTTGGATCTTCAGCTACTTCGCTTTCAGAAATGTTTATGAAAAAAATTGATATTAGCCCACCGAAGCCTTTCAGACTTGATATGAAGACTCCTGACTTGGATGAATATTTTTCAGATCTTGATGAAAATATTATTAGAATATCATTTAAGATGGAAATAGAAGGTCTTATTGATAGTGAAATAATGCAGCTAATACCGCTTGATTTTGCTAAAGAGATGGTACGCACGCTTATGCCGGAAAGTGGAGATGATTCATCGTTGTCAGATGATGACATTGTATCACAATCTCCAAACAATACAGCCGCTGAGCAGCAATCTGCACAACCGGCAATATCGAAACAGGAACCATCTTCAGATCAAGGTTATGATTTTGATCTTGACTTTGATAGTGAACCCAAACCATCAAATCAGAAACCTAAAAATGTCAATGTACAACCAGCTCACTTTCAATCATTTGATGAGCAACCACCAGAAAGAGGGATTCCTGAGAACATTTCCTTAATCCAGGATGTACCGTTAAAAGTTACTGTGGAACTAGGAAGAACAGTGAAAAAAATTAATGAAGTGCTTGAATTTGGTCCTGGAACTATCGTGGAACTTGACCGTGTTGTAGGAGAACCATTAGATATTATGGTTAACGGACAATACGTTGCTAAAGGTGAAGTGGTGGTGATAGACGAAAATTATGGAATTAGAATCACTGATATTGTAAACCCTAATAAGCGTTTTTCTAAAATATAGTACTTTTTTCAAAACAAGTTATGATATAATTATAAATTGAAATAATTATTCGTTCTTCTTAAAAAAATACACAAGAACGAAACATAAGGAGGAACTAGGATGGCAAATGGAATTTTAATTGTAGATGATGCTGCTTTTATGCGTATGATGATTAAAGATGTGTTAACAAAAAATGGAATGGAAGTTGTTGGTGAAGCGGAAAATGGAGCGATTGCGGTTGAAAAGTTTAAGGAATTAAACCCGGAGCTGACTATTATGGACATTACTATGCCGGAAATGGATGGGATTGAAGCAGTTAAAACGATTAAAGGCATTGATCCAAATGCTAAAATCATCATGTGTTCTGCTATGGGACAACAAAGCATGGTAATAGAGGCGATACAAGCAGGTGCTAAAGACTTTATTGTAAAGCCTTTTCAGGCAGAGCGAGTTTTAGAAGCCGTAAAAAAAGTAATAGGATAGATAGTATAGACAGGTGTGTTAGTGGTGGCTGATAATTATTTTATATCGATGATTTTGTATTTAATCATAACAACAGGGGTTATTTTTATTGCTTATTATACGACTGTTTGGCTTGCTAAAAAAATGAATTGTTTAGCTAAAAATCGACATAGCAGTGTTCTTGAAAAAGTTGTTGTGGCTAGTAATATATCTATATATACCATCAAAGTTGGGTTGATGGTTTATATTATTGCAAGTAATGGTAAAAGCATCGAACAGCTAGATAAAATGACATTTAAGGAGTGGACTGAAACTTCAGATCACAGTACAGGACATATCCACAATAAAGAACATGATAAACATGATGGAATTAGTTGGATTGCCTTTGGCAAAAAATGGAGAAACAGCAAATCAAAAGGAAAGGAAAAAAACTAAAAGGGTGATCAGAATTAGTAAACTATATTCATTTTATTCTAATAAGGCGCCAAAGATTGGTAAGTTATTTTTGTTTTTAATTCCTTTCTTTTTTATGCTAATAGCTCTTCTTGAACCAGTGCGAGTAGAAGCTGCGCAAATTCCAATTCCTGGACTAGAATTAAATTTTAATGAAGCAGATTCTCCTGAGGATGTTGCTGTAACAGTTCAAATTCTTCTTCTGTTAACGGTGTTATCGCTTGCTCCTGCTATTTTGATAATGCTAACAAGTTTCACGAGGATAGTAATTGTTCTTGGATTTATTCGAAGAGCTTTAGCGACACAAACAACACCACCTAACCAGGTTATTATTGGGTTAGCCTTGTTCTTAACTTTATTTACAATGAGAAATGTAGTTGCCGATATCAATCAAAATGCATTTCAGCCGTATTTGAATGAAGAAATCAATCAAATTGAAGCATTTGAAAATGCGATGGAACCTATAAGAGAATTTATGTTTAGACAAACACGCCAGCAAGATCTTGCTATGTTTATGGAAATTGCTGATGAATCACCATCTGAAGATTTAGACACTATATCTAATACAGTATTAATTCCGGCATTCATTATAAGTGAATTAAAAACAGCGTTTCAGATGGGCTTTGTGTTATTTATACCGTTTATTGTATTAGATATGGTAATAGCAAGTACTTTGCTTTCAATGGGAATGATGATGCTTCCTCCGGCAATGATTTCATTGCCCTTCAAATTACTACTGTTTATCATGGTGGATGGCTGGAATATCATTATTAGATCTCTGGTTGGAAGTTTTAATTAAGAGAGGGAAAAAGTATGAATGAGGGTATGATCATTGAGCTGGGACAACAGACAATGCTTACTATTTTACTAATGTCAGCTCCTATGCTGGGTTTTGGTTTAATCGTTGGGCTGTCAGTTAGTATTTTTCAAACAATTACATCTATTCAGGAACAGACTTTAACTTTTGTTCCGAAAATAATTGCCGTATTTACATCAATAATCGTTTTTTCTCCGTGGCTTCTTTCAATTATCATTAATTTTACAAACACCTTATTCGAAGACCTTAGTCGTTTTATTCAATAATATTTGATCGGAAGGATCATGATGTCAATTGTAGAGTTTATATTGTTAAATGTTGAACTTTTTCTACTAATACTGGTTCGTGTTGCAGGTTTATTTTCGATTGCTCCTGTTCTAGGTAATGAAAATGTACCGATGATAACGCGCTTAGGACTGTCGGTGATGATATCTTTTATAATGTTACCGCTAATGCATACGATTCAACCAACGGTACTGAATAACTTTCCGTTATACACCTACTTCGTCGTGCAAGAATTTGCAGTAGGCATAGCTATAGGTTTTGTTGGAACTGTTTATTTTGCGATGTTTTTTTTGGCAGGTACAATAATGGATAGGCAAACGGGCTTTGCGCTAGCAAATGTTATTGATCCATTAACAGATATGGAAGTTCCTATATTTGGGAATTTTTACAACATACTTTTTATGCTTTTGTTTTTAGGAATTAATGGACATCATGTTTTCATCAAAGCATTGCATGATAGTTATCAATATATCCCCATTGGGCACACAATTTCTATTAACTTAAATTTTGTTGAATTTGCTATTGGTTTATTCAGGGATATTACCCTTCTTGCTTTTGTGTTAAGCGCACCCATTATGATGACTGCTTTTTTAGCAAATGTAATGCTTGGAATATTCGCTAAGACCATGCCGCAAATAAATGTTTTTGTTGTTGGGATGCCTCTCAGAATTATTGTCGGGTTGTTAACAGTATGGATAACGCTTCAAACAGTATTACCTTTTTCAGAAAGATTTTTTGATCGAATATTCCGTGGAGTTTATAATTTCATGCGAATACTTACATAAGGATGATTATATGATTTTGATAATCGATTTACAGCTTTTTGCAGATCAAGAAAAGACCGAAAAAGCTACACCCAGAAAAAGGAAAAAATCTCGAGAAGAGGGACAAGTGCTGTTTAGCAAGGAAGTAAATACTGCTTTTACCCTGCTTGCTGCGTTTGTCCTGCTTTTTTTGTTATCTAATTATTATGGTAGTTCTATTAGGATGCTGACCATTAATATTTATGAAGATTTGATGTTGGATCATAGTCTTTATACAATATCTAATGTTCACAAATTAACGGCACTACTTACTGTACGATTATTTATTATTATTCTACCTCTAGCCGCGAGTGTTCTTGTGGTCGGAGTTATATGCAGTTATTTGCAAGTAGGGTTTTTGTTAACTTCAAAACCATTGCAACCAAAGCTTAATAAACTTAGCCCAATTAAGGGACTCAAAAAGTTGTTTTCTATGGAGAAAATCGTAGAATTAATTAAATCTTTGGTTAAAATTATTTTTATCAGTTATATTGTATATTTCTATCTAGTGGGTCAATTAGAGGCAATTTTTAGCTTAACATCACTAGAGGTAGAGCAGACAGTTGAAATTATCATTGGAATCACGTTTAACATCGGTATAAGAGCTGGAATTCTATTGGTCATTTTAGGGATATTGGATTATATATATCAAAAATATGAATATGAAAAGAAATTAAAGATGAGCAAACAGGAAGTCAAAGATGAACAAAAACAAATAGAAGGTGACCCGAAAATAAAATCAAAAATCAGACAAAAACAAATGCAAATCTCTATGAGGCGTATGATGGATGAAGTGCCAAAAGCTGATGTGATTGTTACGAATCCAACTCATTATGCTGTGGCCTTAAAGTATTCTCCTGGAGAATATGCAGCACCGTATGTTCTTGCAAAAGGACAAAACATAGTCGCTCAAAATATTAAAAAAATTGCAACAGAAAAAGGTGTTCAAATGGTAGAAAATAAATATCTTGCAAAAACTTTATATCATACAGTTAATATTGGAGATGCTATTCCTCCGGAGTTATATGAATCCGTTGCCGAAATTCTTGCTTATGTTTATCAGATGAACGCTACACGTAGAGGGGGAGCTTCAAATGAATAAAGGAGATATATTTGTTGTTCTAGCCGTCATAGCAATAGTAATCATAATAGTTATACCTATCCCATTAGGAGCAGTCGATGTTCTGTTAAGCTTTAACATTTCATTGGCACTTTTGATATTAATTCTTTCCATGTATATAAAAGAAGCTCTGGATTTTTCCATATTTCCTTCTATATTGCTGGTTACAACCTTAATTAGATTATCACTCAATATTACGACGACTAGATATATTTTATCCCAAGGTGATGCTGGTAGCGTTATTGATACTTTTGGGAATTTTGTAATGCAAGGCAATGCGATCGTTGGTTTTATAGTATTTACAATTATCGTTCTTGTTCAGTTTCTTGTGATTACTAAAGGGTCGGAACGTGTTGCTGAAGTAGCAGCTCGATTTACCCTTGATGCAATGCCGGGCAAGCAAATGGCAATAGATGCTGATTTGAATACTGGATTGATTGATGATATTCAAGCGCGTGATAGAAGAAAAAAAATTCAGCAAGAAGCTGATTTCTATGGAGCTATGGATGGTGCAAGTAAATTTGTGAAAGGTGATGCTATAGCGGGTATACTTATAACGCTAATTAATATCATTGCTGGCTTTGTTATAGGGGTTGCCATAGGTGGTCTATCTTTTGCAGAAGCCATCCAAAAATACACATTACTGACTGTTGGAGACGGCCTTGTCACTCAAATACCAGCACTGCTTATCTCTACAGGAACTGGTATAGTAGTAACTCGAGCTGCGTCTGAAGGTAATCTTGGTGGCGATGTTTTAAAGCAGCTTTTTCAGCAACCGACGGTTATGCTGATTATTTCGGGCGTTCTTTTGTTTTTTGGAATTACACCCCTTCCTACTTTTCCGTTTTTATTTTTGTCGGTAGCATTCCTTCTTTTAGGACTCAGTTTAAGAAGAGAAATGAAACAGGTATCAGAGGAAGAACCTACAGATATTGTTGAGGAAGAATTAGAAGAAAAAAGAAAACCAGAAAACGTTATGCCGCTCTTGAATGTTGATCCTATAGAACTTGAATTTGGGTACGGAATATTACCCTTAGCAGATTCTACTCAAGGTGGAGATCTGTTTGATCGTCTTGTGATGATTAGAAGGCAATGTGCTCTTGAACTTGGCATTATTGTTCCAATGATTCGATTACGGGATAATATACAATTGGAGCCAAATCAGTATGTTATTAAGATTAAAGGGATTGAAATTACATCAGGTGAAATTATGTTCGATCATTACATGGCTATGAATCCGGGAATGGCCGACGGTGATTTGGAAGGTGTTGATACCGTTGAACCAGCTTTTGGTCTTCCTGCAAAGTGGATAACGGAACAAGAAAGAGAAAAGGCTGAAGCTTCAGGGTTTACTGTAGTAGATCCACCTTCAATCATTGCGACTCATTTAACTGAAATCATAAAAAAACATGCATTTGAACTCATGGGTAGGCAGGATGTTAAGAAACTTATTGATAACGTAAAGGAAGAGAATACAGCTTTGGTAGATGAATTAGTTCCAAACCAACTTTCTTTAGGAGAAATTCAGAAAGTATTGGTAAACCTGTTAAAAGAAGGCATCTCTATCAGAGATATGGTTAGTATCTTGGAAACACTAGCTGATTATTCAACCATAACACGAGATACAGATATGCTAACAGAGTATGTTAGGCAAGCTTTGGGTAGAGCTATAACAAAACAATTTATTACATCACATCCATCACGTGTGGTAATATTGGATAAATCATTAGAACAAACCATTATGGACTCTCTTAAAAAAACAGAAAGTGGAACCTATGTATCTTTAGAACCTGATTTGATACAGGGGATTTTGAATAGCCTGTCAAAGCAAGTACAAAAATTGATTTCTATGGGTGAACAACCTATTATCGTTACGGCGCCTATTGTCAGGCTCTATTTTAAACGTCTTTCAGAACAACTGTCTAATGATTTGATTATTCTGTCATATAATGAAATAGATCCTACTGTAGAAATTGAGTCAGTTGGGGTGGTGAGTGTATAAAGTGAAAATAAAAAAGTTTATAGCTAAAGATAATCAAGAAGCGCTAATGAAGGTTAAGTTAGAGTTAGGTTCAGAAGCAGTTATTATTCACCAGCGCAAGGTTAAGCAAAAGGGAATTCTGGGTTTCTTTAAAAAGCCAGTAATTGAAATTGTAGCTGCTCGTGAAGAAAATGCTGCGAAAGTTAAAAGGGATAACAACTTAAATGTAAAGAATCAATTTTCAACGATGATAGAGAGCATGGATAAGTCAACAAACGAATCATTGACGATAGAGAGTGAGTTAGGGAATATTAAACAAATGCTTTCCCAATTAATTTCTAATGAGGGCGATCATTACAATTGCAATAAAGATGAAAATCATAAAAAAACTGAGATAGAAGAAAATATTTTTGACATGTTGATGAAAAATCATGAAATAGATCCTGAAGTTATCAACTTAATAAAAAAAGAGGTTGGTTCCGATTCTTTATCAGGTTTCGAAAAAGATTTTGATCAACGGTTTATTCATGGAATAAGACGATTTGTTCAGGAAAATATTTCGATTAAACCCTACGACCCACAAAAGAAAGTAATCGTTTTTGTAGGTCCTACGGGTGTCGGGAAAACGACAACTATTGCTAAATTAGCTGCAAGAGCGACGCTAAACGAAGGTAAAGAAGTTGGTATGATTAGTGCAGATACTTATAGAATAGCGGCTGTAGAACAACTGAAAACCTATAGTGACATTCTAAATATACCTTTAGAAGTAGTTTACAATGCTGCTGAAATAAAAGAAGCATTGATCAGACTTCAAAATAAAGATATGATTATGATTGATACAGCTGGAAGAAATCATCAAGATTCTTCGCAGCTTAATGAACTGAAAGAACTATTAGATGCATTACCACAGAAAGAAATTTACTTATTACTAAGTTGCACAACTAGAAATCATGACATACAATCAATAATAAAGCGTTATGATTTTCTTAATGACTTTAAAATAATTATCACCAAAGTAGATGAAGCATCCGCCTATGGTCCAGTAGTGAATATACCAGCTATGACACGAAAGCCAATATCTTTCTTCACTACAGGACAGAGTGTTCCTGATGATATTGAAGTTGTTACAATAGATAAAGTTATAACTTTGCTTATCAAGGAGACATTGTCATGACAGATCAAGCAGGTAAACTGAGGGCATTAGTAGAACGAAAGATACAATCTGATAATGAAAATACTAGTAATAGCACCAATAATAGACCAAGATATATTTGTGTTACCAGTGGAAAAGGTGGAGTAGGAAAAACTAACTTTTCCATAAACCTTGGAATAGCCATGAGTCGTAGAGGGATGAGAACTCTTATTATAGATGCTGATTTAGGGTTAGCGAATGTGGATGTGGTGCTGGGTAGTGTAACTAAGTATACTTTTATGAATTTACTTGATGCTGACTTAGCCGTGAAAGATATATTGGGTGAGGGGCCGGAAGGATTAAAGATCATATCAGGTGGATCGGGACTTCTAAATGTATTAGAGTTATCAGAAGAAAATTTGAATCGTATTATTGTTCGTTTTAAGGAATTGAATAATCTATTTGATATTATTATTATTGACACTGGTGCAGGCTTAACCAAAAATATCCTTACATTTATAAGCGCAAGCGATGAAACCATTTTAGTAACTACTCCTGAACCAACATCGTTGACAGATGCATATGCTATGATAAAAGCAATTTCAAAAGATAGCATCTCTAAAAAAGTATCTGTTGTTGTTAATCGTGCTGAAAATTACGACGAAGCCTCACAGAATTTCAACAAACTTCTAAATGCCAGTATTAAGTTTTTGAATTTTCAAATTACACTTCTTGGTGTTATTATTGATGATCAAAAAGTTAAAAAATCAGTACAAGAACAAAAACCGTTTCTGATATTGTATCCAAAAGCTGTTGCCTCTCAGGGTGTTGAGCTTATTGCTAGAAAATTAGCTATACAGAATAGCGAGGATCAAATTCAAAAAGAAGAAAATAGTTTCTTAGAACGGTTTTTAAGTATCTTTAATAGGAGATGACCTTTATGAGTCAACTACTTACAATTGGTGATAAAATTGATATTGAAATTGAGAACAAAAGAAATCCGCATGAGTCTAAAGTATTATATTCTCAAGTGGTTGAATTTGGAAATAATACGATATTTATTGCTGTTCCGATGACGAAGGGGTTAGAATATCCCTTGAGAAATAAACAAAAGATAAATATCATTTTCTACAATGAAAAAGGAGTATTTTCTTTCCTTGCTGAATGTGTTGCAAGGAAAAAAGTGGACCAATTAGATGTTTTTGAAATATATCAACTTGCGGAGCCGCGAAAAAAACAAAGAAGAGAATATTTTAGACTTAGATATATGATAAAATCGACGATAAAAAGTTTAGAAAAAGATACTTTTTCTAAAGGATTAACTCTTGATATAAGCGGAGGAGGAATGAAGGTACTTGCGGATAAATCATTTTTTGTCGGGGAAAAAGTAGAGTCTACTCTTTTTCTGGAAGAAGAAACGGTTTCTGTTGCATCTATTGTAATTCGTTCTTATAAAAGAACTGAGAATAATCAGTTTGAATTGGGTATTAAGTTTAATGACATTGGGGAGCAGACAAGAAACTCTATTATAGCATTTATTTTTCAAAAGCAGGGTGAATTAAGAAAAAAGGGACTGGTTTAAATTGGAAAATTCAAGCAAATCAATCAAGGTTCTGATAGTAGACGATTCCTCTTTTATGAGAAAACTTTTCTCGGATATGATCAGCGCTAATCCAATTTTTGAAGTTATTGGCCGTGCAAGAAATGGAAAAGAAGCAATAGAAAAAGCTGAGCAGCTACGACCTGATGTGATAACAATGGATGTAGAGATGCCGATTATGAATGGTATTGAAGCATTAAAAATTATTTGTCAACAGGAAAAAATACCTGTAGTCATGGTTAGCAGCCTAACGAAAGAAGGTGCGTATGAAACATTAAAAGCATTAGAGTATGGAGCTGTCGACTTCATTCAAAAGCCATCAACATCTACAATCTTGAATAATGAATCTTTTCAAAAGAATTTGCATAGTAAGTTAAAGATTGCATCTAAGGCAAATGTGAAACCATCTTTAGAAATTAATAATAAGCCCTTAAGGGCCACGGTTGGAAAATATGCTGAAACATTAACGAAGAAGCAAAACAACATAGTTGCTATTGCAATTTCTACTGGGGGACCAAAAGCTCTACAATATGTGATCCCTCAGATACCAGCAACATTTCCTTATCCAATTTTGATCGTACAACATATGCCACCTGGATTTACGAAATCTTTAGCAGAAAGGCTAAACACTACTTCTGCTGTAAGTGTCAAAGAAGCAGAAAATGGGGACGTTGTAACACCAGGCAATGTATATATTGCACCCGGTGATTACCATATGGAAGTTGAGGTTGTGAATAAAAGTCATTTGATCAAACTACATCAAAATACGGCGGTTAATGGTCATAGACCTTCAGCTGATCCTATGCTACGTTCATTGTTAAATTGTAATTATCAAGAAGCGATTTGTGTTATAATGACAGGTATGGGATCTGATGGAACTGAAGGATTGAAAGACTTGAAGAAGAGACTAAAAACGTTGGCCATTGCTCAAGATGAAAAAAGCTGTGTTGTATTTGGGATGCCTAAAAGTGCTATTATGAAAGGGATTATTGATGAAGTTGTTACGCTTGAAAAAATCGCTGAAGTGATTGTAAACAGAATAGGAGGTCGATGAAATGGAAACTAGCCAATATTTTGATGTGTTTATTGATGAATCTAAAGAGCATCTTCAAAAAATGAATGAAATTCTTTTGATTTTGGAAAAAAATCCAGAAGATACACAGCATTTAAATGAGTTGTTTAGAATTGCCCATACTTTGAAAGGTATGTCTGGAACAATGGGTTTCAATCATGTTCTTCAGCTGACACATGAAATGGAAAACTTAATGGATCAAGTTCGTAAAAATATAACCAAGATTGATGAATCTGTTGTAAACTTGTTATTTGAATGCCTTGACCAACTTGATCAGTATGTAGCGAATATTGAAGTTGATCAAGTAGAAGGAGAAAACATTTCCAGTGATCTCATTAAAGAAATCAAAATGAAAGTTGATGGCAGTTCAGAGGTAGCGAATGCTAGCAAGAATGAATCCGAATCTACGGTTGAAAATGATTCTCAATCGAGCATAAAGATAGACGAATACGTTAAGGATATGATTAAAAAGGCTGAAGAAGATAATTACAATATATTTAAGTTGAAAATTTGTCTTGATGAAAAATGCATGTTAAAGTCAGCAAGGGCTTATATCGTTTTCAGTACGCTAGAGCAAGATGGTGAAATTATTCATTCAGAGCCAAGTATTGAAGATATTGAAGATGAAAGATTCGACTTGTGCTTCGAGCTCATTACAATCACAAAACATCCTGAAGAATTCATCATAAACAATCTTAATAATATTTCTGAACTAAACACAGTGCAACTCGAACAACTAAGCTTTGACTCGGTTCTTGCCTTGGATTTAATTGAAGACGAAACCTCAGACGCTTCAGCTTCATCACAGGATGCGGAAAAAGTTTCCCCAAGTGATACAGCGAAAGAAGCAAGTGATCAACCTAAAAAGGCTCGTACAGGAAAAACGGTTCGTGTAGATATTGACCGACTTGATAATTTAATGAATTTAGTGAGCGAACTTATTATTATAAAAACTCGCTTAGATGATGCACATCAAATGACTCAGGAAAAATCTATCAGCGATACAACAGAACAATTGGAACGAATAACAACAAGCCTACACGATGCAGTAATGAAAGTACGCATGGTTCCTATTGAAAGGGTTTTCAATAGATTCCCAAGAATGGTACGAGATATATCTAAAGAGCTAGGGAAAGAAATAGATTTGATTATGACTGGTGAAGATACTGAAGTTGATAGGACGGTTATCGATGAAATAGGAGACCCTTTAATTCATCTTATTAGAAATGCAATGGATCATGGGATTGAAGAACCGGATACTCGGATTAAAAACCACAAGAATAAAACTGGCAAATTAAAACTGACAGCTTTTCCGGATGGCAATAATGTAGTGATAGAAGTTGAGGATGACGGTAAAGGTGTAGATATTGAAAAAGTTAAGTCGAAAGCAATATCTAATGGTTTGATCTCAGAATCCCAAAGCCAGTTGATGGAATCTAAGGAATTAATACAGCTGCTTTTTCATCCTGGATTTAGCACTGCTGATAAAGTTTCTGATCTTTCTGGAAGGGGGGTTGGTTTAGACGTTGTTCAAACTAAAATCGAGAACCTTGGTGGTGAAGTTGAAATTGATTCAAAACCAGGCATAGGGAGTCGCTTTACTATCAGACTACCTTTAACGTTGGCAATTATACAAGCACTTTTAGTAGACGTTGAAAGTGAAAAATACGCTATTCCATTAAACAATATTAGAGAAATATCTACAATTGAAGAAGGCCAAATAAGAAATGTGCAAGGGAAAGAAGTAGTTTTATTTAGACAATCAACACTGCCAATTATAAGGCTTTCTGAAATATTAGAAGTTCCACCGGTCGAAAATAAAGAAACTACTAATGAGTACACAATTGTAATTGTTAGCCATGGAGATCGAACATTTGGATTAATTGTTGACAACCTAATTGGGCAGCAAGAAATTGTTATTAAATCGCTCGGAAAATATTTAAGTGCTGCAAGAGGCATTGCTGGTGCAACTATTCTTGGTAATGGAACGGTTGCTTTAATTGTAGATACAAACTCTTTATTCTAGGAGGGTTAAAATGAGCCAATATGAAAACGGAAAACAAAGTGATGTTGACCAATTCGTTATTTTTAGACTGGATCAGGAATCTTATGGGGTATCCATTCATTATGTGGAAATAATCGAAAAAGTTACTGCGATTACCAGAGTACCAAATTCTAATGATTTTGTACTGGGTGTCATAAATTTGCGTGGAGAAATTGTACCAGTAATCGATTTAAGAAAACGGTTTAACTTGTCTCCTTCCACTATAACTGAGGAGTCAAGAATTATCATACTATCAGTTGAAGATATGACGGTAGGCATTTTGACAGATAGTTCTTCAGAGGTCTTAAACATACCTAAAAATCAAATCGAGAATACGGGGACTGTATTGAGTATTGTTGATGAAACAAGTGTTGAAGGAATTGGTAAAGTTGACGACCGCATGATTATTCTTTTAGATATACATTCAATTCTTGAACTAGATAAGGCTGAGAATTGAGAAGGGAGGGCATAGTATTGAATCTTTCAGTTAATGATCTAAATAGTATGCACTTAGATGTCCTAAAAGAAATTGGTAATATAGGTGCAGGTAACGCAGCAACATCCCTTGCAGTAATGATTCAAAAAAAAGTTGACATGCAAGTACCTGTCGTTAAAATTTTAGAAGTTCAGGATGTACCTATGGTGCTTGGTGGAGAAGAAAATATTGTAGCTGGAATTTATTTTGGGATGACAGGCGAAATTGAAGGGAATATTATGGTTCTTCTAGATATGCCATCAGCGAGAAAACTGACCAATTTTATGATGGGGGGATTATCTGAAACCTCTTGTGAAGACGATTTAATGCAATTGAATGACATGGAAAAGTCTGCATTGCAGGAAATTGGGAATATATTATCAGGCTCCTATGTCTCATCCCTTGCTTCGTTAACGAATCTAAGGGTAGAGTTAACAACACCTTCTTTATGTGTCGACATGGCGGGTGCCATTTTAAGCGTTCCAGCTATTCAATTTGGAACAATAAGTGATCATGTTTTAATGATTGAAAATACACTGTTTGATGGTCATCAAGAGATGAAAGCAAATTTCTTTCTTATACCAGACGAGAATTCTTTTGATGTCTTATTACAGAGCTTAGGAGTGAGTGGGTGAATGCAGGACATAATAAAAGTAGGCATGGCTGATCTAAAGGTTGTTAAATCGCCTCATATTTTAACGACACTAGGTCTAGGTTCATGTGTTGGAATTGCAATTTACGATCTAAACAACCAGATCGCTGGCTTGGCACATATTATGCTTCCTGACAGCACTCAGATTAAAAATAATGCTAATAAAGCAAAATTTGCAGACACTGCCATGGAGGTTCTGTTAGAAGAACTTAGAAAACAGGGTGCTAATGATAGAAAGCTTACAGCTAAAATCGCTGGTGGCGCACAGATGTTTGCACTAGACAATAAATCTGATATGATGAAAATAGGAGCTAGAAATGCACAAGCCACTAAAAAGATATTAAGTGACTATAAAATTCCATTATTAGCAGAAGACACTGGTGGTAATTTTGGAAGAACTATTGAAGTATATCCTGATACTGGTATACTTCTTGTGAAAGCAATAGGAAAAGGTAAGACTGAGCTATAACATAACTAGCCAGGGGGAATCGTCTATGGATTCAAATATCCTATGGCAACAATATTTTAATAGTAAAGAAGTAAATCTGAAGAACCAGTTGATTGAAAAATATATAGAGTTAGTTAAAATTGTGGCAGGGCGTTTGTATGCTACTTATGGCAATCACTTAGATTTTGATGATTTAGTAAGTTTTGGTATTTTTGGTTTGATTGATGCGATCGATAAATTTGATCCGGAAAAAAATGTAAAATTTGAAACATATGCCCAAATCAGAATTCGGGGCGCTATTATTGATCAGATTAGGAATATGGACTGGATCCCTCGATCAATTCGGCAAAAGGCGAAGCTAATTGACGATGCAATATCAAAATTAGAAAATTCATCGAAGATTGAAAGTATTACTGATAATATGATTGCAGAAGAAACAGGTATGACTGTTCGAGAGATTCAAAATGTAATGCAACAAACCAGTGCTTATCATGTAGTTTCTTTAGAAGAAAAATTAATAGATGCTACAGAGGAAAATAGCTTAGCAGATCTAAAAAGTGAACTACCAGAAGAAAGGCTAATCAATGCTGAGGTAAAAGAGCTTTTGATTAAAGGCATAAAAGAATTACCCGACAAAGAGAAACAAGTAATAACTTTATACTATTATGAAGAGTTAACATATAAAGAAATAGGAGCTATATTAGGAGTTTCTGAATCAAGAGTATCTCAACTTCATTCAAAGGCAATCTCTAGAATTAAATACCAACTTTTATAAATCATTAGATGGTAAGATTGAGGAGGGAAGGCATGATCGATATTAACAATTCTAATAATGATGAAAATGAAAATGTAGATGGAGCTGTGTCAATTGAAATCGACCCCCAAAAGTTAAAAGCGACAATGGTGCTATCGGCTCCGGAAGGTGATGGTAAGCCAGTTGCTTTTGAAGAAGTTAATAATGAAATTAAAAAGGCAGGAATCACTTTCGGGCTTTATCATCAAGCAATAAAGGATTGGGTTGAAAGTCAAATAGTAAACGAGCCGTTGATCATTGCTGAAGCTAAACTGCCGGAAGATGGTAAAGACGGAAAGGTTAAATTTTTATTTAATATAGAAGGATCTAAAAAAATCTCCATTCAAGAAGACGGCTCTGTCGACTTTAAAAATCTTAACTTAATTCAAAATGTTGAGGCAGGACAAGTTCTTGCAGAAAAAATACCAGCTACTGAAGGCACCCCTGGAACAAATGTAAAAGGTGAAACAATCGATCAGAAACCTGGAAAAGAACCATCCTTTCATGCAGGTAAAAATACTGTAATGAGTGATGATGGACTGAAGATTTTGGCTGAAATTGATGGACAAGCTCTTTTTCGTGACGGCAAGATAACGGTAAGTCCTGTTTATGATGTTCCGGCAAATGTCGATAACACGACTGGTAATATTCGTTTTAAAGGGAAAGTAATTGTACGTGGAAACGTAAAGTCAGGTTTTAGCATTGAAGCTGACGGAGATATTGAAGTGCATGGCGTCGTTGAAGGTGCTATTTTAAAATCTAATGGACACATCATTCTAAATAGAGGTGTTCAGGGTAATAACCAGGCAGAGCTTTACTCTAAAGGAGATTTGATAGCCAAATACATAGAAAACACTAAAATTGTTGCTGGTGGTAACATAGAAGCGGATTGTATCTTGCATAGCGTAGCTTCTTCCAAGAAAAAAATAGTTATTAAAGGTAAGCGTGGGCTTATTGTTGGTGGTATTGTTAAGGCGACAGAAGAAATTGAAGCTAAGGTAATAGGAAGCTCGATGGGTACACAGACTAAAATTGAGGTTGGGATAGATCCTGAAATAAAAGAAAAATATGATAAGTCACAATCTAAGCTCAAAGAAACCTTAAAAAACTTAGACAACCTAAAAAAAACCATAGGCATATTAAATAAAATGAGTAAAAACACATCATTGCCCTCCGATAAAAAAGAAATGCTTGTCCGATCTGTTAAAACTTATGAAGTTCTAAAGGATCAGCAGATAGATCTTCAAGAAGATATAAAAGCCATGACAAAAGAAATGGAGAATGCAACAAAGGGTAAAGTTCATGTATCTTCAACAGTTCATCCAGGGGTTAAGTTTGCTATATATAATGCTACAAAGCATGTTTATGATGATATAGCAATGTGCACACTGTATTATAAGGAAGGCGATATAGTCGTAGGTATGTATGAAAAGTAAGGAGTGTTCCTTATGACAATCAAACCAATAGACCAACAAATAACTGTCTTAAATTCTGTTCAGGAGTCAAAAAATCAACAAAACCAGAACAATAGAGCGCATACGACAAATCAATTTATTCAAGGACAGCAGCAAATTGAAACAGAAAAAGATAAAACACGTATCACAGAATATGATGAAACACAAGGACAAAAAATAAATCAGGACAGTAAAAAAAATAATCACAATTCAAAACAACAGAAAAAAAGGAAAAAGAAGAAGGGAAAAAACGACTTGGATGAAGAATCGTTTGAATCTGAAAAAAAGGGCACTAGATTAGATATTAAAATTTGAGGTGACTCATGCTAGGGGAAATATATGCAATAAATTATTTAGCTATCATTTTTATACTGGGTCTAACTGTTATTCTAATTTTAAGACAGGTTAACTCCTCAAAAGATGCTAGGTCTGTTTACAGTGAAAAAGCAGATGTTTTAAGGAGTGAAATTTCAAAATTGAGAGAAATGAACGGCCAATTAAATGATCGAATTAATCAACTGGAAAATGAAGTAGCTGAATTAAAAGTTTTGTCGGAAAGCAAAAATCGTAAAGTTTCTTCAAATCAAAATAGCCGGGATGAGTTTAACAACATCTCCTTTAGCCAGTCGATGAATTATCGTCAATTTATCCAAAATAATCATGAAGTAGTAAAGCTAATCAATGATGGTTGCACCAATGAAGCTATTTCACAAATACTAAACAAAAGTATTTGTGAAATAGAAATGATACGTCGGTTTATAAAATGATTAACAAGTATTTACTTGCTTGAATAAAAAGTTTGTGGTAAAATACCATAGGTATTAAAACACACATCCTTTGATAGTTTCGATTGTGCCGAAAAGGTGTTGGAATTATATGAAGAGGATGGAGGAAAAACAAATTGGAGGGAATATTATGAGTGTTGTATCAATGAAACAATTATTAGAAGCAGGAGTTCATTTTGGGCATCAAACAAGAAGATGGAATCCTAAAATGTCAAAATTTATATTTACGGAAAGAAATGGTATTTATATCATAGACCTTCAAAAAACCGTAAAAAAAGTGGATGAGGCTTATCGTATTATCAAAGAGATTGCTGAAGAAAACGGAAATATTTTGTTTGTAGGAACAAAAAAACAAGCTCAAGAGTCCATAGAAGAAGAAGCTAAAAGATGCGGCATGTATTACGTTAACCAAAGATGGTTAGGTGGAATGCTAACAAATTACCAGACAATTAAGAAAAGAATTCATAGGCTTCGGGAGTTAGAAAAAATGGAAGAAGACGGGACTTTTGATCTTTTGCCCAAAAAAGAAGTAATTCAATTAAAACATGAAATGGATCGGCTTGAAAAATTTCTTGGTGGGATAAAGGACATGAAAGAAATGCCGAAAGCTGTTTTTGTAGTTGATCCGCGAAAAGAGAGAATAGCAATTCTTGAAGCGAAAAAATTAGGTATTCCTGTAATTGCTATTGTTGATACAAACTGTGATCCGGATGAAGTTGATTACGTTATACCTGGAAATGATGATGCAATACGTGCTGTAAAGCTATTAGCATCAACAATGGCAGATGCTGTTCTTGAAGGCCGTCAGGGCTTTCAAACTGAAGAGGCGGAAAGAGCTTAAGTATATATAAGAATTATCGGTTTGAAGAATTTATTATCAGGAGGTTAGTCATGAGCATAACAGCGAGTATGGTAAAAGAGCTGCGTGAAAAGACAAGCGCGGGTATGATGGATTGCAAAAAAGCTTTAACAGAAACAAATGGTGATATGGAAAAAGCAGTTGAATTTTTACGAGAAAAAGGTCTGGCGGCTGTTGCGAAGAAGGCTGGTCGTGTCGCTGCTGAAGGAATTGTGGAAGCCTATATACATGGCGGGAGAATAGGCGTATTGGTAGAAGTCAATTCGGAAACAGACTTTGTTGCTAAAAATGAAGAATTTAGAATGTTTGTGAAAGATGTTGCGATGCAAATTGCAGCTTCGAACCCTCAATATGTAAGCAAAGAGGAAGTTCCTCAAGAAAAAATTGAAACCGAAAAAGATATTCTTAGAAAACAGGCGCTTAATGAAGGTAAACCAGAAAAAATTATTGATAAGATGGTTGAAGGAAGAATTGAGAAATATTATAAAGAAGTGTGCTTGCTAGAGCAGGATTTTGTTAAAGATCCCGATAAGACTGTTGGCGATCTATTAACTGAAAAAATTGCTAAAATAGGAGAAAATTTAAGCATTAGAAGATTTTCTCGCTTTGAAGTTGGAGAAGGAATTTATAAGAAAGAAGAAAACTTTGCTGAAGAAGTTGCGAAACAAATCCAATAATTTTATTCTACGAGAACACTCTTGTGTTCTCTTTCTCTATGTTTTATAATCAAATACAAGATAAGGGAGTAAATTCCATGGGGAAACCTTTATACAAAAGAATATTGCTTAAGCTTAGTGGTGAAGCTTTAGCTGGTTCGAAAGGCTTTGGCCTTGATACAGAGACAATTAATCAAATTGCTGTTCAGATAAAAGAAGTTATTAGAATGGATGTACAGGTTGCTATTGTTGTTGGTGGAGGAAACTTTTGGCGCGGAAGATCCGGCGAAAGTATGGACCGGACAACAGCTGACTACATGGGTATGATGGCTACTGTTATTAATGGACTTGCATTGCAGGACGCCCTTGAAAACATAGATGTTATTACTAGGGTGCAAACGGCAATAGAGATGAGACAAATCGCAGAACCTTATATACGGCGTCGGGCGGTGCGCCATCTTGAAAAAAACCGGGTAGTTATTTTTGCAGCAGGTACTGGAAATCCTTATTTTTCTACAGACACTACTGCTGCCTTAAGGGCTGCTGAGATAGAAGCTGAAGTTATTTTACTTGCAAAAAAAGTGGATGCTGTATATGACAAAGATCCTAATCAGAATGATGATGCTTGCAAATTTGATGATGTTAGTTATATTGAAATTTTGAATAGAGGATTAAAGGTGATGGATTCTACAGCAACTTCTTTATGTATGGATAATAAAATTCCCATAAAAGTTTTTGGGCTTGATGATCCTGGCAATATAAAAAAAGCAGTACTAGGCAAATCCTTGGGAACATATATACATAGTTGAAAAGGGGGACTTATTAATGCAACTAGAAATACACAAAGCGATTGAAGAAAAAATGAGTAAAACAGTAAATGTTGTAAATGATGAGTTTAAGAGTATTAGGGCGGGTCGTGCTAATCCAGCTATGTTAGATAGAATTACTGTAGAATATTATGGTGCTGTTGTTCCGCTAAATCAAGTAGCTACTATATCAACTCCTGAACCGCGCATGATATCAATTCAACCTTTTGATGTATCGTCTCTAAAAGAGATTGAAAAAGCAATTCAAAAATCAGACTTAGGTATTAACCCATCCACTGACGGTAAAATTATACGCTTAATTATACCGCAGCTAACTGAAGAACGAAGAAAAGACTTGATAAAAATTGTTAAAGCAAAAGCGGAAGAGGGTCGTGTTGCAATTCGGAATGAGCGAAGATGGGGAAATGATTCTTTGAAAAAAATGGAAAAAGATGGAGAATTAACAGAAGATGATTTGAAACAAGCTCAAGATGAAGTTCAAAAATTAACGGATGCATACATTCAAAAAATAGAAAATCTGTTAGTGACTAAGGAAAAGGAAATTTTGGAGGTATAACACATGCTTCAAGATTTAACGGGTTTTCATTTGGATTATGCTATTAGTATTCTTGATACTTTTGGTATTGAAGTTATATTAAAGGAAACTAATTTTAGTAAATTTTCTAGAAATGGTTTAAAACGGATTGTTCGGCAACGATATACAGCTAATAATGTACTGGAATTAACAGTAGCATACTTTTAGCCCCCTATTTAGGGGGCTATTTAATAGTTTGGAGGGTGCAATTATATGGAAGGTATGCCACGACATATTGCAATTATAATGGACGGGAATGGGCGATGGGCGCAGAAAAGAAACCTACCTAGAAGTGTAGGTCATAAAAAAGGCGCTGATTCTTTACGCAATACGGTTAAAGAAGCTTCGAGTCTTTCTGTCGACATTTTAACAGTTTTTGCTTTTTCAACAGAAAACTGGAAGAGGCCAGATGAGGAAGTTAGTTTTCTGATGAATCTTTTAAGTGAATTCATTCAAAAGGAATTGAGTGAGTTACATAAAAATGATGTGAAAATAAGAATGATGGGCGATTTATCTATTTTGAGTTCGGATCTTCAGTCGAAAATAAATGATGCTATAATGCTAACCAACAAGAACAAAGGACTGATTTTAAACATAGCACTTAATTATGGCGGACGACATGAGATAGTGAGAGCAGTAAAAAAAATTTTGAATGATAAAAAACACAACATTGATAGTGAATCCATCACTGAAGAGCATATAAATAACGAACTAGATACTTTTGATTTACCAGATCCAGACTTGTTGATACGTACTAGTGGTGAATATAGAGTTAGTAATTTTATGATTTGGCAACTTGCATATACTGAATTTTATTTTACTGATACGCTATGGCCTGACTTTGACGGTGATGAACTTAAAAAAGCAATAAAACATTATAAAGTGAGATCTCGTCGCTTTGGTGGCTTATAGATTCAAGGAGGATTTTATGATAAAACGGATCATTACGACGTTGATAGGATTACCAATTTTATTTGCTATAATCTTATTAGGAAATACATATTTATTAGTGGCTTTATTTATAGTATCGTTGCTTTGTTTAAAAGAATTTTACGCAGCTACACAGAAAACTGAGCTGAAGCTCATAATGAGAATAGGTTGTTTGTTTAGCTTTCTGTTTTACGTATCTTTATACTATACGCTGGATATTTCGAATGCATTACCGTTACTTATTCTTACTACCATTTCGATGTTGTCGATTCAAGTTGTTTCTAATTCTTCTTATTCAATAATAGATATTGGCATTGTTCTATTTAGTATCATTTATATTCCTTTAACAATTAGTCATCTCTTTCTAATTGAAAGATTACTACTTCCGCACTCGATATGGCTTGTTTTTATTATTGCTTGGTGTTGTGATACATTTGCTTATTTTACTGGATTAGCTATCGGTAAACATAAGCTGTGTCCATCGATTAGTCCTAAAAAAACTATTGAAGGTGCCCTTGGTGGAATTATTGGCTCTATGGCTGGTTGTTTTCTTTTTTCATACTTTGTAATGCCAGATTATATATATATATATACGATTATGGGGCTAGTAGGTGCATTTTTCTCTCAACTTGGAGACTTATCTGCTTCGATAATTAAAAGATTCTTTTCTATTAAAGATTTTGGTAATATGTTTCCTGGACATGGTGGAGTGCTAGATCGTTTTGATAGCATTTTATTTACGGCACCTTTTGTTTTCTACTATTTACAGGTAATGAATCAAGTTATCGGTTAAGTAATATCAATATAAGGAGTGCTTTTTTTGAAAAATATCAGTATTCTTGGATCAACAGGATCTATTGGAAAACAGACGTTAGAAATTGTCCGTGAGCATTCAGATATTTTTAATGTTGTAGCTTTAAGCACCAATAAAAATTGCAATTTGCTTTTAGAGCAAATCGATGAGTTTCAGCCTGAAATAGCTGTAGCTACTGATGCTGAGGATGCTGCCTGGCTAAAACTTCATGCGAAAGCACGAACTAAAATATATAGTGGGATGGATGGTCTGGTGGCGGCTGCATCCCTATCTTCTGCGGATGTCGTTCTAAATGCACTAGTTGGAAGTATAGGTTTAGTGCCTAGTTGCAAAGTAGTTGAAGCTGGTAAAACTTTAGCGTTAGCTAATAAAGAGTCATTAGTTGTTGGTGGGGAGCTAATTATGAATATAGCGAAAAAACATGAGGTGGATGTTCTTCCGGTGGATAGTGAACATTCAGCTATTTTTCAATGTTTGAGGGGCGAAAATAGAAATAGCTTGACTAGTGTCATTCTTACAGCTTCAGGAGGACCTTTTCGAAACCTTAGCAAAAAAGAGATAGAATCTTCTCACCCTAGCAAAGCTTTAAAACATCCTAACTGGTCTATGGGACAGAAAATAACAGTTGATTCTGCAACGATGATGAATAAGGGGTTAGAAGTCATTGAAGCAAAATGGCTATTTGGTCTTAAGGCTGAGCAAATTAAAGTGTTAGTTCACCCTGAAAGCATTATTCATTCCATGGTAGAATTCTCCGACACGTCGGTTATCGCTCAACTTGGGTTACCTGATATGAGAGTCCCTATACAATTTGCTCTTACATATCCAGAGCGTATTTGCTTAACGACTAATAAACTTGATTTAGCAAGCATCTCAAAGTTGAATTTTGAAAAAGTTGACACAGATCGATTTCCAAACCTGCAACTTGCGTTTGATGCTATGGAAAAAGGTGGAACAATGCCATGCGTCCTCAATACAGCGAATGAAAAACTAGTACCACTTTACATTGAAGGAGCTGTAAGTTTTTATCAAATGACTGAGATAATTAATAAAACAATGAGTTTGCATCAAGCATTTAATTATACGTCAATACAAGAACTTCAGGAAATAGAAACCTGGGTGAAAAGACAAATTAGTGAATATATTTAATGAAAAGTTAGGGAAGGTGGTCCTATGACAACTACAATTGTTGCGATTTTTGTGTTTGGATTGCTAGTTTTTTTTCATGAATTAGGTCATTTTGCTGTGGCCAAATTCGTAGGTATCAAAGTATATGAATTTGCTATAGGGATGGGACCCAAAGTAGTACATATCACAAAAGCTGAAACTCTTTATTCAATAAGAGCTCTTCCTATTGGTGGGTTTGTACGCATGGAAGGTGAAGATGAAGAATCTAGCACTGAAAATAGTTTTAGTCAAAAGACAGTTAAGGAGCGAATTAGTGTTATTCTTGCAGGTCCTGTTATGAATTTTATTCTAGGATTTCTATGCTTTTTTCTTATTTTTTTGAGCATAGGGGTACCGTCTACTCAAATCAGTGAAGTGATTAAAGATTCACCCGCATATAACGCAGGTATTCAATCTGATGATCATATTCAACGAATTCAAGGCAATCAAATCACATCATGGGAACAGCTGGTGGGTAAAATTTCTGCTTCAAAAGGTGAAGCGATGGTTCTTGAAGTAGTGAGAGGTGATGAAAAATTATACTTTGAAGTTAACCCTGAAATTGATGAAGATACAGGAAGAGCAATGATTGGAATCATACCTGGTAGTGAAATATCAATTTCTGGAGCGTTGGTAAATAGCTATCACCAAACAATTTTTATTTTTACTGAAATACTAAATTTTCTACAACAGCTTATACGTGGTCAAGCAGATACAGCTAACGTTGCTGGGCCTGTGGGTATCATTAGTTTGGTTGGAGAAGCTAGTCGTTCTGGTTGGATTGATGTTGTTGGTCTAGCTGGATTAATTAGCATCAATCTTGGTATTATGAATTTACTTCCTATTCCGGCACTAGACGGAAGTAGGATTATCTTTTTGATCTTAGAAGGAATTCGTGGGAAGCCGATAAATCCAGAGAAAGAAGCTTTAGTTCATATGATAGGAATTACCTTATTGATGATGTTGATGATGATTATTACTTACAAAGATATATTAATGTTTTTCTAAGGCTTCTGTAATAGATATTAAGAGGAGATAGCTATGACGAGGAAAAATACAAAATCAATTTATGTTTCGGACTTAAAAATTGGAGGGAATTCTCCGGTAAGTCTACAGTCAATGACGAATACTGACACTAGAAATATTGATGAAACAATAAAACAAATAAAAGAGTTGGAAAGCATTGGATGTCAACTTATACGAGTTGCAGTACCAGATAATGAAGCTGCAGAAGCATTAAAAAAAATCAAAAAATCAATTTCTATTCCATTGGTCGCTGATATCCATTTTGACTATCGATTAGCTATTAAAGCAGTGCGGATGGGTGCTGATAAACTGAGGATTAACCCTGGTAATATTGGTGATTTTGATAAGGTGAAAAAAATTACTAGTGTTTGCAAAGAATATGAAGTACCAATACGTATTGGAGTTAATGGTGGTTCTCTTGAAAAAAAAATACTTAAAAAATATGGTGGACCAACGTCTGAAGCTATGGTGGAAAGCTGTCTTAATTATATTTGGAAAATGGAAGATATTGATTTTACTAATATAATAATTTCACTAAAATCAAGTGATTTACAAACAACAATTTCTGCATACAGGTCTATAAGTAAACAAGTAGATTATCCTCTGCATATTGGTGTTACGGAAGCAGGGACTGTTGAAACAGGAACTATAAAGTCAGCCATTGGCATAGGGAGTCTATTGATCGATGGTATTGGAGATACAGCAAGAGTTTCTCTTACAAGTTCGCCTACTAATGAAATACAGGTTGGCAAACGGATCCTAGCAAGTCTTGGGCTCCTAAATAATAAGATTCAGATTATATCCTGCCCTACCTGTGGAAGATGTCAGATCGACTTAATTTATTTAGCTGAAGAAATCGAAAAAGCAGTTTATATGATTCCGAAATCAATCACGGTAGCGGTAATGGGCTGTGCTGTAAATGGACCAGGCGAAGCAAGGGAGGCTGACTTAGGCATTGCTGGAGGAAAAGGTTCAGCACTGCTATTTAAAAAAGGAAAAGTCATTAGAAAACTTGCTGAAGATGAAATAATACCAGAGTTGATTAAAGAGATAAATCTACTAGAGCCTTCTAAGTAGGGGGGGATTTCAAAATGACTTCAAATAAATATTCCTTAAAGACATTACTAAATCAGTTTGAGATTAAAAGTAAAGCTGACTGGGTTAGTGAATGCTTTATTGAAAAACTACAACTTTTTACAAATCCATATACAATGAATATAGAGTTTTTCTTGAATAAAGAAATAAAGATTTTTGAGCTTGAAGAGCAATTACTCATCTTAGAAAACTTTTTTCAAGTAAAAAGACCAATAAACTATCAAATCCATTCTGTTGCTTTCATAGATAATTTAACCAAGCTCATCGAAGCGGATTTTTTTTCTGATAATTTGCTGTGTATCATTCAAAAAAAATTACCGATTTCTATATCGCTAGGTGATCGACTTCAAATAGAGGAAGATAAAAACAAGTTATATCTAATAGTTAATGATCAAGTTTTTTATGAAAAAGCCATGGAACGAAAATTAGAGCAATGGATACAATCTTCATTTAAAAGATATTATGGGCTAAATATTCCTTGTCTTATAAAAAAATCTGATGAGTTAGAACTTAATAAAGATGATTTCTATATAGAGAGACAAAATCTTGAAAAAAAAATAGTTGAAAAAGCAAGTTTGACAAATGCTTCTGGCAGTAAAAAAGAAGCAAAAGTGAATCAAAACAATGCTCATCTTAATCTTTCCAAAAAGAAGTCTAAAAACGATGAAAAGGTATGGGTAGGTCGATTAATTGATGATCGACCTATAAACATATCTAGTATTACTGAAGAGGATTCCAATATTGTTGTTCATGGAGAAATAATAGGTGTCGATGTTAAAATTATCAAAGATGGAAGAAAGCTATATATCTTTGACATTACTGATTATACTGGCTCAATCACTGCCAAACTGTTTGAACCTCGGAAAAACGATAAACCCTTGGAAGAACTCATTGTGCAAGGAGAAAGCGTTGTTATAAAAGGTACGTTGCAATATGATCATTTCAGTCGTGAAAACATTGTTATGATAGCAGATCTTAATAAAATCCACATAAAAAGCACCATGGATGAATCTTCTGAGAAAAGAATAGAACTTCATTGTCATACAAGTTTATCTCAAATGGATGGCATCTCAACTCCCGGCGAATTATTTGGATTGGCTTCGAAATGGGGACATAGTGCCCTTGCGATTACAGACCATGGCGTTGTTCAAGCTTTTCCAGAAGTGCACTCTTCTGCGATTAAAAACAAGGTAAAACCTATCTATGGAATGGAAGGTTATCTTGTTGATGATGAGCGAAAAATCCTAGAAGGAACAAAAAATGTTGAATTTACAGACGAATTTGTTGTTTTTGATTTGGAAACAACTGGCTTGTCAAATGTACATGATCGAATTACTGAAATAGGAGCCATAAAAATATCAAAGGGTGTTATTGTTGATGAGTTCAGCACCCTTGTGAATCCATTAAAACCAATATCGGAAAAAATAACACAGTTAACAGGAATTACGAATGACATGGTAAAGGAATCACCTACGATAGAAGAGGTAATCCCTAAGTTCGTTAAGTTTATTAAGCACTGTGTTTTAGTAGCTCACAACTCAGACTTTGATATTGGTTTTCTCCGGGAAAACATTTCGAAATTAGATTATTACTTTGACTATCAGGTGTTGGACACACTCAAACTATCGAGAAAGTTATTAAAAGGGTTAAAGAAATACAAACTAAATTCTGTTGCAAAAGCACTGGATGTTAAACTTGAAAACCATCATAGAGCGGTACATGATGCTAGAGCTACAGCTCAAATATTTATTAAACTGATTTCAAGAATGCAAGATTTAGGATTAAATAATTTTGGTGAAATGAATGAATTCTCTGGTGGAGAAAGTGAAATAACTCGTCAAAAGACAAATCACATTATTTTATTAGCACAAAACTATACAGGGTTGCGAAATCTATATAATATTGTTAGCAAATCACATATGGACTATTTTTATAAAAAGCCAAGGATTCCCAAGAGTTACTTGCGTCGGAACAGAAAGGGATTACTTCTTGGAACAGCATGTCAAGACGGTGAAGTTTATCAAGCAATACTAAATAATGAACAACAAGATCGTTTAGAAGAGATTGCTTCTTTTTATGATTACTTGGAAATTCAGCCTGTCTCTAATAATAGTTTCTTGATTAATAAAGGTTTTGTAAAAGATATTGAAGAACTAAAAAACCACCATCATGCTATTGTAGCGTTAGGAGAAAAACTCAATAAACCTGTTGTTGCAACAGGTGATGTCCATTATGTAGCATCGAAAGACCATAGTTACCGACAAATTTTACAAGCAGGCATGGGTTTTGATGATATTGAAGAAGACTCAGGTCTCCACTTTAAAACTACTGAGGAGATGCTGATAGAATTTAAGCATTTAGGAAAAGACAAAGCGTATGAAGTTGTCATAGCAAATACCAATAAAATTTCAGAAAGCATCGAAATGATTGTGCCGGTTCCTGAAGGAACTTTTCCACCGTCTATTGCTGGTTCGGAGACAACGTTGAGGAAATTGTGTTTTGAAAATGCTCATCGAATATACGGAGATCCATTACCATCGATTGTTGAGGAGCGACTCACAAAAGAACTTACTTCTATCATTGATAATGGCTATTCTGTCATGTATATGATTTCTCATCAACTAGTTTCCAAATCGTTAAAGGATGGATACCTTGTTGGTTCTCGTGGCTCTGTAGGGTCCTCGTTTGCAGCTACAATGAGTGACATTACTGAGGTGAATCCATTAGCCCCACATTATATTTGTCCTAATTGTAAACATTCAGTTTTTTATACAGAGGGTGAATATGAATCAGGCATAGATTTACCTGACTCTAATTGTTCAAAATGCAATACACCGTATAAAAAGGATGGCCATCAAATACCTTTCGAAGTATTTTTGGGTTTTGAAGGTGACAAAGAGCCTGATATTGATTTGAATTTTGCTGGTGAATATCAAAGTGTTGCACACCAATATATAGAACATCTTTTTGGAAAGGATCATGTTTTTCGTGCAGGCACATTAGGCACCATTGCAAGTAAAACAGCCTATGGATTTGTTAAAAAATACTGTGAAGCATTTTCGCTACAAATGAATAATGCAGAAATGAAACGCTTAATAGATGGTTGTACAGGCGTTAAACGCACAACAGGACAACATCCTGGAGGTGTTATGATAGTACCCCAAGATAAAGATATTCACGAATTCACCCCCATCCAACATCCTGCTAATGACGCTACTTCAGGTATCATTACAACGCATTTTGATTACAATGCGTTAAGTGGAAAACTATTGAAACTTGACATCCTTGGACATGATGTACCCACAATCATAAGAATGCTGGAAGACTTCACTGGTACTAATGCATTGAATATTCCTTTGGATGACCCTAAAACAATGAGTCTGTTTCAAAGTGTAGAGGCTCTTGGAATAGATGATGGTAAATGGAAACCAGAGATTGGGAGTATAGGAATACCGGAGTTCGGAACGAAGTTTGTTAGACAGATGCTTTTAGATACAAAGCCTACGACGTTTGCAGAATTAGTTAGGATTAGTGGTCTTTCTCATGGTACAGATGTTTGGCTAAACAATGCTCAAGATCTAGTTAGAGATGAAATAGCATCTCTTAAAGAAGTGATATGTACCAGGGACGATATAATGAATTATTTGATTTTGAAAGGCGTTCCATCGAAAACATCATTTAAAATTATGGAAAATGTACGAAAAGGAAAAGGATTATCCGAAGAAGAGGAAGAGTTGCTAAATGTTCATCAAATTCCTAAATGGTACATTGAATCATGCAAAAGAATTAAATACATGTTTCCGAAAGCTCATGCTGTAGCCTATGTAATGATGTCATTTAGAATTGCCTATTACAAAGTGCATTTCCCTGAAGCTTTCTACGCATCTTATTTCAGCATGAAAGTGGATGATTTTGATTCGGCTCTTGCTCTGGAAGGAACAGATTATATTATTCAATATATAAAAAATCTTGAACAATCCAGTGTCAAGCTGACTGCGAAGGAAAAAAATCAACTAACAGTCATGGAGGTGGTTCTTGAGATGTTAAGTAGAGGAATAGAATTGCTTCCTGTTAATCTTTATCACTCCCATTCTGAAAAGTTTACCTTGGAAGATTCAAAAATAAGACCTCCGTTAACATCACTAGGCGGCGTCGGTCAAAATGCTGCGAGAAAAATTTATGACGAAGCACAGAAGAGAAACTTTTTATCAATAGAAGAACTGAGGAGTAGAACAGGAGCTTCAAAAGTGGTTATAGAAACGCTAAAAGATCACGGTGCATGCAGTGACTTGCCAGAAACAAATCAACTCTCTCTCTTTCAACTTGATTTACCATCATAAGTGTGCTATACTGATTAGCGGACGAAAGGAACTGATATGTAATCTCAAAGTGATCGATGCCAAGAGTGGGTGCCCCCCACTCTTTCGTTTTCATTTGAGCTCTTTATACTTAGATTGGAGGATTAAGGATTGAAAAGAAAAGATTTTGAAAACCAAATAAATCTTCTATTACAAAAATACCTAGTGACTGATGAAATCAAGTTAATAGATGTAGAATTTGTTAAAGAAGGGCCTAATCACTATTTACGCGTTTTTATTGATAAAAAAGAAGGCGTAACTATTGATGACTGTGAAAAAATAAGCAAATTTTTAGATGATCACCTAGATGATTATGATAAAGACATAGACGCTTCTTATTACCTGGAAGTTTCATCACCAGGATTAGATAGACCAATGAAAACGAAAGAAGATTATTTGCGAAATATTGGTGACGTTATTGAAATTAAGTTTTATCAAGCAATAAATGGACAAAAACAGCTTACAGGAATACTTAAAGAATATTGCGATGAGGGACTAATTTTAGTTTTGGATGATGATAGTGAGCTGTCTATTAAACATGATCAAATAGCACTGGCTAAATTAGCCATTGTAATATAGGGGGCATTAAAGATGAACACGGAGTTTATCGAAGCATTAGAGCAAATTCAACAAGACAAAGGAATTTCTAAAGAAGTTTTAATAGAAGCTATTGAAGCGGCTTTGATTTCTAGTTACAAGCGTAACTTTGGATCTTCTCATAATGTACGAGTTGAAGTTCATAGAGAAACAGGTGAAGTCCATGTATATGGACAAAAACAAGTTGTTGCCGAAGTAGAAGATGAAAACACCGAAATATCTGTTGAAGAGGCAAAAGTTATTAATACCAAATTTCAAAGCGGGGATATTTTGGAAAGAGAAGTGACGCCAAGAGATTTTGGCCGCATTGCAGCACAAACGGCAAAACAAGTTGTTGTCCAAAGAATCAGAGAAGCAGAACGTGGCGTTGTGTTTGATGAATATGCAAATCGTGAATCTGATATTATATCTGGATCAGTTGCTAGAATAGCACGAGGCACAGTTTATATTAATTTAGGGAAAGCAGAAGCTATGCTAGCAAGCAGTGAACAAATGCCGGTAGAATCTTATAATCCTGGCGATCGGATAAAGACCTATATTGTTGAGGTTAAACAAACAACAAAAGGCCCACAGATTCTCGTTTCTAGAACCCATCCAGGCTTAATCAAAAGATTGTTCGAGCTAGAAGTACCAGAAATTCATGATGGAGTTGTTGAAATTAAGAGTATTTCAAGAGAAGCTGGATATCGAACTAAAATTGCTGTTGATACAAACGATCCCAATGTGGATCCAGTGGGTGCGTGCGTTGGACAAAAAGGAGTTCGTGTCCAAGCTATTGTAAATGAGCTTAAGGGTGAAAAAATTGATATTATAAGATACAGTGAAAATCCTGTGGACTATATTACAAGTTCCCTAAGTCCTGCAAAGGTTACTGAAGCGAAGGTGGATGAAGGAAGCAAATCAGCAAAGGTTGTTGTGCCAGATTATCAATTGTCTCTTGCTATTGGAAAAGAAGGCCAAAATGCACGGTTGGCGGCGAAGTTAACTGGCTGGAAAATAGATATAAAGAGTGAAAGTCAAGTTGAGGATGCAAGTGGAATCAAAGTAGAGTCTGTTTTTTCTCCTGAGCCTGATAAAGGTGAAGTATTGAATGTAGACGAATAAAATTTCTTGTTTGGAGGGGTGAAGATGAAAAACAAGAGAATACCTTTGAGAAAATGCATAGGCTGTTTAGAAATGAAGCCTAAAAATGAACTAATTAGAATTGTTTGTACTAAAGATGGCATTATTAGTTTAGATGAAACTGGTAAAGCTCATGGACGCGGCTCTTATATTTGTTCATCAATTGAATGCTTTGATAAAGCAAAAAAACAAAAGGGTTTCAACCGATCCTTTGGTAAAGAAATACCTAACCAAGTATACGATTACTTAAAGTCAAAGCTTGGCAATGGTGAAACCTTATGAATGAACACAAAATGATAACGATGCTTGGCTTTGCTTCTAAATCTCGAAATATTGTGTCGGGTGAAACAGGATGTCGCATTGCGCTAGAGAAAAAAAAGGCGAAGTTACTTATTATAGCAGAAGATGCAACGAATGGTACTAAGGTACTTTTTGAAAGAATATCTGCACAACAAGGGATACCGTATATATTCTTTGGAACCAAGGTGGAGTTGGGAAGAGCTATTGGAAAAAGTGCGCGTTCAACAATAGTAATAAATGACGATGGTATGGCTGACAGCATCACAAGAATGGTTAAATACGAACCACAGAGTAAATAATCTGGAGGTGAAGGATTTGTCAAAAATGAGGGTGTATCAATTAGCAAAAGAGTTGAAAATAGAAAACAAGGAACTCATTAGTAAATTGCAAGATCTTAATATTAAAGTAAGTAGTCATATGAGTACTATTGAAGAAGAAGATGCTGCTTTAGTCATTGAACTTCTAACTGATGAAAGTAGTGACAAGTCTCCTGATGAAGAGAGAGAAAATCAAACAAATCCAAATAAAAATAATTCTATTGAATCCAATTCAAATTCTGTAGTTGGGAATGACAAAGAAAGACTAAAAAAAGAATCTAATGACAAGGCTTCTAATGAAGATGCTAAAAAAAGATTAGATTCTCAAAAAAAAGGAAGCGATACTATCGAAATTGGTGAAAAAATAATTGTCAAAGATTTTGCAGAGAAATTAAATAAAAATCCAAATGAAATAATTATGAAATTGATTCAAAAGGGCGTTATGGCTGCGATTAATCAAGAAATAGATTTTGATTCAGCCCATGATATTGCTTCTGAGTATGAAGTTGAGCTGCTGAAAATAGAGGAGAAAAAAGTTGTAGATGATGTCGCTGATGTCATTATTGAAGCAGATAATGTGAAAGATCTAAAACCAAGACCACCTGTTGTTACAGTCATGGGGCATGTAGATCATGGAAAAACTTCTTTGCTGGATGCTATTAGAAAAACAAAAGTTACTGAGAGAGAAGCAGGTGGAATTACCCAACATATTGGAGCTTCTGAAATTTTAATTGATAAAAAGCGAATTGTTTTTTTAGATACCCCAGGTCATGAAGCTTTTACGGCCATGAGAGCTAGAGGTGCTAAAGTTACCGATATAGCCATATTAGTGGTTGCGGCTGATGATGGAGTTATGCCTCAAACATTAGAGGCCATTAATCATGCAAAAGCTGCTCAGGTACCAATTATCGTTGCTATTAACAAGATTGATAAACCAGGTTCTAATCCAGATCGAGTAAAGCAGGAGTTAGCTGATCAAGGTGTTCTTATCGAAGAATATGGTGGAGATGTAATATGTGTACCAGTTTCTGCCCTTCATGGTGAAAATATAGATGGGTTACTAGAAATGATACTCTTGGTAGCGGAAATGGAAGAACTAAAAGCTAATCCAAATAGAAAAGCTACAGGTATCGTCGTTGAAGCAAAACTTGACAAAGGAAGAGGTGCTGTTGCTACTGTTTTAGTACAAAATGGAACCTTGAAAATCGGAGATTCTGTAGTTATTGGAAATACGTGCGGGCGTATTCGTGCGATGATAAATGACAAAGGTAAAAATGTTAAAGTTGCTAAGCCTTCAACCGCTATTGAAATTACTGGTTTATCTGATGTTCCGGATGCTGGAGACCAAATGATAGCTGTTGATAATGATCGTACAGCTCGGGAAATTGTAGAGAATCGAAAGAATAAAATTAAAGAAGAACAGCTGAAAGCAAGTCAAAAGATATCCTTAGATGCCCTTTATCAACAAATGCAAGATGGACAGTTAAAAGAATTGAACATAATTCTAAAAGCAGATGTGCATGGTTCAGTTGAAGCTGTAAAGCAATCATTAAATAAGCTGACTAATGAGAAAGTTGCCATTAAAACGATTCATGGTGGGGTTGGTGCAATAACTGAAACGGATGTCATGCTTGCCTCTGCTTCTAATGCCATTATCATTGGATTTAATGTCAGGCCAACAGCAAATGCCACTGCCTTAGCAAAAAAAGAAGATGTGGATATTAGACCTTACAGAATTATTTATAATGCTATTGAAGATATTGAAGCAGCGATGAAAGGGATGTTAGATCCTGTTTATAAAGAAGAAGAATTAGGGAAAGCTGAAGTAAGAGTGGTCTTTAAGGTTCCTGGAAGTGGCATGGTTGCTGGTTGCTATGTAATAGAAGGGAAGATTCTCAGAAATGCACAGATTAGATTAGTTCGTGACGGAATTGTCATACATGATGGAACAATTCAATCATTAAAGAGGTTTAAGGACGATGTAAAAGAAGTAGCTACAGGCTATGAATGTGGAATTGGAATAGAAAACTTTAATGACATAAAAGAGAGTGATATCATTGAGGCCTACCACATGAAAGAATTAAAACAAACATAGTATAAATTTTATGAATGATAGAAAGGATGAGGCATATGTCCTATCCGCGTGTGAATAGAGTAAACGAAGAGTATAAAAAAGCGATTAGTTCCTTGTTGCGTACAGAGCTAAAAGACCCTAGAATTTCAAAGATGACCAGTGTGGTGTCGGTTGATGTTACTAGAGATTTAAGTTATGCATATGTTTATGTAAGTGTTTTGGGGACAAAATCAGAAAAAGAAGAGACAATCAAAGGGTTAGAAAAATCAGCGGGGTATGTTCGTCGAGCAATGGCTAAGAAAATATCATTAAGACATACTCCTGAAGTAATTTTCAAGTTAGATGAATCGATTGAGTACGGTGTAAATATGTCTCAGAAAATTGATCAGTTAAATCATGAAAAATTCAAGAATGAAAATGCCGACGGATTTGATAAGGAAGATTTTGATGAATAGCAAATGGGTTCAAACATTTGGCAATCTGTTAAAATGTTCTCAGGTTGCCTTAGTAACACATGTTTTTCCTGATGGAGATGCTTATGGCTCGTTACTAGGATTGAAAAACATATTAGAGCAGCATGGAGTTGAGGTTTTTGCTTATGTAGAAGATAAAAATAGCAATGGTAAATTTTCTTTTTTACCGGGATATGAGACTCTAATTACATTTGATTCAAATACTGATAGACAATTTCCGATGGCCGTTGTTCTTGACTGTGGTGAAAAAAAAAGAGTCGCTGGAGGAAACTGGATTTTTGAACATGCAACTAAAATAATCAATATAGATCATCATATTAGCAACTCTTTTTTTGGGCATGATAATATTGTATCAGAAAAATTTTCTTCTACGTGTGAATTGATTTGGTATTTAGCAAAACGATTTACTGAATTAATAACCAATGAATCAGCTACTTGCTTGATTACCGGCATCATGACCGATACCGGTAATTTTCTTTACGATAATACCAGTGCCCAAACTTTCCGTGCTTCCGCAGATCTAATAGATAAAAATGCAGATATAAAAACAGTTAAGTTTAATTTATTCCACAGCAAGTCACTTTCGAATATTCGTCTGTTAGGATATGCGATTCAAAACCTGCAAATTATATTAGGTGGAAAAGTTGCTTTTCTAAATTTAGACAAATATACGATGGATCAGTTTAATGTTTCTTATGAAGATTTAGATGACTTTGTTGCTTTTATAAGAGATATTGAAGGTGTTGAAGTTGCCATTTTGTTGAAAGAAACGAAAAACAAGCAAATTAAAATTAGCTTAAGATCAAAATCGTATTTTGACGTCAATAAATTTGCGCAGGAATTTAATGGTGGTGGTCATAAAAAAGCAGCAGGAGCCTTAAGCAATGAGAATATGGAAAGTACTGAAAAATTAGTGATTGATTTGCTTAAAAACTATTTTTAGGAGCCTATCGCAATGAATGGAATTCTTAATATCCTCAAATCACCTGGTATGACTTCGCATGATGTTGTTAGCTGTATCAGGAAAATAACTGGAATAAAAAGAGTAGGACATGCCGGCACCTTGGATCCTGAAGCTGCCGGAGTACTTCCTATATGTGTTGGACCATCTACAAGATTAATTCAATACCTTGATCATCAAAAAAAAATGTACCGTGCCGAGATGTGTTTAGGAGTAGAAACAGATACCCAAGACTTAACAGGAGAAATAATAAATACCAATTCGATGATTCCTTCGGAAGAAAAAATTAAAAATGCAATACACTCTTTTCTTGGTGAATACGATCAAATACCGCCTATGTATTCAGCTATAAAGCAAAATGGGAAAAAGCTGTATGAACTAGCGCGTGAGGGGAAAATTGTAGAAAGAAAGGTTAAAAAGAAGCACATATTCTCTATTGATTGGATATCTTTTCATGATAATAAAGTTTTATTCGATATTGTGTGTTCCGAAGGTACTTATATTAGAACTTTTTGTCACGATGTTGGTCAACGTTTAGGATGTGGCGCTTCCATGTCATTTTTACTAAGAAAAGAATCTTGTCGGTTGAAATTGTGTTCTGCACATACGATGGAAGAGATTACACAAGCAAATGATTTGTCGACTATGTGTACATCATTGGAAGAGGTTCTGGATCATCTTCCGGCATTAAATATAGATGCATCACAGGAGCAACGAGTGAAAAATGGAAATTCAATTCCGGTTAACTATATCCACAATCATGGAACAAGTGATATGATTAACACTTATGAAAATAATTATTATAGATTATACTTTCTAAATAAATTCCATGGCATTGGCTACTTTGATCACATAGCTGATTTGTTAAAATTCAAGTTAAATTTTAAAGATAGTATTAAATAGTTTGTGAGGTTACATATTTTTTATCAATTGTATGCAGAACTAGAAATATTAATAGGGAGAAAGTGATTATGAGAGTAATTGAAGATTATCATCAAGTATTAAACGATTTCAGCCCCAAAGGAGTAGCTCTGGGAAATTTTGATGGTATTCATCGTGGACATCAATCGCTATTAAAAATTTTGAAAAACGAATGTGCAAAAAGAAATCTCCTTCCTACTGTATATACTTTTCAAAATCATCCTGGAACGATTCTAAAAAGTTGCAATAGATCCGTATATCCATACAAGATTACGCCGATAAACCTTAAAGAGAAAATTATGGATAAGCTTGGTGTTGATTTGCTTTTTCTAGATAAGTTCACACAAGACTTAATGCATTTATCACCTTCCGAATTTGCTAAGACAATTCTCGTGGATCGATTAAAAGCTAAACTGATTGTAGTTGGTGAAGATTTTCGCTTTGGATATCAAGCATCAGGAGACGTTGACTTATTGAGCAGGTTAGGCGAAATTCTAGGATTTCATGTTATTATTGCTCCACCTGTGCTTGAAAAAGATATTAAAATTAGCAGTTCTCTTATTCGAGATAGCATTGAAAAAGGGGATATTGAACTGGCGAATCAATTGTTAGGTCGTCCATTTATGATGTTAAACCGGGTGGAAAAAGGTTTTGGTCGTGGGAAGAAAATGGGATTCCCTACTGCGAACTTAGTATTAGAACCCTATCAGCTTATTCCGTCAGAAGGCGTGTATGCAACGCAAGTTAAGGTTGATAATACGGTATATATGGGCGCAACATCTGTAGGTAAGAACCCGACATTTAATGCCCACGAGGTTACTATTGAAACGTATATTATTGATTCACGGCTTATGCTTTATGAAAAAAATATAGAATTGTATTTTCACACGAAAATAAGAAGTCAAATTAGCTACGACAATATAAATGCTCTTAAAAATCAGATCCTTGAAGATGTTTATAACATAAAGAACTATTTACAAAATAAAACTACTATGATACTATAAATTAGATAGGAACCTATTCTCGGTAAAACGACTCTCCGACGTTTACTTAGAATAAGGGGATTACGATTAGAGGAGGTGAAGAATTATGGAAGCCAGCAAGAAAAAAACTATCATTGAAAACTTTAAGCTACATGAAAGCGATACTGGTTCGCCAGAAGTTCAAGTGGCACTTATGACTGACAGAATCAATCATTTGAATGAGCATCTTAAAATTCATAAAAAAGATTTCCACTCGAGAAGAGGACTTCTGAAAATGGTAGGTAAACGTCGTAATTTGCTTAACTATCTTAAGAAAAAGGATATTGCAAAATACCGTGAATTAATCGAAAAACTTGGTTTGAGAAAATAATCAAAAGATAAGAGCGGGATTTTCCCGCTCTTATCTTCTATAGAGAGTGTTGAATGATTCTGCTTATAAACATTTGAAAGGAGGAATACCATCTTATGATTCATACCTTTAAAACCGAATTAAACGGAAGAACTTTGTCTGTAGAAATAGGGAAAGTTGCTTTGCTTTCTGGTGGTAGTTGCATGGTTACTTATGGCGAGACGGTTGTACTTGTAACAGCAAATCGCTCATCAAAACCAAAAGAAAATATAGACTTTTTCCCCTTAACGGTTGACTTTGAAGAGAAGTTGTATGCAGCTGGAAAAATACCGGGAGGGTTTATTAAACGAGAAGGAAGACCTTCGGAGAAAGCGATCTTATCCTGCAGACTTATTGATCGAACAATTAGACCATTGTTTCCAGAAGGGTATCATCACGATGTGCAAATTATTGCCACAGTATTGTCTATGGATAATGATTGTGTGCCAGATATTGTAGCTATGATTGGAGCTTCTATTGCTCTTACGATTTCGGATATACCTTTTATGGGTCCAATAGCAGGTGTTTACGTTGGTTGCGTTGATGGTGAATTCGTCATTAACCCTACGAGTCAACAAAGAGAAAAAAGCACACTGAGCTTAGCTGTATCTGGAACCGAAGATGCTATTATGATGATAGAAGCTGGTGCAAATGAATTAACAGAGCAGCAAGTGCTTGATGCCATTTTATTTGGACATACAGAAATTAAGCGATTGATAAGCTTTATTAATGAAATTCAACAAGTGGCAGGTAAAAATAAGCAAGAGGTTGCCTTAGCAGTCCCTGAAACAAAACTTGAAAACGAAGTTCGTCAATTTTCAACTGAAAAATTAATAGAAGCTTTGAAGATCAAAGATAAACTTGAAAGAATTGAAAATTTAGATCTGGTACAAGAAACGGTTGTTGAGACGTTTAAAGAAACGCACGAAGAAGAAATACTTGCTGTTAAAAATATATTGAAAAAAATTGTTAAAGAAGAAATGCGTCGAATCGTCATAACAGAAAGGAAACGAATAGACAATAGAGCTACCGATGAAGTACGCCAAATAAATTGTGAAGTTGGAATTTTACCTAAAACTCATGGCTCTGGATTATTCACTAGGGGAGAAACTCAAGTTTTAACAGTTACAACACTAGGAGCACTAGGCGATGTACAGATTATTGATGGATTAGGAGAAGAAGAATCTAAAAGATATATGCATCAGTATAATTTTCCTCCGTTTAGTACAGGGGAAGCTAGATTTATGAGAGGTCCAAGCAGAAGGGATATAGGACACGGAGCGTTGGCCGAAAGAGCTTTAGAGCCGATGATTCCTAGCATGGAGGAATTTCCTTATACAATAAGGTTAGTTTCTGAGTGTTTGGCTTCTAATGGTTCTACGTCTCAAGCAAGTGTTTGTGGCAGCACACTTTCTATGCTTGATGCGGGTGTTCCGATTAAAAAAATGGTTGCGGGAATTGCAATGGGCCTAATTAAAGAGGATGAAAAAGTTGCGATTTTAACAGACATTTTAGGTATGGAAGACTTTTTAGGAGATATGGACTTCAAAGTAGCTGGAACTGAAGATGGAATAACCGCTATTCAAATGGATATTAAGATTAGTGGTATTAATAGAGAAATTCTTGAAAATGCACTCGAACAAGCTCGCGTAGGTAGACTTCATATTTTAAGTAAGATGAAAGAAGTAATTAGTGAACCTCGGCCTGAATTATCTCCATATGCTCCACGAATTATGAAAATGAGTATACATCCAGATAAAATTCGTGAAGTGATAGGGGCTGGTGGGAAAGTAATCAATAAAATTATCGATGATACAGGTGTGAAAATAGATATAGAAAACGATGGTACTATCTATATCGCTGCTGAGTCTCAAGATGCTGGGCAGAAAGCGTGGGATATTATCAGTGATATTATTAAAGAACCAGAGGTAGGCGAAATATATAGTGCGAGAGTTGTAAAAATAACTAATTTTGGAGCTTTTGTAGAATTCATGCCAGGAAAAGAAGGCTTAATTCATATTTCTAACCTATCGCATAATCGTGTAAATAAAGTAGAAGATGTTCTGAAAGTCGGACAAGAATTAGATGTAAAAGTAATCGAAATTGACAGTCAAGGAAAAATAAGTTTGTCGCATAAAGCAACGCTAAAACCACCAGTTCAAGATGATAAAAAAGATAAGCATAATAGTACACGCACTTTTGACAATAAGCAAACGAAATAAAAAATATACGACAATAAGAGCATAAACCGCCTTCAGGTTTATGTTTTTATTTCGTTGTGTTAAAATTTATTTTAGCGAACAGTTGTAAATTTAAAGGAGATCCAAATGATAGAACAATACAAATTAGGCAATGGTCTTCGAATTGTTACAGAAAAGATGGATCATGTAAAATCAGTGACAATTGGTGTTTGGGTAAAATCTGGAGTTGTAAATGAAAACCGTGATCAAAATGGAATTGCTCACTTTGTTGAACACATGCTCTTCAAAGGAACCCATAATAGATCGGCACGCCAAATAGCAGAAGAGATTGATCGAGTAGGTGGACAAATCAACGCATATACCAGCCGTGAGTATACATGTTACTATATTAAGATTTTAGATGAACATGTGTTGCTAGCCATTGATATACTAATGGATATGTTGTTTTTTTCTGTGTTTGATGAATCTGAAATAGAGAAAGAAAAAATGGTTATATTTGAAGAAATTAATATGTATGAAGATTCACCAGAAGACCTTACTCATGATCTTTTAGTCGAAACAATGCTATCTAATCATACACTAGGGCTTCCGATTCTGGGTACTATCGAGTCGGTTGATTCTTTGAATTCTCAGAAACTAAAATCGTATATGAGTCGAGTATACCACCCGAGCAGAATGGTCATATCCATTGCGGGGAACTTTGATAATCAAATGGTATTAAAGAATATAGAAGATCATTTAGGTAGATGGAACACTGCAATAGATACAATTACAGAACCCAATGATCTCAAGACGCTGACTTTTGGTAATTGGACTCGGTATAAAGAAATAGAACAAAGTCATATATGTATTGGAGTTCGAGGAGTTTCATTAGGATCTGATGATCTGTATGATCTTTTGCTTGTTAATAATACTTTTGGAGCAAGTATGAGCTCGCGACTTTTTCAATCCATAAGAGAAGAAAAAGGATTAACTTATGATATTTACTCATACTTACAAAACTATTCCGATGTTGGTTTAATAAATATTTACTTTAGTGTTAATCCAGAGCAAATTTCCATAGTGAAATCTCACGTTTTAAAAGAAATTAATAAACTAAGAAAAAGAGGATTAACGCATAACGAGTTTATAGATGCAAAAGCTCAGTTAAAAGGTAGTTGTATTATTGGAATGGAAAGTACTAGCAGTCGAATGGCTATGCTGGGTAAATCGGAACTAATGCTTAATGAAATTGAGACACAAGAGGATGTCCTTAACAAAATAAATAGCATCAGTTATTGCGGGATTCACGAAGCGATAGAAAGATACTTTAACTACAATGAAATGGCAAGTGTCATTGTGGGTAAAGATATGTGATTTAGATAGTCATAGATCGACCTCTTCCACAAACAAGGAGGTGCATGATAATGAGCAAACGCTCTAATAAAAAAAACAGCACTCGAAACCTAGCACTTCTTTCTTCGGAATTACAAGGTATTCTGATGATTTCAGGATCACTGTTGCTAACGGTTTCTCTTCATTTTGATGCTGTCGGTGTTTTAGGCCATTTTTTTAGCAGTATATTTAAGGGGTTATTTGGCTGGTTTTCTTATATAATTTCATATCTGTTCATTTCATATTCGATCTTACATCTTTTGAGAAGCAAACTAGATAAGCGATATTTTCAGAAGTTTTTTTTCATCGCAGTTATTGTCTCGTATGCGATGATGATAATAGCAACTTTAGACCAAACAGTGCTTTCGTTTGTGAGCAATTTGAATTTTACTGAGTTTATTACCTCATCATATTATGCTGGCCTAGAAGAACAACCTGTCGGTCTTGTTCCTTCTATTTTTCATTATTGGACAATTCCTTTGCTTGGAATTTCAGGTTCGCTTATACTTTGGACTACAATAGCTCTCGTTTTCATCATTATGATTTACCCTAACAGTGTAAGTCGATTAGTGGGATGTCTGTATACATGGATAAAAAACATATGTAAAAAAAGAAAAAAGACTACAAAAACCATTACAAAAGAACCAAAGAATTGCAAAAAAAACATCAACAATATTAAAGCAGATGATAAAATTAATGAGATTCAGGTCGAGGTGTTTAGTGAAAATTCGATCGACTCAAATCAATTAATGAAAAAAGCGGATCTTACAACAATAGATCAATGCAATGATGAAAATAGTAATGATGAGGAAAGTAAAAAGAAACTTTGCGGCAAAAGATTTATGTTACCAAATTTAGAACTCTTAAAAACTAAACCTGTACAACGCAACAAAACTGACCGGAAAAAAGTTACTGAGAAGGCAAAGATGCTAGAAACGGTGTTGGGGAGCTTTGGCGTAGAAGCGAAGGTCACATATGTTAATAAAGGGCCCACTATTACGCGATATGAACTACAACCAAGCAAAGGTGTAAAGGTGAGTAAAATTGTAAATTTAAGTGATGACATTGCATTAAATCTTGCTGCCTCCTCTATTAGAATTGAGGCACCTATACCAGGAAAAGCTGCAATTGGAATTGAAATACCCAATGAAGAGACATCTTTGGTTTCTCTTGAAGAAATATTGAATAGTGATAAGTATAAAAATTCACAAGCATCTATTCCTTTTGCTATAGGTAAAAACGTATCAGGCGATCCTGTTATTTTTGATATTGCAACAGCTCCCCATATGCTGATTGCTGGAGCTACAGGATCAGGAAAATCTGTATGTATCAATACGCTTATACTGAGCATTCTATTTAAGCAAAGTCCTGAAAAAACCAAACTTTTAATGATTGATCCTAAGGTTGTTGAATTAAACATCTATAATGGAATTCCTCATTTAATGATCCCTGTTGTCACAGACCCTCAAAAAGCAACTGGAGCTTTACGATGGGTAGTAACGGAAATGGAAACAAGATATCAAAAATTTGCTGAAACAGGCACTAGGGATATAACGAGTTATAATGAAAATAGTCTTATGGAACAGATTCCTCACATAGTAGTTATTATTGATGAGTTGGCAGATTTAATGCTTGTAGCTGCCAAAGAAGTAGAAGACCATATATGTAGATTAGCACAAATGGCTCGAGCAGCAGGGATTCACTTAATCATTGCTACTCAAAGACCTTCCGTAGATGTCATTACTGGCATTATTAAAGCGAATATACCTACAAGATTAGCTTTTTCTGTTGCATCACAAATAGACTCAAGAACAATCTTGGATGTAAGCGGTGCAGAGAAACTGCTAGGTAAAGGAGACATGCTATTTCATCCAATAGGGTCGAATAAGCCTATACGTATTCAAGGCGCTTTAGTTACTGAAGAAGAAGTACGCAGTGTTGTTAATTATTTGAAATCTCAATGCGAAGAACCATCATACGAAACCGATATAATAGAAAAAATAGAATCTATTCCATCAAAATCAGATGGGGCTTCAACGGACTTATTATTTAATGATGCTTTAACCCTAGCCTATGAACAACAGCAAATTTCTATTTCTCATTTGCAACGCAAATTCAAAATTGGCTATAACAGAGCTGCGAGGCTAATAGATGAAATGGAAAGTAAAGGCTATGTAGGTCCAAGTGAAGGAACAAAACCAAGAAAAGTGATTCATGGAACACATGAAATTCCAGAGCAGGATCATGGAGGGTAGTATTTTAAGAGGATCTAATCATACTAATCTTAAAATAATGATATAAAATCACAACGTCTACACCTCAAAAGTATGCATATGAATTGGATAGTACATATGATACAATAGAATAGGTGTTGGAACTATTGCATTAAGTCTATAGAATGAAAGAAGGACATTTTAAAATGAATAATAAGATTTATTTTGAATCATTAGGTTGTTCTAAAAATTTAATTGATGCAGAAGTGATGATGGAATTATTGATTCAGCATAACTTTTCGATAACTGATCAAATCGAAGAGGCTAAAATTGCCGTTATTAACACTTGCGGCTTTATCGAAAGTGCAAAAGAAGAGTCGATTCAACATATCTTATCGGCAGCTACGCATAAAGAGGGAAAGTTAGCAAAACTGATTGTTACGGGATGCTTAGCTGAACGGTATCAAAGTGAATTACTTCGAGAAATGCCTGAAATTGATGCGCTACTAGGTACTGGTCGCTATGAAGAAATAGTTGAATTGGTAAAAGGTCCTGTGAACTCGCAGGAAAAGGTTCGTGCAGGGAATATTAGTAATCCTTATAACGAAAAAATTGGTCGTTTTCGTACAACTCCTGATTACATGGCATATGTAAAGATTGCTGAAGGCTGTGATAATCATTGTACTTACTGTATCATTCCTAAAATACGTGGAAAGTATCGAAGTAGAAAGATGGCAGATATAGTAAAGGAAGTCCAGCAGCTGGTTGATTCTGGAGTAAAAGAAATCGTCTTAATAGCACAAGATACAACGGCATACGGTATAGATTTATATAACGACTTTAAGTTGCCTGAACTACTTGAAAAGCTTAATAAAATCGAAAATTTACAATGGATACGCATATTATATTGCTACCCTGAAAGAATTACCAGTGCCTTGATAGATGTTATTAAAAACAGCGATAAGGTGTGTAAATATCTTGATATTCCACTTCAACATTCAGAGGACAGTGTTTTGAAATGCATGAATAGATCTGTCAGGAAAAGTGAAATATATTCCCTTATTCAAAAATTGCGTCACGAAGTTAAAGGTATCGCTTTAAGAACGACTCTTATTGTAGGGTTTCCAGGCGAAAAAAGTAGTGATTTTGAGCAATTGAAAAATTTTATTTATGAAATGAAATTTGATAAACTTGGCGTATTTAGTTATTCGCAAGAGGAAGGAACAGCGGCAGCTGCTATGGATAACCAAATACCAGACAATATAAAAGAAGAACGAAAAAACGAAATAATGAAGATACAACAAGATATTTCTGCAGAATTATTGAAAATGAAAGTGGGTAGTGTCATAAAAGTTCTTATTGAAGAGAAGCTGACTGATGAAAATGAATCGTTAGAGTATATCGGTAGATCAGAGTACGATGCTCCTGAAATAGATGGTAGTGTGTATGTTACTAGTAGCCATGAAATAGAAATTGGTAGTATTATTGATGTGAGAATAAATGGAGCACTAGAATACGATCTGATGGGAGAGGCGCTAAATGAAACTTAATCTAGCGAATAGATTGACTATCTTAAGAATTTTTATGATACCTGTCTTTATGATTTTTCTATTAAATAAAATACCATATGGTGTTCCAATTGCAGCGTTCATATTTATATTGGCAGCATTGACGGATACACTGGACGGCTATATAGCAAGAAAACGAAATCAAGTAACAACGCTAGGTAAATTTATCGATCCTTTAGCCGACAAACTGCTAGTTTCAGCAGCACTCATATCCCTTGTTCAAATGGGAGAGTTATCAGCTTGGGTAGTAGTTATAATTATCTCCAGAGAATTTACTATAAGTATTTTAAGAGCTGTTGCTGCTTCCGAAGGGATTGTTATAGAAGCTAGTTGGTGGGGAAAAGCCAAAACAATTACGCAGATTATTGCTATTATTGCTATTTTAATAAATAATTTTCCATTTTCGTATATTGGCTTTCCGTTTGATCAAATAATGGTATTGTTAGCGGTAGTATTTACGATTATCTCAGGCGTAGATTATTTGAAGTTAAATATGCATATATTAACGAAAGAATAACTAAACTAATGATAGAAAAGGTGGTGATCCAGCCTTGGCTGGAAAAACAGTGGACAAGCAAAAAGCATTAGAATCAGCAATGAATCAAATTGAAAAACAATTTGGAAAAGGTTCGGTAATGAAATTAGGGGAAGAAGCAAAAGTTAAGATTGCTACAATATCAACTGGATCAATTGATCTGGACGTAGCATTAGGTTTAGGTGGTGTGCCGAGAGGGAGAGTAGTGGAGATTTTTGGACCAGAATCTTCAGGTAAAACAACCCTGGCGTTACACATTATTGCAGAAGCTCAAAAAAATGGTGGCACAGCTGCTTTTATTGATGCTGAGCATGCGTTAGACCCCTTGTATGCATCGAAATTAGGAGTTGATGTTGAAAATTTGATAGTGTCTCAACCAGATACTGGTGAGCAAGCCCTTGAAATTTCAGAAGCACTAGTTAGAAGTGGCGCTGTAGATGTAATTGTTGTCGATTCAGTTGCTGCGTTAGTACCGCGTGCAGAAATTGAAGGTGAGATGGGTGACAGTCATGTAGGTCTTCAAGCTCGTTTGATGTCACAAGCACTTAGAAAACTAGCTGGATCGGTCAATAAATCCAAAACAACAACTATTTTTATTAATCAACTTAGAGAAAAAGTAGGAGTGATGTTCGGAAATCCTGAGACTACCCCAGGTGGACGAGCATTGAAATTTTATTCTTCTGTAAGACTTGATGTTAGAAGAATTGAAAGTATAAAACAAGGCAGTGATATTTTGGGTAATAGAACGAGGGTAAAAGTCGTAAAGAACAAAGTTGCTCCTCCATTTAAGATAGCGGAATTTGATATTATGTATGGACAAGGCATTTCTTCTTATGGAGATGTGTTGGATGTTTCGAGTAATTTGGATATTGTTAAAAAATCGGGTGCTTGGTATAGTTATGGAGAAACACGTCTGGGTCAAGGTAGAGAAGCAGCTAAGCAATTCTTACAGGAAAATCAAGAATTATTTAATGAAATTGACAATAAAATACGAGAACACTATGATCTCCCTTTGAAAGTGAGGCCTGTAGCCAGCGATTCTTCAAACACTTCTTCTGAAAGTTAATAGCATTTTTGTTTTTTAATTATTTTTATACACTTTTCAAAGCAAAAAGTAAATGAATGAAATATTTATTTTTCAATTATTTGAAGCAAAAGCCTTTTCTTGACACTTAACACAAAAGAAGATAAAATGAAATAGTCATAGTTTATTATGCGTTATCGTGTGTTTCTTAGGTCTTATAACTGATGCGAAAGGGAATTGCGTAATTAAAACATCATAAAGGAGGTGTCCGCATATTAGTATAGGCATTATGATTCTATTATTGATCGTTGTTGCCGTTGCAGGATGCCTTGTCGGCTATTTTATTCGAAAAAACATTGCTGAAGGAAAAATCAACGCAGCAGAGGAACTGGCTAAAAAAATTGTTGAAGAAGCTGAAAAAGAAGTTGAAACAACAAAAAAAGAACTTCTTATAGATGCTAAAGAAGAAGTTCATAAACTTCGCAGTGAATTCGAAAGAGAAAGCAGAGAAAGGCGCAGCGAGCTTCAAAAATTCGAAAAAAGATTAATGCAAAAAGAAGAGTCTTTAGATAAGAAATCTGATAATCTAGAAAAAAAAGACGATAAGCTAGCAAGGAAATTACAAGATTTAGAGGAAAAAGAAGTTGAAATCGAAAATTTGCGTGAATTAGAAAAGGAAAAACTTGAAGAACTATCTGGATTAACTGGTGAAGAAGCAAAGACACTGCTTTTAAGAGATGTTGAGAAAGAAATACGTGTAGAAACAGCAATGATGATTAAAGAAATGGAATCAAAAGCTAAAGAGGAAGCAGAAAAACGTGCTAAAGAAATTGTTTCTTACACGATACAGAAATGTGCTGCTGATCATGTAGCAGAAACAACTGTTTCTGTAGTTCAGCTGCCAAATGATGAAATGAAAGGTCGAATCATAGGTCGTGAAGGTAGAAACATCAGAGCTCTTGAAACGTTGACGGGTATTGACTTGATTATTGATGATACACCGGAGGCTGTCATACTTTCGGGTTTTGATCCGATAAGAAGAGAGACGGCTCGCATCGCACTTGAAAAGCTTATAGTAGATGGTAGAATTCATCCTGCACGTATTGAAGAAATGGTGGACAAAGCTAAAAAAGAAATTGAAACAATGATAAAAGACGAAGGCGAACAAGCAACTTTTGACGCAGGAGTACACAATGTTCATCCTGAACTAATTAAACTCCTTGGAAGACTAAAGTATCGAACAAGCTATGGCCAGAGCGTATTAAAACATTCTTTAGAAGTTTCTCATCTCACGGGCATTATGGCAGAAGAGCTTGGTGCAGATGTTAAAGTCGCAAGAAGAGCTGGTTTATTTCATGATATTGGGAAAGCTGTTGATCATGAAATAGAAGGAACTCATATAGAAATAGGGATGGAATTATTAAGAAAATACAAAGAATCTAAAGATGTTATCCATGCTATGTCTACGCATCATGGTGATTATGAACCTCAGTCAATTGAAGCTGTTTTAGTAACAGCGGCTGATGCAATTTCAGCTGCTCGACCTGGAGCTAGAAGAGAGACTTTGGAATCTTATATTAAAAGACTTGAAAAATTAGAAGATTTAGCTAATAACTATGACGGAGTTGAAAAATCATTTGCTATTCAAGCAGGTAGAGAAATTCGTATATTGGTAAAACCTGAATCCTACTCAGATACTGAAATAGTAATGCTGGCTAGAGATTTGACAAAACGTATTGAGTCAGAACTTGAATATCCTGGCCAAATTAAAATTAATGTTATACGAGAAACTCGGGCGATTGAATATGCTAAATAAAACATTCTAAAAATAGAGCAGCTTTTCTTCTTATTAAGGAAAGCTGTTTTTATTTTGTCAAAAATAATGTTGTTAATATATAAAATAATTAGATCAAAAAGAAGGAAAAACCTTATTTTCCTCGAATAATGTATTAGAACCATTCTATCTTAATATTTCTAATAACAATTTCCAGCAAACTATTTAAAGGGGGCAACGTAAAAAATGGAAGTATTAAAAGTATCTTCAAAGTCAAATCCAAACTCTGTTGCAGGTGCACTAGCGGGGGTATTACGCGAAAAAGGATCGGCAGAAATGCAAGCCATTGGAGCCGGAGCGCTGAATCAAGCTGTTAAGGCTGTAGCTATTGCCAGAGGATTTGTTGCACCAAGTGGGCTTGATCTTATATGCATTCCAGCTTTTGCGGACATTCAAATAGAAGGAGAAGAAAGAACTGCGATAAAGTTAATTATTGAACCTCGGTAACGAATATTCAAATCATATTTTCTGGTCTGCACCTTGAAACAAGTGCAGACTTTTTTGTAATATTTTGCTTCTTTATTTGACTGCAGATACGGCCTAAACTATAATAGTAATATCGATATTTGAAAGAAGGTTGATGCATATTAATTTGGCGCTTGATTTGAATCTTAAAATTGATTTACATACTCATTCAAGTGCATCTGATGGCACTTTATCTCCAAGATCTTTAATTCAATATGCTGCAAAACATGGTTTGTCAGGCATAGCATTAACTGATCACGACACGCTAGCAGGACTTTCTGAAGCTGAGTTTGAAGCAAAAAAAATAAATAACTTTGTTTTTGTTCCAGGAATAGAACTAAGCACAGAACATAGAAACATAGAAATTCATATACTTGGCTATCATATAAACTTAAAGGATGAGACGTTTAGAAAAAAAATAGCTATCATAAATGATGCTAGGATCAATCGTTTAAATCAAATGATTAGTAAACTGCAAAATATAGGTATAGAATTCAATAAGGATATTATTGAAAATCTTGAGAAAATAAAAAATCCGGGAAGATTACATCTAGCACGAGCTCTTAAGGAAATGAAAGTTGTTAGTACAATTGATGAAGCCTTTCAGAAATACTTAAGTCGAGGATCACCCGGATATTATCCAAGATTTAAATTAACTCCAGATGAAGCCATTAACTTGATCCGTATGGCTAATGGTATTCCCGTATTAGCACATCCCGGTCTTATTAAATCTGATGAGTTAGTGTCATATCTTATGAAATATCCCTTTGAAGGTATAGAGGTATATTATCCATCACATTCTAAAGCGGATATTCAGAAATACACATCTATTGCTCAAAAACATGGGTTATTTATAACCGGTGGGTCTGATTTTCATGCACCGCCAGAAAGTGGAATAAGAAACAACTCGATTGGACATTGCTCAGTGTCTATTTCATCAGTAAGTAAAATGATTACTAAAAAATAATAGTTGCTTTGATTCGAAAGGAGATTATATGAATAAAGATACAGAAATTTATCAAAATCCACTTATTGAAAGATATTCAAGCAAAGAAATGTTATATATTTTCTCAAGTGATTTCAAATATACTACATGGCGAAAATTGTGGATTGCTCTTGCTGAATCTCAAAAGGAGTTAGGTCTAAATATTTCAGCTGATCAAATTAATGAGATGAAAGATTATGTTGATCATATCGATTACTCTGTAGTTAGGAAAAAAGAACAAGAAATTCGTCATGATGTTATGGCTCATGTGTTTGCATACGGTATACAGTGTCCTAAAGCTCGACCAATCATTCATCTTGGTGCAACTAGTGCATATGTTGGTGACAATACTGATTTAATTCAAATGAAAGAGGCTTTAACGTTAACTCGAAACAAGTTAATTATGGTGATGAAACTATTATCCGATTTTTCATTAAAACATGCCCATATTCCCACATTAGGTTACACACATTTTCAACCTGCACAGCTGACAACAGTTGGCAAGAGATCTAGTCTTTGGTTGAATGATCTGTTGATGGACTTTGAAAATATCGAACATCAGCTTGAAAGAATTAAGTTTAGAGGTGTAAAAGGAACAACTGGTACGCAAGCTAGTTTTTTAGATTTGTTTAATAATAATCATGAAAAAGTGGAATCTTTAGATAAAAAAGTTTCAAAACGCATGGGTTTTTCTTTAAGAATACCTGTGACTGGTCAGACATATAGTCGGAAAATAGACTACGAAGTGATCAGCTCTCTAAGTGGAATTGCTCAGTCACTGCATAAAATATCCAATGATATCCGTTTGTTACAGCACTTAAAAGAAATTGAAGAGCCATTTGAAAAAAATCAAGTAGGTTCATCTGCCATGGCTTATAAAAGAAATCCAATGCGAAGTGAACGAATAGCGTCACTTGCTCGTTTTGTGATAAATTTGAATCAGAATACCGCTATGACACAATCTGCACAATGGTTTGAACGAACACTGGACGACTCTGCTAACAAAAGGCTCACTATCCCTGAAGCCTTTTTAGCGATAGATGCTATATTAGACATATCATTAAATGTTTTTGATGGACTAGTTGTTTATGATAAAATAATCGATCGAAATATTCAAAAAGAATTACCTTTTATGATAACTGAAAATATAATAATGCGTGCTGTACAAAATGGCGGAGATCGCCAAGAACTGCATGAAAAGATCAGACAGCATTCTATGGAAGCATCTAGAATAATAAAAGAAGATGGTGGTGAAAATGATTTGCTCAACCGGATTTTAGAAGATCCAATTTTTGATTTATCGAAAGCTGAAATAGAAGATCTTTTAGATTCTAAAAAATATATAGGCCGGGCTCCAGAACAAGTGAAAACATTTATCAATGAATACGTGGATCCAATCCTAAAAAAATACTCAAATATAGAATATGAAGTTTCAAATTTAAAAGTATAATATACTAACGGAGGGATAATCTTATGAATAATTATGTGTCGATAGAGAAGATTAGCAGGTTCGAAGGTGAAGAGGTTTTGATTCGCGGCTGGCTTTATAATAAACGATCAAGTGGGAAAATAGTATTTCTCCAAGTACGAGATGGTAGTGGATTCATTCAAGGTGTTGTTATAAAAAAAGAGGTTGATAATGAAGTTTTTAATCTTTGTAAAGAATTAAACCAAGAATCATCTATTATAGTTTCTGGTATGGTTCAAAAGGATGATCGCTCCAAGCTAGGATTTGAATTACTAGTTAAAGAAGTCACTATGGTTTCGCAGGCGGATGAAGGATATCCGATCTCACTTAAAGAGCATGGGACTGATTTTCTGATGGACTATAGACATCTGTGGATGAGAACCCCGAAACAAAATGCAATCTTACGTATCCGGGATGAAATTAATCTATCTATCCGCAATTATTTCCATGACAATGGCTTTGTATTAATCGAGCCGCCTGTTATAACCCCAACAAGTTGCGAAGGAACTACAGATTTGTTTGGCATTGACTATTTTGGAGAAGATGCATACTTATCTCAAACGGGACAGTTATATGCCGAAGCAGCAGCAATGGCTTTTGGAAAAGTTTATAGCTTTGGTCCAACCTTTCGAGCAGAAAAATCAAAAACCAGAAAACATCTTAATGAATTTTGGATGGTAGAACCTGAAATGGCATATGTTACTTTTGAAGAAAATCTAGTAATTCAAGAAAACTTAATAGCTCATATTGTGCAATCGGTTCTTTCTAATCGCCGACAAGAACTAGCTGAGTTAGAGAGAGATACAGCTTTGCTGGAAAAAATCAAACCGCCTTTTCCTCGAATCACATACACAGACGCTGTTGAAATGTTGCAAAAAGCAGATTTTGAATTTGAATGGGGTGATGATTTCGGTGCTCCTCATGAATCTCATATTGCCTCAAAGTATGAAAAACCAGTTTTTATTACACATTTTCCTGCAAAAATGAAACCCTTCTATATGGAACCATGCCCAGAAAATCCAAATGTTATTTTAGGAGCTGATCTTATAGCCCCCGAGGGTTATGGAGAAATAATTGGTGGATCGCAGCGAATTCACGATCTGGATTTATTACTGAAAAAAATGAAAGAAGAAAATTTACCGGAAGATCCTTATCAATGGTATATAGAATTACGAAAATATGGTTCTGTGCCACATTCAGGATTTGGCATGGGTTTAGAACGAACGGTAGCATGGGTTTGCGGAATAGATCATATTAGGCAAACTATTCCATTTGCTAGAACATTAAATCGTATCTATCCCTAGTAAAGGAGCTGATATCTTGAGATTACAAAAATATTTAGCTCAATGTGGAATTGGTTCAAGAAGAATTTGTGAACGCTATATTTTGAATGGTGATGTTTCTGTAAATGGAGTTCCTGTAAACGAATTAGGTTGTAAAATAGATCCAGAAACAGACCAAGTTAGTTATAAAGGGGAAGTCATCAAGTGTTCTGAATCAAAAGTGTATTATATGCTTAATAAACCAAAAGCCGTCGTAACGACTTCGAAAGATCAATTTAATAGATTATCAGTTCTAGATATTGTTAAAGTTAAAGAAAGAATTTATCCTGTTGGGAGACTGGATTATAATACTACGGGATTGCTTGTATTGACAAATGATGGCGAACTTGCACAGCGATTAACTCACCCTCGGCATGATATTGAAAAAGTATATCGTGTACTGGTACAAGGCAATGTAACCCAAGAAGAATTAAACCTATTGCGTCATGGCATTGTGATCGATGGTAAAAAAACTCGAAAATCTAAAGTTACTATCGTTAAGTATTACTCGGGCAAGAATAGAACGTTGTTAGAAATTTGTATTAGAGAAGGACGAAACCGACAAGTTAGAAAAATGTGTCAGGCTGCTGGACATCATGTAATATATTTGGAACGTATAGCTATTGGTTCCTTGAACCTAGGTAATTTAAAGATAGGAGAATATAGAATGTTGACGTTGGAAGAGAAGTCACAACTGAAGAAAGAAGTGGGGCTGTAAATGATTTCAATAAAAGAACTGACACCTTCTGACTATGATGCCTTTTTATGTTACTTAACTTGCAATAATGTATCAAAGGATTTTTCTATTGATGAAAACAGTCCTATTTTGATTCTTTTGGAAGACAAAAGAATCAAAGGTTTTTTATCAACAACAAATTATGAACATACCTTTTCAACTTTTGATTATTTAGTAACAGATCATGATTATGATTTTAAAGATGGTTTAGTCAGAGCTGCAATAAACTCATGTTATAAAAGAGGAATCCAATGGATTGTTTGCCGCGAGTCATTTATTAAAAACAAGTTTCCGCTAAAAGATTATTTCGAAATCATACAAAGGAATCATGAATTATATTCTTTGTTTTCGATACACCCTTCACATAAACTGAATGAAACCTATTATTTTATTAATAGCGATATAATATATACAACAGGATGCAGAGGGAGGGTATCAAACATTGTATCAAGCACATAAGGATATAAATAAAAGCCCGCTACGTATTACAGGCCTGAACCATATAATCCTTAAACAATTTCTAAGACCGGGGTTTTGCGCCATTGATGCTACGGCGGGTAACGGTCTGGATACTTTGTTTCTCTTACGTTCAATTAATCCTGGTGGATACCTTACAGCCTTTGATATTCAAGCACTCGCGTTAGAAAATACTGAAAATAGAATCAAAACATTTTTTAATAATGATAAGCCGAATTATCAGTTAATTCATGATAGCCATGCTAATATAGCACAATATATAAAAGAACCGGTACATGTAGCTGTATTTAATTTAGGCTATTTACCTGGTGAAAACCATCAAATTACTACAAGTTGGAACGAGCTAAAGAAAGCATTGATGATGTTAACGGATGGACTTATTGTGCCAGGTGGAATTATTAGCCTTACTGTATACAGTGGACATGAAGGTGGAAAGCACGAACAAAGTAATATATTTCGCTATATCAAAACATTAGCACCCGAGAAATTTAATATACATGTTACTCGAAAATGGAATACAGTTAAACCTTCGCCTGTTCTAATTCTAATTGAATGCTTATAACAAGAAATGAATGCATGCTTTCTTTCATTTCTTTGCATTTTTTTTAACAAACTAAACGGTTTTTATATAGGCATAATATTTTAAAATAAGAAAGGCAGTATTTACAGTATTTATTATGCTTGAAATTTTAAGAATTATAGTCTATACTACTAACGGAGGATGTTGTTTGCTTTTTTAACAATACCCTGCAATTATTGCAAGATTAATTGCAATAACAACGACGTTATTTACTAAAAGGAGGCATGGCAAATGGGAGTGAAATTTACAGACACTACTTATCGAGATGCACATCAATCATTAATGGCTACACGTATGTCCACAGATGTAATGTTACCTATTGCTGAAAAAATGGATAATGCTGGTTATCATTCGTTAGAGATGTGGGGCGGTGCTACTTTTGATAGCTGTCTTCGCTATCTTAACGAAGATCCTTGGGAAAGATTGAGAATTATTCGTAAACACATAAAAAAAACGAAGCTTCAAATGCTTTTGAGAGGACAAAATATCCTCGGTTATAAACATTATGCTGATGATGTTGTTGAAGAGTTTGTAAAAAGAGCTATTGGTAATGGCATTGATATTATTAGGGTGTTTGATGCTGTCAACGACGTTCGGAATCTAGAGACGGCAGTAAGAGCTATCAATCGAGAAAAAGGACATGCTCAATGCTGTATTTCGTATACGATAAGCCCTGTGCATAACACTGATTACTATCTAGAACGAGCTAAAAGAATGAAAGAAATTGGTGCTGATTCACTTTGCATAAAAGATATGTCTGGAATTTTGGAACCATATGCAGCCTACGATTTAGTAAAAGCGTTAAAAACAAACTTCGATTTGCCAGTTCAAGTGCATACACACTATACATGTGGACTGGCTTCTATGACCTACTTAAAAGCGATAGAAGCAGGAGCGGATGTTGTTGATACGGCTATTTCTCCAATGGCACTAGGTACGTCTCAACCAGCAGCAGAGCCTATTGTTTCAGCTTTACAAGGAACTGAGTATGATACAGGTATGAGCTTAGTTGAACTGGATGAAATAGCTTCGTACTTCAGACCTCTTAAAGATAAATATTTTGCAGATGGTTTGATTAATGAGAAAGTCCTTAGTATTGATACTCGAACATTAATTAACCAAATTCCCGGTGGCATGATGTCTAATTTTATTTCTCAGCTAAAAGAACAAAACAAACTGGATAAAATGGACGATGTCATGAAAGAAGTACCTCGTGTGCGTGAAGATTTAGGTTATCCGCCACTTGTTACACCAACAAGCCAAATAGTTGGAACTCAAGCGTTATTCAATGTATTAGCTGGAGAGCGCTATAAAATGGTTCCTAAAGAAGTGAAAGATTATGTGAAAGGTCTTTATGGTCAGCCTGCAAAAGAAATGGATCCTTCTATTATTAAAAAAATTATAGGGGATGAGAAAGTTATTACTCATAGACCTGCTGACGATATTCCACCACAATTAGAAAGTATTCGTAATGAAATGAAGGAATATATAGAACAAGAAGAAGACGTGCTTTCTTATGCTCTTTTCCCACAAATTGCAATGAAGTTTTTCAAAGAAAGATGGACAAAAAGGTATCGCATCGAATCGGATTTGTATAATGAAGAAGATAAAACACATCCTGTTTAATATAAGATTTAATAAAAGCTGGTACTCATACCGGCTTTTATTATTCCTACAATGACTCTGTGATGCATTAAGCAACTAAGCGACACGACACTATAAATAATTATAGGAGCGAAAAAAATGCATATATTAATTACAAATGACGATGGTATTCATTCACCTGGAATTAAAGCGTTAGCAAAGTCGATGAAGTCAATTGGTGAAGTGACTGTAGTTGCTCCGGATAATGAAAAAAGTGCTATTGGACATGCTATAACCATTCATTCTCCGATCACTGTTAAGCATTCATATTTCGTTGACGATAAAGTAAATGCCTATGCTGTTAATGGAACTCCCGCTGATTGCATAAAATTAGCGATTGAAGTACTGCTTTCAGATAACTTACCAGACATTATTATTTCAGGTATAAATAATGGCCCGAATCTTGGAACGGATGTTATTTATTCAGGAACTGTTTCTGGTGCTTTAGAAGGCTCCATGATGGGGTTTCCATCCATTGCAATATCTATGTCGAAAAGCCAGTTTAAATCATACGATTACGCTGCGTTGTTTGTTTCGAAAATAGCAAGTAGGATTTTAGACTGCTCAAAGATTTCTCCTATAACTTTTAATATCAATTATCCAGTTTGCGATGAAAAAGAAGTGAAAGGAACTAAAATCACTAGACTAGGAGTGAGGAAATATCGAAACAACTTTATTCGAAGAAAAGACCCAAGAGGAAATTGGTATTATTGGATGAATGGCGAACCGGAAGATTTAATCCAAGATGAAAAAAGTGATATTATAGCAGTTTCTGATAATTACGTATCAATAACACCACTTCATTTTGATTTAACTTCTTATGATTTAATAGATAAAGTTAAATGCTTAGAATATGAAAAAAAGAAATGTTAATAGTACGGCCTGTATTAAAAACATAGTGTGTTATTTATTGGTATTTCATTGTACAATCATAAGAGTATTATTTTACAAAGTTGTTATAAATTAACGATTACACAAGTAGTGGTGATAGCTAAATGAAACGAATCATTCATATATTAACAAAAGCCGGAAAGAAATGAAATTTTAATTGCATTTCTTTCCGGCTTTTGTTATGATGAGAATGTAATATATTTAATATTAAGAAATTTTCAATTTAATAAATTTATAGCAAAAAGGGGTTGGAACGGTGAGTGATCAAAAGAAAAGAAAAAGTTTGAAAACCATTTATGAATGGTGCAAAGGATGTGGAATATGTGTAGCGTTTTGTCCTGTAAAAGTCCTTAAGCTTGAAGACGAAAAAGTAAAGGTTATTGATTATGACAAATGTACACGATGTGGATTATGTGAATTGCGATGTCCTGATTTCGCAATTTATTTGGAGGAGGATCACAATGAATAAAAAGGAAGTAAAATTAATGCAAGGAAATGAAGCTTGTGTTGAAGGGGCTCTTGCTGCTGGCTTAGAGTTTTATGCTGGATACCCCATAACGCCATCAACAGAAATTGCAGAAATTTGCTCAGAAAAATTACCATTAGTAGGTGGGAAATTTATTCAAATGGAAGATGAAATAGCTGGAATGGCAGCAATTATTGGTGCTTCATTAGCTGGCCTTAAGTCTATGACAGCGACAAGTGGACCAGGTTTTTCTCTAAAACAAGAAAATATTGGATATGCCGCTATGGCTCAAATTCCATGCGTTGTAGTTGATGTTATGAGGGCAGGTCCAAGTACAGGTTTGCCTACAGCTCCATCTCAGGGCGACGTTATGCAGGCAAAATGGGGAACTCATGGTGATCATCCTACTATTTCATTAACGCCAAACTCTGTAAGGGAAGCATATGATTTAACCATCAGGGCATTTAATTTATCAGAAAAGTATAGAACGCCTGTTTTTCTTTTAATGGATGAAATTATAGGTCATTTAAGAGAACGGATCGAAATACCAACGCCTGATGAATATCAGGTTTTCAATCGGCTAAAACCTAATCCGAATGACAAAAACTATAAGGCATATGCGGTGAAAGATGATGAAATTGTTCCTCGAATGGCATCCTTTGGTGATGGATTTTCGTATCATGTCACAGGGCTCGTATATGATGAATACGGTTTTCCTAAAACGGATACTGACGTTGCAGAAAATCTATTAAATCATTTAATGCAAAAGATCGAAAATAATGTAAATGATATTATAACTTATGAAGAGGTAGAAACTCAGGATGCTGAATTGTTGATAGTTGCTTATGGTGGAGTTGCACGAGCTGCTGCTAAAGCGGTAAAGGAATGTCGTGAACAAGGAATGAAGGTTGGATTATTTAGACCAATAACGTTATGGCCTTTCCCAGAAAAACGAGTTAATGAACTGTCTCAAAAATCAAAAAAAGTTTTGGTTGTTGAAATGAATTTAGGACAATACGTGATCCCTGTACATCGTGTTAAAGAACCGGACTGTAAGGTATTCCACTATGGAAAGGTTAATGGTGAACCAATTTCACCAGATGAAATTATTAAGAAAGTAAAGGAGGCCTACTAGTTATGAGTTTAGGAAGCCCTGTCATTAAAGAATATTTTCGTAGTGATCGATTACCTCATATATGGTGTCCGGGGTGTGGACATGGAGTAATAATGAGAGGTGTTGCGATTGCGATTGATAATCTTAACCTTGATAAAAAGAAAGTGTGCATCGTATCAGGCATAGGATGTTCTTCCAGAGCGCCGGGGTATATGGATTTCAACACTCTTCATACCACTCATGGACGAGCCTTAGCTTTTGCAACAGGCGTGAAACTTGCTAATCCTGACTTAACCGTAATTGTTATTACTGGTGACGGTGACTGTACGGCTATTGGCGGCAATCATTTCATTCATGCTGCTAGAAGAAACATTGATATAACAACGATTGTATTTAATAATAAGATTTATGGCATGACAGGTGGTCAATACTCACCGGCTACACCTCTTCATGAAATGGGAACCACAGCACCTTATGGAACGGTAGACCCGGACTTTGATATTTGCAAACTTGCCGTAGGTGCTGGATCATCGTATGTTGCTAGATCAACGGCCTATCACGCAAACCAACTGATCAAATATATTCAAAAGGGTGTAGAAAACAAAGGATTTTCAATGATTGAAGCTATTAGCGGGTGTCCGACATATTATGGTCGGAAGAATAAGAAAGGCTCAGCCGTTGACTTAATGAATTACTATAAAGATAATGCGTTAGAAATAAAAGCAGCCGACAAGTTGCCAGCAGATAAAAAGATTGGCAAATTTATAGTTGGTGAATTTCATCATGAAGAAAAACCCGAATATGTTTCTGAATACATGAAAATGGTAGAAAAAGTTCAAAAGGAGCGATCCGAGAATGAGTAAACAAACGGAAATCCGATTAGGTGGTTCAGGGGGACAAGGATTAATTCTTGGTGGAATTATTCTTGCTGAAGCTGCAATATTAGATAATAAAAATGCTGTTCAAGCACAATCTTATGGCCCGGAGGCACGAGGAGGTGCTAGCAAGGCAGAAGTAATTATTAGTGATGGTCATATAGATTATCCAAAAGTTCAGCATGCTGATGTATTTCTAGCGCTGACGCAAAAAGCGTGTGATAAATATCTCTCTGAACTTAAAATGAATGGATTGTTGATCGTGGATGATAAAATCGAAATAAATCCTACAACTTATGAAAATTTCAAGATAGTGAAAGTGCCTATTCTTAAAACGGCCTTAGATGATCTTAAAAAAGGAATGGTAGCCAATATAATTGCGATGGCAGTTATACAACAATTAACACATGTTATCTCGAAAGAATCACTGGAGACAGCTGTCCTAAAAAGAGTTCCTAAAGGTACAGGAGAGTTAAATAAAAAAGCTTTGTTAGCGGGTTATAACTTAGTAAATTAGACAGCTAGTGTTGGAGGTTTTTTTCATGGATGAGAGAAATGATTTAATTCTTAATATACAAAAACAATTCCCTAAACTCAGCAAAGGTCAAAAGAGAATTGCACAGTTTATTATTGAAAATTATGAAAAAGCGGCGTTTATGACTGCTTCAAAATTAGGGATGGAAACAAGTGTTAGTGAGTCAACGGTTGTTCGGTTTGCAAATAATCTTGGTTTTGAAGGATATCCCCAATTACAACGAGCCTTACAGGATATTATTAAAACAAAGCTTACAACAGTGCAACGTGTTGATATGGGTAAAGAATATTCCACAGACTTGGAAATAGTTGAAAGAATTATGAAATCTGATATGGATAACATGCGTCATACTATTGAGATGATTAATGCAGCAAAAATAGAAACGGTCATTGATATGATATTAAATGCAGAACGTATCTATGTGCTTGGATTACGTAGTTCCAAATCTTTAGCAGATTTTTTAGGATTTTATCTAGGTTTAATTTTAGGTAATGTCGTTTTAGTAGGACATGGAATTAGCGACATATATGAGCAAATGCTCAGAATTTCAGATAAAGATCTGCTTATTGGCCTTAGTTTTCCAAGGTATTCTAGTAGAAGTATTGAAGTTACAAGATATGCAAAGGAACAAGGTGCGAAAATTGTCGCTATAACCGATAGTGAGATTTCACCTATTGCAAATATGGCGGATGAGTATTTAACAGCAAAGAGCAATATGGCTTCCTTTGTAGATTCATTAGTTGCGCCTTTGAGTTTATTAAATGCATTAATAGTAGCTATTGGAATGAGAGAAAAAAGTGATATTAAGGAACACTTTAATAAACTTGAAACGATTTGGGAAAAGTATAAAATATATGATGGTGATTATTAAAGATATTTTAGCGAAATGAAACGCGGTGTAACCACCGCGTTTTTAATTGAACCTTGTAGTTTCATGATTGTTGCGATATAATTGTATAGTAAAAAATCAATGACGTTTAACCAGGAGATGAATAAAATTGAGATTGGTTTTAGCGGAGCATTCAGGCTTCTGTTTTGGTGTGCAAAAAGCGATTGAAAAAGCGATTGAAGAAATGGAAAAATCAAAAGAACTAAAGGCAAATATTTTTGCTTTAGGGCCATTAATTCACAATAAGCAAGTTGTAGATGATTTGCAAAGTCGTGGGTTAGTTATTTCAGAGACGATAGACGAAATAGAAAACGGCTCTGTTATTATAAGATCTCATGGAGTACCGAAGCAAATATACAAAGATATAAAAAAAAAATCCCTTCACCTTGTAGATACTACTTGTCCATTTGTTAAAAGAATTCAAAAAATTGTTGATCAATATCATAAAAATAATTACAATATTGTCATTATAGGAAGCGCTTTACACCCAGAAGTGGTAGGCATAAATGGGTGGTGTGACCATGAAGGTTATGTCATACAAAGCTTAGATGAAATAGAAAAAATCGCAACAGATAAACCATTATGTGTCGTTTCTCAAACTACAATGCCCATTCCTTTATTTGAAAAAATTGTTTCAGCATTAAAAAAACGCCATGAAAATATGAAGGTTTTTAACACCATATGCTTAGCTACTCAAGATCGACAAGATGCAGCTTTAGAACTGTCTCAACAAGTTGATGCTATGATTGTAATTGGAGGAAGGCATAGTTCAAACACACAAAAACTTGTTGAGTTGTGTAAACGCATTCTTCCTGAAGATACATATGCGATAGAACAGTCTTCAGATTTGAATCAATACAATTTATCAAAGCATTCCTTAATCGGCGTAACAGCTGGTGCTTCAACTCCTAATTATATTATTCAGGAAGTGATGCAAAAAATAGAGCATACTTATAGAAAAACAACTCAAATTGCCATTGACGGTCCAGCTGGCGCTGGAAAAAGTACTATAGCGAAAAAACTGGCTAAAGATCTAAATTTTTTATATATTGATACAGGTGCAATGTATCGTGCGATTACTTATAAATTACTCATTAATCATATTGAAGTTACAGCACATAAAGAGTTAGTAGAATTACTCACCAGTACCAATATCAGATTTGAAAAAGGTGATATATTACTTGATAATGAGGTGGTGACACATAAAATAAGATCACCTGAAGTTACCAATAATGTTTCTAAAGTATCAGCTATTAAAGACGTTAGGATGACGTTACTCGACATACAACAAGAAATCGCATCAAACAATGATATTGTTATGGATGGTAGAGACATTGGTACTAGAGTCCTTCCGACAGCTGACTTGAAAATTTTTTTAACTGCTTCTGTTGAAGAAAGAGCACACAGACGATACCAAGAACTAAAAGAAGACCCTTCTTTTAACCTTACTTTAGAGGATATAAAAAAATCTATTGAGCACCGAGATTACGAAGATGAGAATCGCGAATTAGATCCTTTAACCCCAGCTAAAGATGCTATTTTTATCGATACAACAGAAATGTCAATAAATGAAGTTGTTGAAAAAATAAAGGAAAATTTGTGATTTTATGCAATGCTAATAGATTAAGTGCATTACAGTAATTATTTTTAATATAAAGAAGGAGTTTTGTCTTTTTTGTAGAATAAATAAAATAGGTGTAAGTAGTGCAAAGTATTCATTTATATTATATTATGAAACAATGAAGCAATTTTGAAATTATTCACATGGGAGGTTTTGAAATGAGCAACAATAACGAGCAATCGAATGAGATGAATGAAATGATGGAAGAAATTGAAAAGTCAATGGTGAGACTACATAGCGGAGACATTGTAAAAGGTCAAATTATTGATGTTACTCGAAATGAAATCATCGTAAACTTGGGATATAAATCTGATGGTATTATCCCTCGTGAAGAATTTACCTCTGATTTAGCTGCAGATTTACCTGCGTATTTTAATGCAGGAGATGAAATAGAAGTTTATGTGCAGCAAGTAGATGATGGAGAAGGTAATGTTTTATTATCTAAAAGAAAAGTAGATGCAATGAATGAATGGGTTGAATTAGCCGATGCAATGGAGAATAATCAGAAGGTTCCGGTCACACTGAAAGAAGTTGTGCGTGGCGGAATGATTGCTTATTATAAAAATGTAAAATGTTTTATACCGGCAAGTCAGCTATCTGATCGATATGTTGATGATTTAAGCGTATTTGTTGGTGAAAAGGTGAATGCAGAAATTTTAGAAATGGAGCGTCGTCGAAGCAAAGTGATATTATCAAGAAAAGCTGTTCTTCAAGATGAAAAAGATCAAAAAAAGAAAGAACTATTGAAAACACTTAGCAAAGGGCAGGTAGTAAAAGGTCAGGTAAAGCAAATCACTAATTTCGGTGCTTTTGTTGACATTGGAGGAATAGATGGATTGATTCATATTTCCGAACTTTCTTGGGGTAGAGTTAAGCACCCATCAGATGTATTGAAGATAGGTGAAGATGTCACAGTGGAAGTTTTAGAATTTGAAGAATCTACAGAAAGAATTTCTCTAAGTTTAAAATCTACTCAACCTGAACCTTGGAAAATAGCTGGTGAAAAATATGAAATTGGACAAATTCTTGAAGGAGAAGTAGTTCGACTTGTAGATTTTGGAGCATTTATAGAAATTGAGCCTGGTTTGGATGGATTGGTTCATATTTCACAAATTAGCGAAGAACACATTGCAAAACCTTCTGATATTCTACAAAAGGGCCAAAGAGTAATGGTTAAAATTCTTGATATTAATACGGATGAACAACGAATGAGCTTGAGTATGTCAGCTGTTAATAATGTTGATCCTAATGCGGAAGATATAGAAGAAGCAAAAGAAGGTATGGAATAAAATATAATAAATAGTCCGAATGATTAATACTTAATAGTATTTTAATAACAGATTACAACCAGACAAACTTGGCAAAAGTTGCACTCCATAGGTCTGGTTGTATTTGAATAAAAAGAAAAGGAAGAAGCCTATGGAAGGGTATGAATCTTTCAAATTAAAAATATATCAGTTTACCGGCATTGACCTTTCTAGTTATAAGGAAAGACAAATGAAAAGAAGGATTGAATCATTAATTTCAAGAAATCGATTTGATTCTTATGAAGCTTACTTTACTGAATTGAAAAATAGTAAAGAGTTGTTTGATGAATTTATTAATTATCTTACGATTAATGTTTCGGAGTTTCGACGCAATCCGCAACAGTGGGATGTATTGGAAAAAGAAATTATTCCTCAAATTCTAAGCAACACTAAAAAACCTAAGATATGGAGTGCTGCCTGCTCTACTGGTGAAGAGCCATACACGTTGGTTATGCTAATGACAAAGTTTTTACCACTTAAAGAAGTGGAAATTATTGCAACGGATATTGATTCAGGCGCGTTAGAAAAAGCAGATATAGGTATGTATAATAGCAAAGCTACTAAAAATCTATCTGCTGATACGGTTAAAAATTTCTTTATTCAAAACGGTGATTTTTATCAAATAAAGAACGAAGTAAAAGAAAGAGTGCGATTTAAAAAACACAACTTACTAGAAGATAAGTATCCTGATCAATGTGACCTAATTATCTGCAGAAATGTTATGATTTACTTTACTGAAGAAACAAAAAGTAAGATGTATCACAAATTTCATGATGCATTAAAGTCTCAAGGTGTCCTGTTTGTTGGAAGTACAGAACAAATAATTATGCCAAATCAATATAAATTAAGCCCATTAAAAACGTTTTTTTATCAAAAAAAATAACCAAAGTGCACCGATATCTTACTATCGAGTGCATTTTGCCTTTTTGATATATCGTTTTTTATGCTAGCTTTCTTTATTGTTTTCTTTTTAGCTTTCAACTTATCAAGCTTGAATCTCTTTTTCACAAACCTTTCCTTAATCCATAAAATAAGGTACAATTAATAATGATATTTATCCAATGACTTTCCTCGCTTACTCCCTTCATCTATAAGCGGAGAATGTTCCTGGATGATGCATTCTAACCTTTTGATGGATTTAAAACTCTATCGGAAGCTAGGATCCTGTTTATAGAAAGGTGCGTTTAAATGAATAAGAATCTTAATAAACAAATGTACTATAATGTACAAACCTTTGGCTGTCAAATGAATTTTCATGACTCAGAAAAACTATCCGCTATGCTTCAAAGCTTAGGTTATGTAGAAACCGAAAAGAAAGCGGAGTCTGATATAATAATTATCAATACTTGTTGCGTTAGAGAAAATGCAGAACTTAAAGTATATGGCAATTTGGGCGAACTTAAAAGAATGAAACAGAAGAACCCTAATTTAATTTTAGCTATTTGTGGATGCATGATGCAGCAAAAACATGTTGTAGAAAAAATCAAAAAATCATATCCGTTTGTAGACATTGTCTTTGGAACACATAATCTTCATCGTTTTCCAGAACTATTAAATAATTCATATCAAATGGAAGGCCTATTAGTAGAAGTTTGGGATCAAGAAAATGACATCCCTGAAAATTTACCCGTAGAAAGAAAATATTCAGCAAAAGCCTTTGTCAATATTATGTATGGCTGCAATAATTTCTGTTCCTATTGTATTGTACCTTATACCCGAGGGAGAGAAAGAAGTCGAGAGCCTGATAAAATATACGACGAAGTACAGAAACTTGCCCAAAATGGCACTTTAGAAATAACGTTGCTTGGACAAAATGTAAATTCCTATGGAAAAACACTTCAGAAACCTATTGATTTTTCAGATTTGCTTAAAGTTATCAATGATATTCCAGGTATAGAACGGATACGCTTTATGACATCTCACCCTGCTGACTTTTCTGAAAAGTTAATGGATACAATCGCTACACTAGATAAAGTATCGCCACATATTCATTTACCAGTTCAGGCGGGAAGTAATGCAATATTGAGTAAAATGAACAGAAAGTATTCAAGAGAAGATTATCTTAAAAAAATAAACATGTTAAAATCAAAAACTCCCAACATTGCAATTAGTACTGACATTATCGTTGGGTTTCCTGGAGAAACAGAAAAAGATTTTGATGATACTTTAGAGTTGGTTCGGCAAGTAGAATATGATTCTGCTTTTACTTTTCTCTACTCTATCCGGACAGGAACACCGGCAGCTACTATGGAAAATCAGATTCCAGATAATATAAAAATGGAACGCTTTAACAGACTAGTTAAACTTATCAACGAAATTGGTTATAAAAAAAATATGCATCTTGTGGGTAAGGTAGTACCTGTATTGGTAGAAGGTGTGAGCAAGAACAATCCTAACAGGCTTACTGGGAGAACAGATACGCATAAGCTAGTTAATTTCGAAGGACCACCATCTTGTGTAGGGTCAATAGTTCCTGTTAGGATAAATGAAGCAAAAACATTTTCTTTACTAGGCACTTCAGAATTGTGATTAACCCTACTGTAAGGAGAGGCTTTTAGAATGGCAAAATTAACACCAATGATGCAACAATTCTTTGATATAAAAAATAATCATCAAGATTCATTGCTTTTTTTTAGATTAGGAGACTTTTATGAACTGTTTTTTGAAGATGCCATTATTGCTTCTAGAGAGCTTGATATTACACTTACAGGAAGAAATTATGGTCAAGAAGAAAGAGCTCCTATGTGTGGAGTACCACATCACTCAGCCCAATCTTATATAGATCGACTTATCCATAAAGGGTATAAAGTTGCTATTTGTGAGCAAGTTGAGGAGTCAGAAACATCACAAGGAATCGTGAAGAGAGAAGTAATTCGAGTAATTACTCCTGGAACTGCCTACGATAGCAATATGTTAAACGAAAAAAACAATCATTATTTATTGTCCATCCATTATCGACAGGATGGATGGGGAATTACGTATGTTGATCTCTCTACAGGAGAAATGCTTTGCACACAAAATAGAAGCAACAACAGTTTTTTGAGCCTTGTTAGTGAAGTAAATAAAATAAATCCTGGAGAGATTATTTATCGCACTTCTAATAATAAAGATACAAGAAAAATAAAAAAATGGCTTAAAGAAACTTCCTATTTTGTAAGCTCCTTAGAAAATGATCCTATTGATTTGAATATTGGAATTGATAAGATTCATCAACATTTTAACGAGCAACAATCTGCTTCGTTGTCAATTAGTAAAGATCATTTAGCCTTACCTGCACTTGTAAATCTTTTTTATTACTTAGAAGAAACTCAAAAACGTAGTCTTAGTCATATTACAAGCCTGACCCAGTATAAACTTAGTGATTGTATGACTTTAGATCAACAAACGAGAAGAAATCTTGAGCTGACAGAAACAATTCAAGATCATACGATTAAAGGCTCCTTACTGGGAATTATAGATCAAACAAAAACATCTATGGGAGGAAGATTATTACGCAAGTGGATTAATGAACCACTGACTAATGATTGTTCTATAGAAGAACGATTAGATGCTGTTACCTTATTTGTTGAAAATACATTACTGAGGAAAGATATACGTAATTTCTTAAAAAACATTTATGATATTGAAAGACTAGTTGGTAAAATCGGACTACAAACGGTAACTCCCAGGGATTTGCTGTGTTTAAAACAAACACTGACACAGATTGGTAAATTAAGCAACCTTTTCTTAAATATTGAAAAACCTATATTGATTAACAAATGGATTTCCTTGTTAGATCCTCATCTTGACTTAATTACATTATTAGATAATTCGATAGATGATGATGCCCCTATTCATCTAAAAGATGGAGGCATCATAAAAAAAGGATATGACAATGAGATAGATGAACTTAAAAGAGCAGCAAAAGAAGGGAAAGAATGGATTGCTCAGTATGAACGAGAAGAACGTGAAAAAACTGGAATTAAATCATTAAAAACTGGATATAATAAAGTTTTTGGCTATTACCTGGAAGTATCGAAATCATATATTAACTCTGTGCCAGAAAACTACCAAAGAAAACAAACTCTTGCCAATTGTGAACGATATATAACAGATCCTCTTAAAGAATTAGAAGCTAAAATACTGGGGGCAGAAGAGCGTTTACAAATACTTGAAACTCAGTTGTTTAAGTCGATACGTGAAGGTATAAAACAGTATATTTTCAGTTTGCAACAGTTATCAAAAGCTATATCTGGTTTAGATGTGATAAGTAGTTTAGCTGAAACGGCTTTCACTAATCAATACGTGCGTCCTATTATATCACCAAAACCAATCATTAATATTAAAAACGGAAGACATCCAGTAATAGAAAAAACCCATAATCAGGAGTTATATGTTCCAAACGATTCGAAAATTGATGCCAAGGATCAAATGATCCATATTATTACTGGACCTAATATGGCTGGTAAGTCAACTTACATGCGTCAAGTTGCGATAATCGTGTTGTTAGCTCAGATAGGTTCTTATGTTCCTGCTGAAAAAGTAGTATTGGGTGTTGTAGACAGAATCTTTACGAGAATTGGTGCTAGTGATGATTTGTCGCAAGGTAGAAGTACCTTCATGATGGAAATGAGCGAAGTTTCAACCATACTCAAAGATGCAAGTCCCAACAGCTTAATTATTCTTGATGAGGTTGGCAGAGGGACAAGTACCTTTGACGGGTTGAGTATTGCGTGGTCATTAGTTAAATATATTCATCAACATATTAAAGCAAAAACTCTATTTTCTACGCATTACCACGAACTGACAGAACTGTCTACTCAGCTATCAGGGATATGTAATTATAAGATATCTGTTCAAGAAGATGGTCAAGATATAATTTTTCTTAGAAAAGTTATACCTGGTACAAGTGATAAAAGCTATGGCATTCAAGTTGCTCGTTTAGCAGGTTTACCAGAATCTCTACTTAATGATGCAAAAGATATATTAAATCATTTAGAAGATCATGCTGAGATTGATAGTAAAACAATACCATTTTCATCTCATAAAGAAGCAGAAGTAGTGAAAGAAAAAATGGATACACTAGCTGATTGCTCAATAGATCAAGAATTTAGTTATCTAATGCAAAAAATCCTTAATCAGAATATAGAAGAAATATCACCAATAGAAGCTTTAAATTTTTTATATGAATTACAAAAGGAGATTAAACGCAGTAACTATGCTATAGATGGTGTTAGCAAGGAGCTAGGAAATCAATGAATACACGAAAAAAAATAAACCTATTAGAACAAAACGTAATTAATCAAATTGCAGCTGGCGAAGTGATTGAAGCACCATATTCAGCCGTTAAAGAATTGGTTGAAAATGCAATTGATGCTGAATCAACTGAAATTCGTATCGAAATTTCTAAAGGTGGTAAAGAACTAATAAAAGTGACTGATAATGGAATTGGAATAGCGGCTGAAGAACTTAAAACAGCTTTTTTGCCACATACAACATCTAAGTTAAGGAAATTAGAGGATCTTGAAAAAATTGAATCACTTGGCTTTCGCGGTGAAGCATTAGCCAGTATCGTTTCCGTATCAAAAGTAGAAATTTATACTAAAACAAGCGAATCAGAGGTTGGTATGTATGGAGTTTTTGAAGAAGGACGACTTATTAGTTGCAAACCTACAGGTTGTCCAAATGGTACTACTATCATAATCCACAAACTGTTTTCAAAGACACCAGCTAGACTTAAGTATCTAAAAAGTGATGGAGTAGAATCAAGTAAAATAACTGAGCTTATTACAAGAATGGCACTAAGTAAAACAAACATTGCCTTCCAATATGTTAACAATAATAATGTTATGTTAACCACTAGGGGTGATGATTCTATCCAGTCTGTTGTAGAAACAATTTTTCCAAGAGAACTATCATCTTCAATGATAGCAGGGAAAGAGGTTAGTTTATTAAACCATGATGAAAAAATAAGTATTACTGGCTTAATTGGCCAACCTCACGCTACAAGAGGAAATCGATCATATCAGGTTTTTTTTGTTAATAATCGTCTTGTAAAAAGCAATTTTTTATCAAAAATCTTTGAATCAGCCTACAAAGATTCTGTAATGATTAATCGATACCCGGTAGGAATCCTTTATTTTTCTATACCATCTACATTAATTGATGTTAATGTTCATCCTGCAAAAACCACTGTCAAATTCTTTGATGAAAAAATAATTGATGATCTTTTTACAAAGTTTGTTCAAACAAATTTATTTCAACAGACAAATATCGTGACCTCGGGTTTAAGTCATGATGAAGTACACTTAGAAAATTACAAAGCATACACACCTAAAAGTTTGGATATATCGACATTGAAATCTGAATCAACTATTGTTGATAGAAAAGAACCGAAAAAATGCACTTTAAACCATGATAGTAATAATATGTATCAGACAAAAAATGAGACACCTACAGTTCAAGAAAACATACTTGAAGTCTATGAATCTAGCAAAAAAAACAATGAGTATCTTAAATACCAAAATAATCATGATCAACACTCAAATAAGCAATCTTATTTTATCAACCATGTATTAAGACTGAAAAATTATCATTTTATTGGACAGATATTTAATACCTATCTAATTCTTGAATCAAGCGATTCTATTTATTATATTGATCAACATGCTGCTCATGAAAGAATTGTATACGAATCAATGCTACAGGCATACTTAAATAGAGATGTTTCCGTGCAACACTTAATAGATGGTCAAATTCTCGACCTCAGCCCTATGGAAATAGAGACACTAAATAATCACATAACGATATTTTCTAAAATTGGTATAGAGTTGCAACCATATGGCCCTTATTCATATCGATTAATGACAGTTCCTTACGAAATGGGCATACCGGTTAGTGCAAAATGGATTAAAAATCTTTTAGATGAATTAAGTGTATCTAATAAAAATGATCAAGGAGTACCTTATGAGAAAATCATACGAAAAGCTTGTAGATATGCAATAAAAGCAAACGATCATCTTGTTGATGAAGAAATTAACTCTTTATTAAACCGCATTCAAACACTTAATCCTCCTTTAACTTGTCCGCATGGAAGACCAATTGTTGTTCAACAAAAACGATACGAAATAGAGAGGTTATTTAAAAGGGTATAATGATCTATGAAAGAAGTGATTTCTATTGACACTCGCAAATAAAACAATTATTCCTATTATCATAGGGCCAACAGCTATTGGTAAAACGCACCTTGCTATTCAGTTAGCACTGAAAACTAATGGCGAAATAATAAGCGCTGACTCTATGCAAATTTATAAAAAAATGAATATAGGAACTGCAAAACCTAGCACTGATGAAAAACAAGAAATTCCTCATCATTTAATTGACTTAATTTTACCAGACCAGAGGTTTACGGTTGCTGATTTTCAAGAACAAGCTTTGACTAAAATTGATGAGTTGACTATACAAAAGACTTTGCCAATCATTGCAGGTGGAACCGGATTATATATTCACTCCTTATTATATGATATGGATTTTTCAAAAAAAGAAGTGGATCAGAGTTTAAGAAACAAATTAGAGGCAATCTATAAAGAAAAAGGCAGTGAAGAGCTATTCTTGCGTCTTAAATCGATTAATTCAGAAGTTGCATTGCGTATTCACCCTAATAATTGGAAAAGGATTATTCGTGCAATAGAAGTCTCCACGTATTCTTCACAAGGTATAAAAGATTTTTCTAAAGACTTAGTAGCAAGAAAAAATTACTGTTTCAAGGTGTTTGGGTTATATCAAGATAGGAATACACTTTATAATTCAATTAATAACCGCGTAGATGATATGCTTAAAAACGGCTTGGAAGAAGAAGTTCGCGAGCTTTTAAGGTGTGGATATAATAGGAATTCTCCAGCACTTAAAGGAGTTGGTTATAAAGAACTAATTGCATATTTTTATGGGGAATGCAGTTATGAAGATGCAGTGGGGTTAATTAAACGCAATACCCGTAGATTTGCTAAGAGACAAATGACCTGGTTTAATAGAATACCAGACGTTACATGGTATTCATTAAATGGTAGTAGCTCTAATGATAAAGAAAAAGAATTAGAAGTTATTAACAATCTTATCATAAAAGAATTGAAAGGAGTGGGATGCAGTGAAAAATAATGTGAATTTACAAGATGTTTTTCTTAATCATGTACGCAAAGAAAACATTTCAATAATCGTTTATTTAATCAATGGTTTTCAACTTAAAGGGCTAGTAAAAGGTTTTGATAATTATACCATTGTACTTGATACAGAAGGCAAACAACAACTAATCTACAAGCATGCAATTTCAACAGTTATTCCCTCAAAGCCTATAAACTTTTATCAATCTTCTCAACAACAGAGCTCGGGTATTACAGAATAAAACATATTGCAGCTACCAATGTATTTATACTACATGTGAAGGAAATGATACCGAATGTCATCAATGCTTATAAATAATTATCAAATAGACGCTAAGATTATAAAAGATGTGGAGGCTTCAGAAAAACAATTGGCTTCCATTTTTATGGAATACGATCATATCAAGGAAGAAAATCAGTACAAAGTAATTCATGCAATGCAAAAACACCAGTTAAGTGATCAGCACTTCAACTGGACTACGGGCTATGGATATAATGATTTAGGTCGGGAAAAAGTTGAAAGCATTTTTGCTGAAGCTTTCGATACCGAAGATGCTTTAGTGCGACCAAACATTGTTAATGGGACGCATGCGATAAGTTTATGCTTAACATCATTGCTTAATCCTGGAGAATGTATGATTTCCATCACTGGTCCTCCGTATGACACATTGCACAGTACAATTGGTTTGGAAGGAAACTATCCACACAGCTTAAAAAAATTAAATATTGAATATGAGCAAATAGAGTTGAAAGAAAATGGTTCAATCAATGAAGAAGAAGTAGAAAAAAAACTAGAAAGCTTAAATCCTAAAATGGTATATTTACAACGTTCAACAGGATATAGTTTTAGACCAGCTATTACTATTGAAAAAATGAAACATATTATAGAACTTGTTAAAATAAAACGACCAGATTCAATCGTAATGGTTGATAATTGTTATGGTGAATTTTTGGAAACAAAAGAACCAACTTCAGTAGGAGCAGACATCATGGCAGGGTCTTTGATAAAAAATCCCGGTGGTGGTATCGTCTTAACGGGTGGCTATATTGCTGGAAGAGCATCTTTGATAGAATTAGTGTCACAACGTTTAACAGCACCAGGGATAGGTAAAGAGTGTGGCTTAACTTTTGGTACTTCACGAACAGTTTTACAAGGCTTCTTTTTAGCCCCTAATACTGTAAGTGAAGCAGTCAAAGGCGCTATACTAGCATCACATGTTTTTCGCAAGTATAATTATTTTGTTAACCCAACACCAGAAGAGAAGAGAAGTGATATTATTCAAGCGATTCAACTGAATTGTCCACAAAAGCTTATGGCATTTTGTAAAGGAATACAGGAAGCAGCACCAGTTGATGCGTTTGTAAAACCAATGCCATGGAGTATGCCCGGATACAAAGATCAAGTAATTATGGCCGCTGGTGCATTTATACAAGGCTCTTCAATAGAACTAAGTGCAGATGGACCTATGCGCAGTCCCTACAATGTTTATCTGCAAGGAGGACTAACCTATACGCATTCAAAGCTGGGAACTATGAAAGCTCTGAATCATCTAAATAAAATAGTTTAAAATCGTCGTATCAAACCAATTACTTTGCCTAAAATAAATACTTCAGAAACATATAAGGGTTCCATATGATCGTTTTCAGGCTGTAACCGGAATCCTTTTTTTTCTTTAAAAAACCGTTTAACAGTTGCTTCGTCTTCTAACAAAGCAACAACGATATCGCCATTTTCTGCAGTGCTTTGTTTTTTCACAACTACCTGATCATTGTTAAGTATACCTGCCTCAACCATTGATAATCCTTCGATTTTCAACATGAAAATATCCTCAGATGTTTCTAAAAAATCAATTGGCAACGGAAAAACATCCTCAATATTTTCGGTTGCTAAAATAGGCTCTCCGGCAGTTACTTTACCTACCAATGGTACGTTTATCATTCTTTTGCTTATGTTTTGATCTTGATATTGATAATCCATGATTTCAATAGCTCGAGGTTTGCTAGGATCCCTTTTAATGTATCCCTTTTTTTCTAAGTTTGTTAAGTGACTGTGTACAGTTGAAGTTGACTTTAAATCGACGGCTTCACCAATTTCACGAACAGATGGTGGATATCCTCTCTGTAGAACCGTTTCTTTTAAAAAATTTAATACACATTTTTGCTTCATTGTTAAATCTTCGTACAAGCCGATTCACTCCTTTCAATATGTCGTCATTATATCATAGATTATAAAACAAACAAACGTTCACATTTTGAATTGCTTATGACTATTATTTTTCACTATCAACCCATTCGAAATTTTTTACCAATTCTCTTTTTGCATCTTTTTTATGTGCAGCATAAAGCTGGGTAGTTGCTACATTATCATGATCCATTAAATTTTGAACATCAAATATTGAAAATCCCTGTTGTATAAGAGCAGTAGCTGCTGTAGCTCTAAGTTTATGAGGGCTATATCCATTTCTAGAAGAAGTTCCAAGAATCAATGCGGTATACTTTTTAACCATATTACGAATGGCACGAATTGTCATCCGACGTTTTTGTAATGATAAAAAGAGCGCATCTTGATGTTCGGCAGATATATTTTCATCAGCTACTCTTTCGTAATAAATATACTCTTTAATTACTTCTTCGCAAGAATAGTTGATAGGCATAAGACTTTCTTTTCCGCGTTTTCTATACAGCTTAAATTCTCCTCTATTAAAATTAAATGACGATATATTTAATTGCTGCAATTCGTTTAGTCTAAGTCCATAGGTTAAAAAAAGAACCAGAATAGCTCGATCTCTATACTTTGTCTTTTTCCAATAGTTTTTTTCTTTATCCGTCAGCAAGTCACCATTTTCCACTATGTCTAACAGCTTTACCACTTCGTCAATTTCTAATCTTTTTATAGCATCTGGTTGTGGCTTTGGGAGTTGTATCGGGTTAAAGCCATCCGTTATGTTTCTAGGTATTAAATCATCTCTAAATAAATTTTTAAACATAACTGATAACGAGGATTTTTTTCGTGCCAAAGAACGCTGATGATTTTCTATTACCTTAAAAGAGTGTTCTCCTTCGATAATATACCTACTACAATATTGCCCTAAAAAAAAGTTGATATCCTTTGCTGTGATAGTTTTGAAAGTGTCTAAAGATATATGTGAAGGAGATTCTGCATCAGTTTTATGGGTTTCTTTTATTAGGTATAAGCAAAAGAAGTATATGTCTTCAAGATAAGCTAATCTAGTGGAAGTCGCAACGGAAGATTTCAGAAATAAAAAAAAATCAGACAAAAAAGAAGGAAGTTTGGATTCAATTTCAATGCATTTTTGGATCATTTTTTGCTTCTGAAGAACTAAAAAATCCGGAGTGTTGCTTTTGTTGTGAACTCGAATTGTTTTATTAATGTTATTTTTTGTAGCTGATCTCATTAGAAATCCTCCTATACTAACATATCGCCATACTATTCCCTAAATATACATTTTAAGAATAGTACATCGACTGTCACTTGTCAAGATGATCATCATTTTCTGAGGGTGTTAGCATTTCTGTATTTGGTAAATCATCAAGCGTTGTTAAGCCAAAAGATTTCAAAAAAGTATGAGTTGTACCATACAAAATTGGTTTGCCTATTTTATCTAAGCGTCCTTTTGTTTCAATAAGACCTCTATCCAGTAAAATTTTGATAGCGTGATCCGATTTTACACCTCTTATACTATCCACTAGTGATCTTGTAATAGGCTGCTTATATGCAATGATAGCTAGGGTTTCCAGAGCCGCTTGTGATATAGATTTGCGTTTTTGTGGAGAAATTAATTTTTCTATATACTGTGAGTAAGCAGGGTTTGTTGAAAGTTGATAATAATCACCCATTCGTAAAAGGATAATGCCACGATGATAGAATTTATAGTCTTCTTCCATTTCTGTTAAGAGTGATTCCACTTCACGATAAAAATAACCAGTAGCTTTTGATATTTCTTTTACAGATATTTCTTCTCCCCACGCAAACAACAATGCTTCAATCACCGCTTTTTTCTTTTCAGTGCTCATTTTTTAGGACACTTCCTTTATTTCCGAATCAACTCTATCATTAATGCTGTTAGTAATACTGTTTACCGTTACCAAACCCTTTTGAATCATTTCTAATAAAGCTAAAAAGGTTACTACTACTTCTTGTTTACAAGATAAATTAATAAAAAAATTAGTGAAGGATAAAGCTGCATTTGAAGAGCGTAATGCCTTCTTTATTTTCAACATTTGCTGGGAAACCTTATAGGTCTCATTAGCGAGATGTATAGGTTTTGATGTTTGTGTAGCTGATTTCCGACGGAAGGAGTTTAATAAAACTTTTTCAAATGCTTCTTTAAGACAGTTAATATCGATAGTATCGTCAAGTAGTCCATCATCACCACGATCCATTAAATATTTAGACAAGTCCTCCTGGCTTTTAAAGTAGGTACTGGTCACCTGTTCTTCGCTTCGCTTCAGTTCATCGGCAGCAGCCTTATAGATCTGATATTCTAAAAGTTTATTTACGAGTTCATCTCTAGGATCGCTCTCTTCTGTTGTATCATCACTATTTTTTTCTTCCTTTGGAAGAAGCATACGCGATTTGATTTCCAACAAAGTTGCTGCCATCACCAAAAACTCACTAGCTATTTCCAAATCTAAGGATTGTATTGTTTGTAAATAATCCATATACTGATCTGTTATTTCATGTATCGGAATATCATAAATATCTATCTTATTGACTTGGATGAGATGATATAATAAGTCAAGTGGTCCTTCAAAAACTTTTAGTTTCAAATGATATGACATCTGGTACTCACCTTCTTTAATGATATTTAACTAGAAAACGATCGCACTTAAATATAGAAGCAACATATTATAGAGTACATCTACGATAGGAAATAAAATATTCCGAATTACTCCAAAAACAAGAAGTATCATTAAAATAATCACAGAATATTGTTCGATTTGGTAAAATGTTTCCTCAAATCTCGATGGAAATAATGACATTAATATTTTAGAGCCATCTAATGGCGGTATTGGAAAGAGATTAAAAACCGCTAGTACCAAATTGATGGAAACTGCTGATAAGATAATACGCTGTACGGCAAAACTCGTACCGACAGTGCGCATTAACACCCCTAATAGAGTTGTCAAGAGAAATGCCATAACAATATTAGACAGTGGTCCTGCAATGGATACTAAAAAGGTACCTTTTCTACGATCTGTAAAATAATATGGGTTTATCGGTACTGGTTTTGCCCAACCAAACCCAGCAAAGATTAGCATAAAAAAACCTACAGGATCAATATGTGCAACAGGATTTAATGTTAACCGTCCTTGATTTCGAGCCGTATCGTCTCCAAGTAGATATGCCGTATATCCATGAGAAAACTCATGGATGGTTAACCCTATTAAAATACCAGGTAATATCATCATGATTCTTGCTGGATCTAAATTAAACATCAATTTCCTCCTTTTATTCGGTGATACTTTTGTTTAGCAAACTCAAGTTCACCATTACGATCATATATTGTCCCTAAAACTTTTGCTTTTAATACACTATCCATTATCATTTTATAAATAGGACCAGGCTTTATCCCCATTTCTTGAAGGTCTTTGCCAGTAATCTTTATGTGAATAGAAGATAGTTTCAATTTATAAAATGCGATATAGTGTCTAACATAAGGATTTTCTGAGTCATTATAGAAAAAGATTAGTGCTTCATCTGAATGCGGTTTTAATGCTGTATAGATTGTATATCGATCAACTTCTTCCTGACTCAAAATTTCATATACACTTCTTCTTTTAACCATTGATTGAGTAATAGAATTAACTAGTGTTTCATTGGCTATTAGTTTTTTTAGAACTTCAGATATTTTATCTGTGTCTACTTCTGATATTAGTTGCATTAGCATTACGATGGTTTGATTGAATGGTTTACTCGATAATTGTCGAAAACCTTCCAAAGAAAAACGGACATTTTTTACTTTTCGAATCACCATACTATTTATAGTAAGTGATGGATCTAAGGATTTGAATATTTTAAATGAATTCAACATCTGTAAACTTTTATCAAGAACATCTTGTTCTCGAATAATATGAATTATCTCTTCTCGAATTCGATCATTACTCAGTTTTTCAAGCATATTTGCACTGATAGCCTGTTCAATGTACTGACATGTTGATTTTTCAATGGTAAAATTAAACCGAGCTGCAAAACGAATGGCTCTAAAAATCCTGGTTGGATCTTCGATAAAACTCAAATTATAAAGAACTCTAATTTGTTTATCTTGTAAATCTTTCATACCGCCAAAATAATCTATCATTTCACCAAAATTATCTTGATTAAGCGCTATAGCCATACAATTAATAGTAAAATCACGCCGAAATAAATCACTCCATATATTGCTGCGCTCAACCTTCGGTAGAGCTGCTGGATATTCATAATACTCTCTACGTGCTGTTACGATATCAATAGAAATAAACTGAGGAAGTTTGATTACCGCCGTTCCAAATTTTTCATGTATCGTTAGCTTGCCACCTATCTTATGATTTAATTGTCGGGCAAGCTCAATGCCATCTCCTTCTGTAACAAAGTCCAAATCCCAGTTATCTGTTTTTAAAAGTAAGTCTCTTACAAAACCACCTACAATATAAACCTTTTGATTTAACTCATCACCAACTTCTCCTGCTAATAATAGTAAGCTTTTTATTTTAGAAGGAAGACGATCAATTGACTCAGAGCATTGATATATTCTTTCATCATTGTTACTAAAAAGCTGTTGATACCAGTAAGAACTGTTCGTGCCATGTAAATATTTTAGTAAGTCTGTTCTAGTAACAATGCCTGTCAATCGACTATTGTCAACAACAGGTAGCCTTCCAATATTATGAGTTACTAACAGCTCATTAATTTCGTTTAATGAGGTAGAGGGTTTGATTGTAACAACATCATGGCTCATGAATGCTTTAATAGGTGCATGGGAGAGACCATGGTTTATAGCTTTTTCGATATCTGTACGAGATATAATACCAGATATCTTTTTATTCTCATCAATAACAGGCATTCCTGTATGTCCATACCTCAGCATAATGCGATTCGCTTCATCAATAGATACATTTTCATCAAGAGATTTTACTGGCCAGCTCATTATTTCTTTTGCAACAATCTGAGGTGCAATTCTTTTTGGTAACTCTTTTAACAGTTCACCTTTCAATTGTTCTGGATTGCCATTACGCACTGTTGCTGATGCCGCTCTTGGATGACCAGCGCCCTTGAATTTCTGCAGTGCAAAAGGTATATTGATGTTGTCTTCCACACTTCTACCGATTAGATAACAACGCTCTTCCATTCGAACAATTAAAAAAACAGCATCAGCTCTGAGAACATCTAAAACTTTGTTTGCGATAATTCCTACTTCATTCACAAATTTTTCACTTGAATAAGTTGCAATAGCAACCCTAAAGTGATTTATTTCTATTGTCTCAGAGTTATGAAGCAACATAGTAAACACTTCTTCATGTTCTGGGCTCCAAGTATCTTGTATATAATCATTAATAATTTCTAAATTAGCTTCTTTTTCTAACAAAAAAGATAAAGCCTTAGCATCTTGACTTGTAGTATTAGAGAAAGTAAGGCAATTGGTATCCGCATAAATACCCAGTGCAAAAAGTGTTGCTTCAAAAGGGTTGATTTCAATATCTTTATTCATTAATTCTTCGATTAAAATAGTAATACAAGCACCATATTTGTGCATATGAAGACTAGCACCTAGCATTGCTCTGTCATTTGGAAAATGATGATCATAAATAGTCACAGGCACTTTACTTACAATTTCCTTAAACTTTCCTATACGATCTGAAGTATGAATATCAACAATGATAAGACTAGTTATATGTTCTATTTTAATTTTATTAGAAAATCGTATAGATAATACATTCTTATAAAAAGTATAAAATCTTTTAACTTCCTGTTCTAAGTTACCAGAAAAAGCCATCACCGCATCTGGATGTAGCTTAGAACAAGCAACCATACTAGCAAGTCCATCAAAATCCAGATTTTGATGACTGGTGATGAGCTTCATAATAACATCCTTTCAACAAACTATTTAATAATCTTTTGTATCATTTCTACTTCTTCAGGTTTATCTTGATTGAAATGATATGCCTGTTCTATCCATTTTTCTGCTTCTGATATTAATCCGTTGTCATTAGAATAAATGATAGCAATCGATTCATTTGCGTTTACATATTCTCCTCGCTTCTTATTTAAGATGATACCAACATTCAAATCAATAACACTGTCTTTTGTAGTACGACCTGCTCCTAAGGCTAATGCAGCTTTTCCAATGTATTCAGCGTTAATAGAGTAAACAAACCCACTTTCTTTTGCAATAACGTTGTATTGAAATTTTGTTGACCAGAATGACTCTTCAGAATCTATCAATCGAGTGTCTCCATTCTGTAGTTGAACAAACTGCTTCAACTTATTCAAAGCACTACCATTATTAATAGTTTCTTTCATCATATTTCTAGCGTTAGATAAAGAGTCGGTTTTTTCAGCTAAAACAAGAATTTGTGATCCTAGTTCTATGCATAGACGTGTCACATCTTCTGGTCCTTTACCCTTTAAAACATTAATTGCTTCTATTACTTCAAGTGTATTTCCGATAGCATATCCCAGTGGCTGATCCATATCTGTTACTAATGCAACGATTTTACGATTAAGTTTCTCTCCAATTGAAACCATTAAAGCAGCTAACTCTTCAGCATCTGCTGAAGTTTTCATAAAAGCGCCACTGCCATATTTAACATCTAAAACAATGGCATCAGCACCTGATGCCAATTTCTTAGACATAACACTACTAGCTATCAATGAAATATTGTCTACTGTTCCTGTAACATCCCTTAAGGCATATAGCTTTTTATCAGCTGGTGCTAAGTTTGATGTTTGTCCGGCAACAGCTAGTTGAATATCATTAACACGTTGAATAAAATCATCAATACTCATATCTGTTTTGATGCCTGTAAAAGCTTCGAGCTTATCAATAGTACCACCTGTATGCCCTAAACCTCTTCCAGACATTTTTGCCACCGGAACCCCACAAGCAGCAACCATTGGTCCTAAAGCAATAGTTGTTTTATCACCAACACCACCAGTACTATGTTTATCTACTTTAACACCATCAATTTCAGTCAAAGAAACGATATCACCTGAATTCATCATTGCCTCTGTAAGATTTGCTGTTTCGTGCTTATTCATCTTTTGAAAAAAAATAGTCATTAAAAAAGCAGCTATTTGATAATCAGGAACAGAATTGTTTGTAACAGCATTTACAAAGAAAGCTATCTCTTCCTTTTGCAATATTTCACCGTTACGTTTTTTGTAAATCAAATCTAACATGTTCATAGTTCATCCCTCATCTTTTTAGACATGATTAAGTGCTTTTCATAATTCCTTCATTTATATCAATAACTTATAGTTATATCCATAGTAAATGAAAATATTTTATGACTTTAAGATTAACTCTGAAAATCCAATCCCATTACCCGTATCTTTGGTATTTAACAACTCAGAAATTGTAGATGCAATATCAGCAAAGCTACAACGTGTACCTAAATTCAATCCTGCAGATATATGGTTACCTGTGATTATTATTGGAACATATTCTCTCGTGTGATCAGTCCCGGGATGAGTTGGATCATTGCCGTGATCAGCTGTTATTATTAAAACATCATTCGTTTTCATTTTTGATAAAATTTCAGGTATTCGGGTGTCTGCTTCCTCTAATGCTAAACGATAACCGAGAGCATCTCTTCGATGACCATATTTCATATCAAAATCCACTAAATTCGTAAATATCAGCCCGCTTGAATACTTATCCATTGCTTTGAGGGTTTGATTAATACCATCCATGTTGTTTTCAGTATGAACAGAATGCGTTACTCCTTTACTGTTAAATATATCGTCAATTTTTCCAATACCAATAACTGGATAACCAGCCTCTTCACAATAATTCAAAATGGTTGGATGAGGTGGGGAAAGTGAGTAATCTTTTCTACGATGAGTTCTAGAAAACGCACCTAACTCCCCTTCGAAAGGCCTTGCAATAATACGTGCTAATGCATAATCTCCTTGCATCATTTCACGTGCAATTTCACACATATTATATAGTTTGTTAATAGGGATTATTTCTTCATGGGCAGCGATTTGGAAAACACTATCAGCTGATGTATAAATAATTGGGTATCCCGTTTTCATATGTTTTTCTCCGAGTTCTTCGATGATAACGGTTCCTGAAGCTGCGTAGTTTCCCAAGGTTTTTGTACCAATTTTTTTTTCGAATGCTTCCATTATTTCTGATGGAAATCCATCAGGAAAAGTTCTGAAAGGCTCTTTTGTAATTAAGCCAGCAATTTCCCAATGACCAGTTGTCGTATCTTTTCCTACCGACAGTTCAGCGGCTCTGCCAAATGTTCCTGATGGATTTTTTATGGCATTGATAGCCTTAACCGACTCTATGTTACCAAGTCCTAGTTGTTGAAGATTAGGCAAATGAATGCTCCCTGTTTCTTTCACAATATTTCCTAATGTATCTGCACCCATGTCATCGTACTTCTCCGCATCTGGTAAGGCTCCGATACCAACACTATCTAAAACTAACAATATCACACGATCAATCATATTAAATCACCTCATCATTATTATAAAGATTTATGCTCTGGGATGTGTTTTGTTGTATACATCTCTCATTTTAGATTTAATCACTTGTGCATACATTTGGGTTGTAGAAATATCAGAGTGGCCCATCATTTTTTGAACAGCTCGTAAATCAGCTCCATTTTCTATTAAATGTGTTGCAAACGAATGTCTTAAGGTGTGTGGTGTAATCTCTGTTCCAATACCAGCACTAATCGCATAGGATTTCATAATCTTCCAAAATCCCTGACGTGAAATAGGGTTACCTTGTAAATTCAAAAAAAGCCGAGTTTCTCTATGGTAATATACCTTGTGACTCCAAAAGTTTTCAATATAATCCTTCAAGGCACAAATAGCCTGTTTTCCTAAAGGGATTACTCTGGACTTTCCTTTGGAACTTTTGCAAGTAACAAAGCCTACAGCTAAATTGATATCATCTGCTGATAAGTTGATAAGTTCTGTTACTCGTATCCCGGTAGCATATAATATTTCCAACATTGCTCGGTCTCTAGATCCTTTAAAGGTGTTGATATCTGGCTGAGAAAGTAGAAGCTCAATATCCTCAGTAGTTAAACTTTCTGGAGCTTTTTTTTCGTTTTTAGGAGCCTCTAAATCTGTAGCTGGATTGTTTGATATATAATTATGACTGGTTAAAAAGTGAAAGAAGCAACGGATGCTAACGATGCTTCTAGCTATTGTAGAAGGTGCTCTCCCTTCTCTTTCCATTACCATGCTATAGTTAATTAAAGTAGTTTGGTTAACCTCATTTGGACTAGAAAAACCCTTTTTGTCCAAAAATTGAATGAGCTGTTTAATGTCTCTGTGATAAGATAAAGCTGTGTTTTGAGATAGTTTTCTTTTTGTTATTAAAAAATTAGAAAAGTCTTCAAGCAAGTGAACCATATATTTCTCCTTTATTCTGCGTTTATTTGTTTATTTCTAAGATGCAAAATTCGACTAGCAGACGACATAACAGCAATGATCGTTTTACTGTCCATGACCTCACCTGCGTACACTTTATTCAATAAATGATCAAAAGGTATGGATAAAACTTCTAAATATTCATCTTCATCAGGATTTGACTTTCCTTCTTCTACATCATATGCCAAGTAAATATGTATTAATTCGTTAGAAAATCCTGGGCTAGTGTAATAAACCATTAATTTTTCAAAATGATTAGACCAGTAACCAGTTTCTTCCATTAATTCTCGTTTAGCACATGTTTCTGGATCTTCATCTTGTTCTAATCTTCCTGCAGGAATTTCAAGTAAACATGATTCAACAGGTTTTCGGTATTGCTTAACAAGAATAACGTTACCCTCCTTAGTCATCGGAATCACAGCGGCTGCTCCAGAATGCTCTACAACTTCACGCTTAGAATACTTTTGATCAGGCAATTCAACCGTATCTATCCGTAAGGAAATAATTTTACCTTCATAAATTTTATGACTCTTTAAAGTTTTTTCTTCCACAAAGAATCCTCCCAGTAAACGATCAGCTGATTTTTATCCGCTTATTCTATCATACCTGTTTTTATAATTGTTGACAAGGTTATCAAAGCATGTACAATGAAAGTAAGTTTTTTATATAAGCTATTGACATAAAATCTTCGGAAAGGTTTGAGACGTGTGACCAAAAAGGAATCTGCTCTATCAAAAGCTCTTCATTATCTTTCATGGCGCTCAAGGACACAATCTGAGATACTAACCTACTTAAAAGATAAAGGTTATGATAAGGATGAAATCCAGGAAGCTATTAATAGGTTAAACGACTATGGCTACGCAAACGATGAGAAATACGTAAATCAAGTATCCGAAAACATTAAAACTAATCCTCGAAAAGGCAAATATTCAATAAAATCTAAGATGCAACATAAAGGCGTTAGTGAAGAGTTGATATGTAGAGCTATCAGTAATTACGATGATTCAATAGATTTAGATAAAGCATTTCTATTGGCTAAAAGCACTTTTGAACACTCACAGCGTTTAACTTGGAAAAAAATCATAGATAAAATTTTTCGTCAGCTGAGTAGCAAAGGGTTCTCCAGCGAAGTTATTCAAAAGACAATTAAAAAAATAGAGCATGATCCATTAATTGCTCAGCTATATGAGGCAAGACAAGATATTCATGAAGAATATGCTTTTCTATATGCTAAAAAAATATATGATCAATGGCGTAAAAAAGAAAAAGACCGACATGTTTTGCGGTCTAAGATACAGCGATCATTGTACCAAAAGGGGTATTCAACAGATATTATTCACCAAACTACTAATATCGTTATGGAAGATGACAGCTAGCCTCCTTTATTTTCGAGCATTTCTCTAGCATGCTCTAATGTAATCTCCGTTACTGATCCATTCAATAACCTTCCCACCTCATACAAACGCTCAGTGCCCAGAAGTAAATTAACACAAACTTTTGTTTTGTTTTTAGATAGTTGCTTTTCAATCATATAGTGGTTTTTTGCTAGTGCAGCAATCTGTGGCAGATGTGTGATACAAATGACTTGATGAGTTTTAGCTACATAAGCCATCTTTTCACCAACTACCTGTGCTGTGCGTCCACTAATGCCTGCATCAATTTCATCAAAAATCAAGGTGGGTATATCATCAATTTTTGCAAACAATGTTTTAAAGGCTAACATGATCCGAGACATTTCTCCACCTGAAGCAATTTTCATTAGCTCTTTTAAGGGTTCACCAGGATTTGTTGCTATTAAGAAAGTTATTTCATCTATTCCATTCCCGCTCATTTCTGTTTTTTTTCGGCTAACTGAAAAAGATACTTTTCCCATATTTAATGTTTCTAAAATAGAAATCATATCGTTTTCAAGAATTTTAGCTGTTTTACTTCTCTGTTTTGATAATTTTTCAGCTATTGATAAAGCAATTTCTTCTTCTCGCTTCAACTCTTTAGTTAACTTACTATATCGCTCAGCACTATTGATTAATTCATCCAATTCATTGATTAAAGAATCTTGATAGGTTAATATCTCTTCTATGGATTGTCCATATTTTCGTTTCATATGATTAATGGTTTCTAATCGTTGTTGAATCCTTTCAAGCTCGTCTGGACTAAACTCTATCTGATCGTGATATGCTCTGATATCTCTACATAGTTCTTCTAAATTAATTCGTATGTCTTCTGCTCGGTTAGAAAATTCCTCTAGGGATTCACTAAACGGCGATATGTGAGCTAGTTCTTTTATATTACTACTCAAAAGATCTAGGGATGAAGGATATTCTCCTCCTTCGTATACTCCATCGTAAAATAATCCTAGCGCCTTAAATATCTGTTGAGCGTTTCTTAGAAGTTCGTTCTGCTCTTTTAAGTTTTCTTCTTCACCTTCAAATAAGTTCGCTTCATCAATTTCTTTAATTTGAGTACGTAAAAAATCTAATTGTCTGGCTCTTTCCTGGTCATTGATACCTAAACGATTCAACTCTTTTTTCAGAAAAATAGTTTGTTTAAAATGCTTCTTAAAGTCATTAATGAGAGATTTTATTTTTTCGCCACCATAATCATCTAATATTTGACAATGAACGCTTTGATCCAGTAAAGACTGGTGTTCATGTTGACCATGAATATTGATTAATCGGCTCATGATTTTTTTTAATATGCCTTGTGTTACGTTTTGTCCATTAATACGACAAATACTTTTACCATTAGCGTATAAGTCTCTGGTAACAATTAGTTGTTTTTCTTCGTCAAATTCAATGCCATATTCTTCTGTAATCGTCAAAATATCACGACAATGACCAACGTCATATACCGCTTGTATACGAGCTTTATCAGAACCGGATTTTACTAACCCTCTATCTCCACGTCCACCAAGACATAAACCAACAGCATCGATGATAATAGATTTCCCAGCACCGGTTTCTCCTGTTAATACGGTAAATCCTTTATCAAAAGAAAGAGTAAGGTGATCAATAAGCGCAAAGTCCTTAATATCTAATTCAATTAGCATCGTATGACCTCCATCACTTATCAGAATATTATTCGGTCAGTTCACGAAAACGCGCCTTTACATTTTCTACTTCTTCTTCTTTTCTGATTAAAACAAAAATGGTATCATCACCAGCTATTGTTCCGACTATTTCCTCAAAGTTTGCAGCATCAATAGCTGATGCTGCTGCTTGTCCAGCAGCAACAATTGTTTTAATAACAATAATGTTTCCTGCGTGATCAATCGATACAATAGATTCTTTGAATAGTCGTACCAGCCTTTCTGTTAACATTGATTCCTGACTTCCCATTGCTGCATATTTATATCTACCAGATCGAGACATTTGTTTAATTAAATGCAACTCCTTAATATCCCTGGAAACCGTAGCTTGGGTTACATTTAGTCCAATTTCTTTAAGCGCTCGCGTTAATTCTTCTTGTGTTTCAATATCACGTTGTCCGATGATTTCTAAAATTTTTGCATGTCGTATATACTTCATGATGCTCTCCTTTCAAGTCAACAGATAATTACGGAAGATCACTATGAGCTTGTTCAACGATTAAATCGATTTTTTCTTTATCTATTTTTGACGTTGTCGATGTGCTTTTTTGGAGCAATAATAAAAACTCTACGTTTCCTTTAGGACCTTTTATGGGGGAAAAAGATAAATCAAGTACTTTAAGGTCAATATGGTTACATTCATTTACCACTCGGTGGATCACTTGCTTATGCACAGAAGGATCTCTGACCACTCCATTTTTACCTACCATATCTCTTCCTGCTTCAAACTGAGGTTTTACTAATGCAACCAAATAGGATTCTGGTTTTATCAATTCAAACACCGCTGGCAAAACAAGCTTAAGAGATATAAAAGAAACATCAATTGAGGCAAAATCAGCTAATTCGTCAAGTTCTTTGGGTGTAACATATCTTATATTTGTTCTTTCCATTACAGTTACACGATCATCATTACGTAATTTCCAATCTAACTGACCATATCCTACGTCAATAGCTATAACACTACTCGCTTTATTTTGTAACATGCAATCAGTAAATCCACCTGTTGATGCACCAATATCCAGACATACTCTGTTTTCTAAATTCAAAGAAAAAATCTCCAACGCTTTTTCTAATTTTAATCCACCACGACTAACATAAGGCATGCTACTTTCCTTTACTAGTATATCTGATTCCTCGTCAACCTGAGTCCCTACTTTTTCAACTAATTCTCCATTAACTTTAACCAACCCTGCCATAAGAGCACTTTTAGCTTTTTCTCTGCTAGGAAAAAAGCTTTTCTCAACTAGTAGCAGGTCAATACGCTTTTTTTTCATGTGTTATCCTTTCATCTTGCTTAATAGATACAATCTTTGTGCACTTTTTATGATAAGTATGTTTTATATAGTGAATAATTTCTTTTGAAGATAAACCAGCCTGTTCATAAAGTGACTTCATGTCACCTTGTTCCGTGAACCGATCAGGCAATGCAAAAATGGATACTCTTTTCATTAGGTCGTGTTCATTGAAGGTATGTTGAATAAGTGAGCCCAGGCCACCAATCTTTTGGTTTTCTTCCATTACAATAATCGTTTCAGATAGTTTTCCGTATTCTAATAACAATTCTTGATCCAAAGGTTTAACAAATCGAGGGTCAATCAATGTACCTAAAATGCCTAATTCCTTAGCATCTTCAAGAATTTCTAACCCTATACGATTAAGACTTCCTAAGGCAATTATTATAAAATCATATCCGTACTCTTCAAGAACTATTCCTTTGCCGGTTTTGATAGGAGTACATTCAGATGATAATTTAAATGCTTCTCCACGCGGATATCTGATTAAAGAAGGACCATCCAATGTCATTGTATGCTGAATCATCGCTGTCAATTCATTTTCATCAGAAGGCGACATTATGGTAAGTCCTGGCACGGCCGACAAGCAAGATATGTCAAACACTCCATGATGAGTTTCGCCATCATTTCCTACAAGTCCAGCTCTATCAACTAAAAAAGTTACTGGTAAATTTTGAAGAGCCACATCATGTATCAACTGATCATAGGCTCGTTGCAAAAATGAGGAATATACAGCAAAAAATGGTCTTAATCCTGCCGCTGCCTGTCCTGCCGCAAAAGTAACAGCATGCTGTTCTGCAATTCCCACATCAAATAATCTGTTAGGATAACGATCTTTAAAATCATTTAAGCCTGTTCCATCGGGCATAGCGGCTGTAATAGCCATTACTCTCTCATCTTTTTCGGCGAGTTTTTCTAGTGCCTTTCCTGCAACAGAAGAAAAATCTCTCACAGAAGGTTTGTGTTTTTTACCAGTTATGACATCAAAGGAACCGATGCCATGGAATTTTGCCGGATATTTTTCGGCCATATGATAACCTTTTCCTTTAACGGTTAACACATGGACTACTTTAGGCCCTTTAATTCTTTTTGCTAAATTAAGAGCCTCCGTAACATCCTCTATACTATGCCCATCAATAGGTCCTATATAAGTAAAACCGAGCTCTTCAAATAAAACCCCGGGAACAAAAAAATATTTGATCGAATCTTTAGCTTTTTCGGCTGTGCGATAAACAGATTTTCCAAGAACAGGAAAATTTCCTATAAAACTTTCCAAATCTTCTTTTAGACGTGAATATACTGGAAAACTGCGAATTCTTGTCAAATAATTTGACAAACCACCTACATTCTCCGCAATTGACATCTCATTATCATTAAGTATAACTGTAAAATCAGTGCCGGATTGTCCTGCATGATTTAATGCTTCAAATGCCATTCCACCAGTAAGGGCACCATCACCGATGATAGCGGCAACATGATAGCAGTCTTTTTTTAAGTCTCTGGCCGTAGCCATACCTAATGCTGCTGACAGTGAGGTAGCACTATGTCCTGTATTAAAATGATCATGAATACTTTCATGACATTTTGGAAAACCACTTAGCCCACCATATTGTCTTAATGAATCGAAATCATCTCTACGTCCAGTAAGCATTTTATGGACATAACATTGATGTCCAACATCCCAAACAACTTTGTCATGAAAAGTATTGAAAGAACTATGCAATGCAACTGTTAGTTCGACAACGCCAAGATTAGAAGCTAAGTGACCTCCAGTTTTTGAAACTTTTTCTAGCAAAAACTCTCGGATTTCCTCAGCTAACAAATATTTTTCGTTAATATTCAACTTTTTCAAATCGGTTGGGGATTGAATCTGGTATAAATATGAAGCCATACCATCTAAGCCTCCTTCAAATCGTTTAACCTTTTATAACATTATACGTTTTTAATAAAAATATTGCTACATATATGCTACATTTTAATCAATATTTACATCACCTTCACGGTATATGCATTACTTTAGAAACAGCATGAACTAACTGATGTGAATTTTCTAAAGCGATATTTTTACCTATGGCTTTACCACCTACAGTGAGCGATGCTACAAAACCACCTAGAATTAGTGTTACAAAAATTTGTTGTGTTGACGACAATTCTGGCGATATCTTTAACAATATCGTCGCTGAAGCGACGCCGCTAACAATTCCACATATATCACCAACAACATCGTTACATATATTGGACACCATGCCTGCGTTTTTTAGCAACTGTATTGCCTTACGTGCTGATGGCACTTTATCAGCAGCCATCGCATGAAAAGGTTTTTCTGATGCAACAGCAACAGCGATACCGATCATGTCAAAAAAAACACCTAAAAATATAATTAAAATAAGGATAATAAAGGCGGGCACAATAGTAGCTTGAATAAGAATTTGCTCTGAAAGGTAATGAAATCCAGCCGCAAGAAAAAAAGTCCAGAAGGAAACCAGGGCTACCCATTTCAAATTATATTTCTTAAATAACTCTTCTATATGATTTTGTTCTGAACGTTGATTAGCAGTCTTTATCTTTTTTTTCCATTTGGTCAACGGTTATACCTCCATAAAGTTATTTATTCTATAGGATGCTAACCAGAAAAGCTGATAGCAAAATGCTATCAGCTAAAGTTGCAGTGGTAACAAATCAGGTAAATTTTACGGCTTAGGTCCAGTAAGTTTTCCCAGATTTTTACTGTGTGTCGCCATCACAGCGGTTTCCCTTTAAAAAAATCTCTGCTATGTCGCCATACGCAGAACTGGATTGCCACTTAGTCCGCACTGTAATCCCTGATTCATCTCATCATGTCACTGTGAACAGTCTAGGAGATTTCCTCAGCAGATCCACCAATTCTTAGCCTCTTTTGCAACATGGGTTTCAAGCAGCAATAGTCTCTTTGGTCGGGCCCTGACCTTTGAAACCTGATCTACTTATCTGCCCACATCACTCAAGGCAGGCTACGCTGTGCTCTACGCTGCCTCATTAAGGACGCCTGCACAGGTTTCACCATTCCGATCCGTTTATCGGAAAAGCCTCCACGAAGCGAGGGTCAACGCCCGCATGCCATTGCGGATCGCCCCCATCTTCTTTACTCCCAGAACCGACCCACAACTGGGCGTCACAAGCCGGAACCAGAAACTTCATCGATGTGCCCTTCGACGGATTTTTAGGCCCGCCTTCAGATATCGGTAAATCCGACTAGAATACTGCACCACTGCATCCTGTAAAGAAATTATACCATATTTGTTGAAAAAACTCAATTGAAGCCCTTTATCATAAGCTATAGCATCCAAATGGCAACTAGTATGCCTAATACAGCGCCAGCAAATACTTCCACTGGTGTGTGCCCTACCAGTTCCTTTAACTGTTCTTCAGACATTTTTTTATCTTTTTGGTAATCTTTCATAATTTCATTAAGAATAATTGCTTGTTTTCCTACTGCGTATCGAACACCAGCCGCATCATACATCACTACAAACGCAAAAACTAATGAAATAGTAAATATGGCAGAATCCCACCCATGAATTCGGCCAGTTCCAGTTGCCAAACTCATCACAAATGAAGAATGAGAACTTGGCATGCCACCAGATCCAACAAATCTCAGTACATTAAATCGCTTATCTACAATAAGCGTAAAAAGTACTTTTAGCCCTTGTGCAATGAACCAAGCAATTAATGTCACCCATAAAAGCCTATTTTCACCAATACTCTGAATAAAATTCATCCCTTACCTCCCAGCTTATGAACGTCTATTCATCAAAGCACTCGTCAACATAACTAAAAAGTTCGATTTCTCTCCATATGGTTTAAGAAACATCTGAACTTCTTTAGTTAGCTCATCCATTCTTTCGCGAGATGCTTCAATTCCATATAAAGCAGGATAGGTCATTTTTTTATTACGTTCATCACTTCCTGCTGGTTTTCCCATTTCTGAAGTATTTCCTTCAATATCTAGCAAATCGTCTTGAATCTGAAAAGCTAATCCTAAAGCATAACCAATTCTTTCCCAACCTTCCGCTTCATCATCATCAACTTCAGCCATGTAAGAACCCGCCTTTAATGCGGCTGCAATTAAAGCCCCTGTTTTATTATGATGGATATAGGCCAGTGTTCTTTCGTCAACCTTCTTTCCTTCATTCAATAGATCCGCCGTTTGCCCTCCTATCATACCATTAGTTCCAGATGCATCCGCTATGGATTTCATTGCCTTTAACCCAAAGCTGGGATTTTCTAACTTTAAGGTATGATCAATCATTATTTCATATGCTTTATTCAAAAGGCCATCGCCAGCCAATATAGCTATTCCTTCACCATAAATAATATGGTTTGTTGGTTTCCCGCGTCTCATTTCATCATTATCCATAGCAGGTAAGTCATCATGAACAAGAGAATATGTATGAATCATTTCTAATGCACATGCATATGGAATAGCTTGTTTAGGTTCTTTACCTAGTAATTCACAAACAGCTAATGAAAAAACAGGTCGCAACCTTTTCCCGCCAGCAAATAGGCTATACTTCATCGCTTCGAAGACTTCCTCATTAACTGATTGGTGTTCACCGATGTATGTTTCAAGGGCATCATTAACCATAAGCATATACTCATTCATTTTATTTTTCCACTGCATTAAGCTTTTCCTCCTTTTCCACAACGACACCATTTTCTTCTAAAATAATTGTCAACTTATCTTCAGCACTACTTAATTGATCATAACATTTTTTATACAATTCAACGCCTTGTTGAAATAAATTCAATGATTCTTCCAATGTTAGCTGCTGACTTTCCAGCTTGTTTACTATTTCTTCAAGCTTCAGAAAATCCTTTTCATAGTGACTTTTTTTCATGAATCAATTTCACCTTCTTTCTTTTTTAATACATTTGCAATCAACTCTCCATTTTTAAGCTTAACGTGAAAAGTATCGTTTATATTCATTTGGTGGATATCGGTAACTACCTTACCGTCCGGCTTCTGTATAATTCCATAGCCTCTTTTCATTACTGATAGCGGACTTAAATGGTCAATTTTATTACCGATAGAATCAAGTATCAAATAATCTCTCTTAATTTTTTCCATTGGTGCTCGCATTAATCTTTTTCTTATATGTTCTAATGTTTTCTGATCAGATTCAATCAATCGTTCAGGAAATCGAAAAGGTATTCGTTGGCGAATAGCCATTAACTCAATCTTATGATTATGTAATAACCTTTCACAGTTTTTTCTTGCACTAGTTATTTGTTGATCGATTTTGCTACAGATTTCGGTGATATCCGGAACGGCTATTTCTGCTGCAGCTGTTGGTGTATGGGCATGATAATCTGCCACAAAGTCTGCTATAGTAGAGTCCGTTTCATGTCCAATACCTGTTATCACTGGTATTTTTGATTCAGCAATGATATAAGCCAGTTCTTCATCATTAAAAGCCCATAATTCTTCTACGGCACCACCACCACGACCCAACAAAACAACATCAAGATCATAATTCTGTGCTAGCTTTACAGAGCGTACTAAAGATTTTGAAGCAAGTTCACCCTGCACCTGTGTGGAAAATAAATAGATGTTAGCCACTGGCCATCGTCTTTTTATCACCTTTAAAATATCCTGCAAAGCAGCACCTGATGGAGAAGTTATCACCCCTATTTTTTTAGGAAACAGTGGCAATTTTTTCTTACGATCTTTTCTAAATAATCCTTGTTTTTCAAGTCGTTCTTTGGATTGTTGAAAAGTACGATAATAGTCACCTATTCCAGCTTCTTCTATGTGTTCTGCATATAATTGATATTGTCCATCTCTTTCATATACAGAAATACCACCATTTACTTTTAACTTCATGCCTTCTTTAATATTTATGGTTAAGTGCTTTGTATTCTGTTGAAACATAACACAACGTAGTCGAGAAGTTTCGTCTTTAAGCGTAAAGTAATAATGTCCACTGCTATGAGCTTTGAATCCTGTTACTTCTCCTACAACCGAAACTCGATGCATAATTGGATCGGCGTTGAAAAGCTTTTTAATATATTTATTAACATCCGAGACAGAAAGTGTTTTAATGCGCATATTATTCATCCTTATTGTATAAAAATTGACGTAACGCAAGATGCGATATTCCTAATGCATTGTCGCTACAATGTTGTGGATCAGCGTAAATCAGCTTTATTTCAGGATTCACTTTATTTGTGAGTGTTTCTCTGAAAATTGAATTTGCCGCCACACCTCCAACTATTAGCAACATAGGTATGGGTTTTAATGCATGATGATTATTTAACCATAGTGCTATAGCTTCGCCTAAAAACACAAACATAGAATGAGCTAATCTTGACGTGTTCTCAGATTCATCTACCATGCGATGCAAAAAAGTTTCTGGTCCGGATAAGTTTAGTTCTAACCCCTTCACTCCACCTGGAATTGGTATTAAGCTATCAGTCCATTCCAGTGCTAGTTTTTCAAGTTGCGGACCCGATGGAAAGTCACAGTTTAAACTAACACCAACTCGATCGATTAACTGCCCAACGCTAATATCATTAGTATTACCCAAGATATCGATGTTGTATCCAGCGTTTCTACCTGGCGTTACCTCCAGCAATTCAGTCGTCCCACCAGACAAATGTAGTGAACAAAAAAAATCAGCATAGTCAAGATTTGCAGACCATAAGCCAGCAGCAATATGGCCTTCTTGGTGACTAAAAGAATAAAAAGGAACTCCCAAGAGAGAAGACATAGATCTGGCGATTGATTCTCCGGCCAAAAATACCGGCATATAAGATCCAGTTACAGGCCTTGGCACTACACTAGCCCCGATCGCCTTTACGATAGTGTTTTTTAAGGATGGCTTCAATTCTTGCATAATCTCTGGCAAAACGTTTACATGCTGAAAAAATGCATCTGATTGTCGCAATCCTCTTTGACCTTTAGGTGTACTTAAAAGTACTCTCTTTGAAGCTAAGCTTGTTCCATCCATGTTCATCAAAGCGACAGATGTTGTATAGTTACTAGTATCAAAGCCCATGACGATTTCTTTTTTGATCATAGTAAAGATCCGTCCTGCCCTTGATATTCTCGATGATATCTTCCTAAAATACCATTAATAAAAGAAGGTGACTGTTCTGTTCCAAATTTTTTTGCCAACTCAACAGCTTCATTAATGGTCACATGATGAGGAATGTTTTCCATAAATAAGAGCTCAGAAAGGCCCACTCTGAGTATAGCTAAATCTACCCGTGCAATGCGTTCAAAATCCCAGTCCTTAGAATAAGAACGTATGATCTTATCAATGCTTTCTCTTTTTTCAATAACTAAGTTTAATACATCTATTACATAGGTTTGTTGGCTTATATCATCATCGAAGTTTTCATTTTGATAAACTTCGAATCCATCCAAAGAATATTCATCTTTAATGATCATTTCATATGCTAATTGTATACAAAGCTCGCGAGCTTGCGTTCGTTTCATAAAGTTTCCTCCAGCTTATCAGTTCTATTTGCCAGTTTCTACCGTTTCTCCCTTTGTTTCTTCAGGAAATTTTACGGCTTGAACATGAACATTTACTTGCTTCACTTTCATCGCTGTCATATTTTCAACCATTGCTTTTACACGATCCTGTATTTCCCAAGAGATATCAGGGATCTTAAATCCATACTCAACAATGACATTCAAATGAAGTGTGATTAACTTATCTTTAACATCTACCTTAACGCCTTTCGATAAACTTTTTTTACCCAAAGCTTCGGCAAACCCGCTCGTTAACCCGCTACTCATACCCGCAACACCTTTAATAGAAGTTGCGCTAATACTTGATATTGTAGCTATTACTTCTTCAGCAACATTAATTTCTCCTATCGAATCTTTGTTTACAGACTTCATAATAACTCCTCCTATAGAATAAAAGAGAAAAAGAAAATCCAATGATTACTCAGAGGATTTTCTAGAAAAATCATTACATTTTTTATCTACTCTTTATCTTCGTGGTCGTGTCCACAACAACAGTCATCGCCGCAAAAATCCTCTTCCATAAATTCAATGATTTCATGACACTCTGGACATAAAACTTCAGCATCATCGTCATACAATATGTCTTCATCCAAATAGATTACTTCTTGACATTTAGGACATTCTACTTCCATGAAGTCAATATCATCATCACACTCAGAATCATCATCCAAGTCTAAATCTTCCTCGATTTCAGCCAAGTCATCATCTAGTGCTTCTACATAATCCTCCAAGTCTTCTTGATCTTCCTGGATTTCGTTGATTGCCTCTGCCATTTCTTCTAACGCATCTAATATACCTAGCAATAATTTTCCTTCCTTAGAGGATTCTTTAACCTCTAACCCTTCCGCTAAGCCTTTTAAGTATGCTACATTTTCAAATAAATGATTCATGTTATTCCTCCTTTTTTTTATACCCTGGACATATATTCGCCAGACCTTGTATCTACACGCACATTATCACCCTCATTAATAAATAAAGGTACATGGATAACAGCCCCGGTCTCCACCTTAGCAGTCTTTGTTACATTAGACGCCGTATCTCCCTTAACACCCGGTTCTGTTTCGATGATTTTCAACTCAACAAAATTAGGTGCTTCCAATTGAAATGCTTTCCCTTGATAAAACCGGACAGTTGCTGTATCATTTTCTTTCAGAAATTCAATAGCACCTGATACGATATCTTCTGTTAATGGAAATTGCTCAAAGGTTTCATTGTCCATGAAATAGTAGAATTCACCATCATTGTAAAGATATTGCATTTCTTTCGTTTCAATTAGTGCCTTTTCAAATTTATCACTAGGATTAAAAGCTTCTTCTCGAATGGAGCCAGTTATTAGGTTTTTGTATTTTGTTCTTACAAAAGCAGCACCCTTTCCAGGTTTAACATGCTGAAATTCCATTACAACGCATGGTTCTCCATTCTTTTGAAACGTAATACCTTTACGAAAATCTCCTGCCTGTATCATAAAGTTCCTCCTTATTCAATTATTTTAATGTTTTATCCTACTTCTTGCAACTTCTTACAAGATTGAGATAGAACTTGATACCCTTCATTAGTTACTAATACTAAGTCTTCGATTCTTACCCCACCAACACCCGGAAGGTAAATTCCCGGCTCAATGGTAATGACCATTCCTGGCGTAAGTCGTGTAATTCCCTTTTGACTTACTTGTGGCAACTCATGAACTTCAAGACCAACACCATGCCCTAATCCATGGCCAAAAGCTTCTCCGTATCCTGCTTTTGTGATGATATTCCTCGCAATATCATCAAGCTCTTTGCCTGATACTCCTGGTTTTACAGCTTCTAGTGCTTTCGTCTGTGCTTCTAAAACCACATGGTAAATTTCTTTCTGTTTATCATTTGCTTGTCCTGCAACCAATGTTCTAGTCATATCTGAGCAGTAGCGATTTACAATGCTTCCGAAATCAACGGTTATCAAGTCTCCGTCTTCAATAATTTTATCAGAAGCTACACCATGAGGCAACGCACTTCGATGACCAGAAGCTAGAATGACAGGAAAACTAATGTTTTCAGCTCCGTTACGCCTCAAAAAAATTTCCAAATCCAATGCTAGATCTTTTTCTTTTTTACCAGGATGAAGGTGTTGTTTTATGTATTCCCATCCTACATCTGATAATGCAGCCGCTTTTTCTATTTTTTCAATTTCATCCTTTGTCTTGATTGAACGTAGTTTTTCGATCAAGTTTTTTAAAGGTACTAATTTGATTTTTTCATGATGATTCATTAATTCAACCGCTTGACGATAAGAAACTTTATTTTCTTCGATTCCAACAATCCTAATACCTAGATCTTTAAAGTGATCAGAGACTGAATGCTGACTATCCGTCATAAGAAAAGTCAGGTCTGTACATTCTTCCCTTACTTGTTGGCGGTATCGAAAATCTGATAAAACAAACTGTGAATTCTTTGTTATTAAAACCATTCCAGTAGAACCAGTAAACCCAGAAAGGTAATAACGATTTGCTTCACTAGTAATTAGTACAGCATCGGCTCTATTTTCTTCAATCCATTCTCGAATTTTATTAACCGCCCTATCCATAAAAACCTCCAAATTATGTAGTCTGAACATTTTTAGCATCTTAGAGTATAACACATTTATTAGAAAAAGAATAGGGTTATTGTGTCGTCATCTCTTCTAGTGTCGTGGATGCTTTTTCACTTTTTCAATCCCTTGAACTAACACGGAGGTTACGTCTGTTTCAAACTGTATTGTTAGATCTTTAGCTTTTGTATAAACTTCACCTTTTTCAGTTACAAAATATTGTGGCGGTAGATGATTCAGTGCATAAGCTTTAACATCTAAAATACAGTTTTCACAAGTACAAATATTAGGATCTTTCTCTACAAACACTTTCAACATACGATCCACAACAATTTCCATGTGATTTTTCAGTTCCATCATTCTTCCCCCTTGATTTTTATATTTTGGGATAACCTTGCACAAGTGATTCTAAATATAGTGCTTGTATGATTATTGAATCCCAGCCTTCTTCTGATTTATGATGTTCATTTACGATTAACGGCATTTTTGCCCTTCCTTCCAGAAAAACCCTTGCATTTTCATAATACCCATGGACATTTATCATAAGCGTTTTTCTATCTGTTGCAACTGATATCGAAACGTCAAATCCGTGTTCATGCTCGTATTCAGAAAAAGCCTCTTTCATTTGTTTACTAATTTCATTTTCCATAGAAGAAAGTTTTGGAATAAAGTGCTTTTCAAGATGCACTTCTAATAATGGTGCCGCCTTATTTTTATCGTTAGCCATATCAATATATGTGTGTATCGCATCTTCTGACCATAGAAACAAGTGGTGCATCGTTAGAATAAATGCAGATTCAGCTAAATATTGTGCCTTGACCCTATGGAACGAAGACTGTTGTAAATAGTAATCATTGATATGTAATGACATAATCGATAAGGATAAAGCGATCACACTAGAACCTATTAACAAGCAGATGATGCTGATATATCCTTTTGAATTATATTTTGTCATATTTCCTCCATAGGGGACTAATTCTTATATCTATAGAAGCACTATAATCAGATGCAGAACAAAAAACCCTCAGACAAACCAAACGGTTATTTTCAATTTCTTCAATTTCAATTCGATCAATTCCTGATGCTAAGACATTGTGTTCTCCATTGAGATTAACTCTTAATGAATTTGAATCCTTGTGAAAATACAGCCAGGTATTTTTTCTATCTGTGAAAGCGCCGTCAAACTGAAAGTATACAAATCTCCACTCATCCTTAACATTATCATAGACGTTACTAGTAAAAAGTTGCTGGTCTGACTGATAGTATAACTCCTGCCTATTGCTTTGTTGAAAACGTTTGTCAATCGCTATCACTGCGTACCTGATATTTTGTTCATATCTTAATTGTCTCATTTGAGCCTTGTTGTGTTTCGTAATGAAAGTACTGCCTGTAACCATTGTTGCAACTAGCAACGTCATCATTGCAAAAGAAAGGATTACCTCAATCAGTGTTAATCCCTTAGAGTTTAACCTCTTGCTTCTACTCATTATCATCAACAACATAATAATACCTCTTGTCATTCCAAGGCTGCTCCGCATGATATCTAATCGCAATCAACCTATATTCAAGGTCTGTTTCATTACATTTAGCCGTTACACAAGTAGTAAAAAAGGTTTCGGTATTTTCTAACGATGTCATTTGATCAATCCCATCAAAAGAAACACCAGCTATTACCTGCTCCATTTGACTGTAGACCTGATTCGTTAAACGATAAGAACTGGAAGACCTCTCCTTAATAAGCATCGTTTGACCGAAAACCTCCAACGATACCATCAAAAGCAAGCAGATGATAAGCAATGAAATCATTACTTCAACAAACGCAAATCCTTGTCGATTATTCGAACAAATCATTTGATCCTCCCTATTTCATCGTAGATTTTCTTCCATTTACTCGTGTTTTCTTAGTATTTCATTTATCTTCAAGAAGCCCTAATGTCAATTGCTTTTTTTGACAAGATAATCATTAATAAGTTGCATCGGCATTTCGTGACCAGTCCAAATCTTAAAGGCTAAAGCACCTTGTCCTATAATCATTCCTAATCCATTCAAGATATTACATCCTGAAGCTTCGGCTAATTGGAGGAGTTTTGTTTTAGCAGGTGCATAAATAATATCGACAACGGTTAAATCTGAATGAAATACATCTATATCTGTAATAATTGATTGCCCTATATATTCACCCATCCCAATACTCGTTGTATTTATTAAAGCGGTAGCATCTTGACATTGAAGCTTAATAAGATCCATCTCTATTTCAAAGTATGTGATATGACACTTTGGGAAGTTTTCTTTAACGCAACGCATTAAATTTAATGCTGCGGGTTTGCTGCGATTGAAAATCACAATTTCGGTAGCTCCTTCCAACGCCAATTGCATCACAATACTTCTTGAAGCTCCCCCTGCACCTAGTACAACAAACTTATTTCCTTCGGCTATTATATGTTGTTTTTCTAAAGATAAAAGAAATCCTTTCCCATCGGTATTATGACCAATCAGCTTTCCGTTTTTATTAAAAACAGTGTTTACGGCATTGCATAAACGGGCTTCTTCTGTTATCTCGTCTAAATAAGAAAGAACGAGTTCTTTGTAAGGCATTGTTACATTGAAGCCCGTAGCATCTAAAGATTTTAAGCCTTCAACCGCTTTTTCTAATTGATCTTTTTCCACTCGAAAAGCCATATACGTGTAATTTAGTCCATGAAACTCAAATGCTAAATTATGTATTTCAGGAGATACGCTTTGACAAACCGGATTGCCCAGTAGAGCTATTAGCTTTGTTTTACCGGTAATTCGATTACTTGTCATCTTGTACACTTCCTAAAAACTTCACAATTTCTAATGCAATATCATCGATTTTTTCATGGCTTGTTTGAATTGAGAAATCAGCTACTTGACGGTAAGCAGAGTCTCTTTCATTCATCATCTTTTCAATCCTTTCAATAGACATATTATCCTTCAATAAAGGTCTTTGAGCGTCATTGGATAATCTCGAAAAAATATCTTTTGGAGTAGCTTTCAGCCATATAACAATTCCATGCTTTTTCAATAAATGAACATTGCTTTCTTTAAGAACAATCCCTCCACCAGTGCTTACGACGGATTTCACATCCGATTCAGTAATTTCATTTAACAGGGCATGCTCCATTTCTCTAAAAAAACCTTCGCCTTTCATATGAAAAATATCGCTGATAGACTGATTGCATCTTTGCTCTATCTCAGAGTCCATCTCAACAATATTCATCGCAAGCATGTCCGCTACTTTTTTAGCAATTGACGTTTTTCCACTCCCCATAAAACCAGTAATAAATATATGTTTTTGAAACATATATTTAGACTGCACTTGGCGACTCATTCGAATAATTAAATTTTGAATGCATTTTATTTCCTCAATAAAACGTTCGTCAGATACATAAGAACACACTCTATTAATAACTTCGTTTTCTCTTTCTGGATGAAAAAGCGGCAATTTTTCTTCTTTTTTTTGCTTTATAATGTGCATTGAAACCTTAAATCTTTTTTCTAAAAGGACCGCAATATCCTTATCTAGTTTATCAATTTCTGTTCTAAGTTTTTCTAACTTCTCCAAAAGTACACCCCTTTAAAAAGATTAATCTTTTCCGTATTCATCCTATTAATAAACATCAGAGATAACGATTCGACCTGAACCTATATGTATTTCTATATCGATCCTGTCGTCCTTGTTCCTTAACGTAAATTTACCATAATTCGTCACACCTCTTCGGTTAAATGAAATTCGCAAATCTGATGTTTCAGCTCTTTCTACACCCTGAGGCAAATCCCATATATGGATACGCTGGCCAAAAGCTATTGATTCACGAATACTAAATCGATCTTTGGATAAGAAAACTTCATAGGATTTAGACTCATCCATACTCAGCTGTCTTGCCATTTGCAATGCACTTTCCAGCTCATGAGCCGAATTTCTTAATATCGTTCGTTGATAGATTGCTTGTGCATTAGGTAGAGCTATTGAAAAAAGCAAGCCTATTATAAAAATAACGACTATGAGCTCTATCAATGTAACTCCGTCCTTATTACTTCTTGCCCGAAATTTCATAACAAATCCACCACACATTTAAGATGTTTTCAAATGATCAGATTCGCTAAACCATATATCTAAGCACCTATATGTTTATAAATCTATCTAAATACCATAGCAATAAATATGGTTCATAAAGGAATGTCAGGAACGCAGCCAAAGCAATAAATGGACCGAAGGGAACCATATCTTTACGCCCTTTATTTCTGATAAGCATTAGCCCAATAGCATAGATTCCACCAATTAGAAAAGATAAAAAAGTTACCATTAGAATTCCTTGCCATCCAAACCATATCCCCAGAGCAGCCATTAGCTTTATATCACCTCCACCCATGCCACCCTTCGAGAGAATAGCAATAAGCAAAAAGAATCCACCTCCCAAGAGTATTCCTCCTAGGGAGTTTAATAAAACCGGACTCCTAGTTTCATAAAAAATGTATATCGAATACAGCGTTCCTAACAGTGCAATAATTAAATTAACACCATCAGGAATGATTTGATGATCCAGATCAATAAAAACAATTACAATCAGCAAAAAAGTGATGATGGAGTAAAAGATAAAATGCATGCTAACCCCTGTTTCCATATATACGAGAGTCACTAAAAATCCCGTTAACAACTCGACTAATGGATATCGAGAAGAGATAGATTTATTACAAAAACGACATTTTCCTTTCAAAAATAACCAGCTAATAACAGGTACTAAATCAATTGAACGTAATTTCATTTTGCAGGATGGACAGCGCGATGACGGAAACACAATAGATTCATCCTTAGGTAATCTATGAACACACACATTTATAAAAGACCCAATTAAAAGACCAGTAATAAAAACCAACAACCACACATTCAGTTCTCCTTTCGGCAACGTTCTTAATCGTTCACCATCATTTGTCTTACAATATTCCATTCAATTTCCAATTCGAAAATCCATTTCTTTAGATCATCCCAGTAATGTTCAGGTTCTTTTCTTAAAACGTTCTCAATTTCTAACAACATACTTACCATTCGATCCATCGAAAGGTTCATCGACGTTCCTTTCAACGCATGAATTATAATCCGAATGTTTTCTTGATCTTTTCTCTTTATTGCCTCTTTTAAATTATATATGGCTTCAGGAAAATGAGCAAGCGCTGTATCGATTATTATCTGAAGCGACTCTTGATTATAGGATAATTGGTTCTGTAACCGCTCAATATTAAAATGATGACCTAATTTTTTATGATTTTCCACCTGAGAAAAAGGAGCTGTGTTAATAACGATATGCTTTTTCAGCACCTTTGTTAACTGGCTTTGATTTATAGGTTTTTCAAGAAAATCATCCATTCCTGCCTCTTTGCAGCTTTTCTTTTCTGATTCTGTTACCCCGGCACTTAGCGCAATAATGGGAACATGACTGCCACCATCGCGTTCAAATTGCTTGTATTCTTTTGTCACTTCAATTCCATCCATCAACGGCATTTGAACATCCATCAGAGCTAAGTCATAATGATTATTTTTCAAATAATTTATTGCTTGTCTACCATTTGTTGCATAGGTGACAGAAGCACTTGGAACGATATTTTGAATCATTGCCGTCACCAGCTCAATGTTCATTAAAACATCATCAACGATTAATATGGATATTTCCTCCGTAAATGATTCTTCTGATCTTTTCTCACTTGTTTTCTGGTTATTGACTTTTTGATCAGCAATTTGCGCTTCGATAGATTCATTTAAGATTAATTCAAAATAGAAACACGACCCCTCTCCTAGTTTGCTATTCATCTTAATCTTACTGCTCATCAAATGCGCTAAATGATTCGATATGACAAGACCAAGCCCTGTGCCTCCATATTCACGAGTAGTAGAATTGTTCGCTTGAGTAAACACATCAAAAATTCGCTGTGATTGATTCTCAGAAATTCCAATTCCCGTATCAATTACTTCGAATAAATAGCAGCCTTTTCTTTTTTCTATCGAAGCATAGCTAACTTTAAGTATAACAGATCCATCTGTTGTGAATTTTACCGCATTTCCCACCAAATTTATCAATATCTGTTTGAGTCGTACTGGGTCAACCAGAACATTACGAACCGCATTAGGGTCAAACTCTAATGCTAATTGCAATCCTTTCTTTTTTGCTTGGTATCTAAACATCTCTATAGATTCTTTGCAAATAACAGCTAAGTTTGAAGGCACTAAATCCAAGGTCATTTTATTTGCTTCAATCTTTGAAAAGTCCAATATATCATTAACAATAGTTAGTAATGATATTGCGGAAATTTGAGCATTATCAAGGTATTCATTTTGCTTATTCGTTAAAGGCGTAGATTTTAACAGTTCAAGAAATCCAACAACTCCATTTAAGGGTGTTCTTATCTCGTGACTCATATGTGCCAGAAACTGACTTTTAGCTTCATTGGCTTTTTTAGCTTCTTTTGCATGTTTTCTTGATTTTTCTTCACTGATTTTTAATGCTTCCTGAGTTTCTCTAATAAATTTTATTTTTTCATTTAACGTCTGGACCCTACGATATTGATTTGTGATATCTTCAATTTGCAACATAATCCAAACATCACTGTTTTCGACGACCGGTTCTATTTGTAAGTTTTGCTTAACGATACCTTTTGAAGGGCTAGGTTCAATAAACACTGGATGAAAAGCGCCTGAAAAAAACATATTTTGATGATTAGTCAGGGTGTTTTTAAGCATAGATTGATAGTAAGTGTTTTTAAGAACAGGAAGAACCGTCATAATGTTTTTTTCTAATACAGATTCCTTTTGAATACCGCTATATGCTTCTAACCATCCGTTCCAAAACCTTATAGAAAGCTCCTCATCCAATAATATAATACCAATATTCACTTTATCTAGCATTTTTTGCAACACTTATATATCCTCCAAATCCAATAATATTTCGTTGATTTTGGCCGTTAATTCCACTATAGAATCTAATCCTAAAACAATTAGGATGGCACCTTGGGTTTCGAATTCTTCTATTGAAAAAGAATTGTTAATAATAAGTACATGAGGATCTTTTCCTTCAAACAGTTCCCCTTCTTGTTCCGGATAAAAAAAAGTCTGTACTTCTGGAAGTGAATAGTCCAGTTTTACCTCTAGTAAGTTTCCTAGAGCACCCACGATTGAATTTAGTATGACATTACCTATTTCTCTAATGGCATCAAAATCTGTATCTGTTAATTCTTCGTGTGCTAAAGCTTCAGACACATCTCCTGCATCTTCTATTTCGCCTAAAACAAGTTTTACCAACCATTGAGACTTATCTCTTGGAAATATAAGCTGAGCATTTCCTGAAAAAACAGACCCGAATTTCAACGTAGACACTACTACATGACTATTAAAAAAAGAGGGTTTCATTTTTTCATAGATAGCACGATCATTCTGTGATTTTGAAAGTATAAATAATTCTGGTGTTGTAAGTGTGATTTTTTTTCGAAGCATGTCCGAAAGAAGACTTGCTGCCTGCCCGACATATATATTCATATGTTCTCTTAATGCTTCCTTTTGAAGCTCATTCAACATCTCGACTCCTCCTTATCACTTCTGATAAGTATAAAGCTTTATCTTCTGTAAAGGGTTTATGAATAAACTCCAGGACCCCAAGTGCCATTACTTCTTCTTTAACCACTCGTTGTACATCAGCTGATAAAACAACGACTTTGCTTTTAGTCGCAGGATACTTATCGCGTAATAGCCTCAAAAAATCAACACCACTCATTACCGGCATTAGCAGATCCAACAAAATATAATCCGGTTCTTCCTTTTCAAATAACTGATACCCTTCCCATCCATCACCTGCTGCAATTAACTCTGCATCAGGTAATACCTTATTCAAAAGTTTAGCATGAATTTTTCGATATAGTGCAGAATCTTCGATAATAAGTATTTTCATCCTATAGCACCTCCGCTTTTTCAAGTCTTTAATGAATACTTCTGAGTCATCCCTATAATGTGTACCCGTTTTCTTCTGATATAACACTCATTGATAGCAGTCTACTCAGTATCTAATTATCAACGTATAGACTGCTTGACTACATTTCTACCCATCTCTTTCGCATAATACATTGCCTGGTCAGCTTTATTAACAATACTGTGCACACTATCTCCTGACTCGTAAGAAGCTACTCCAAAACTTCCAGTGATCTTTTTTGACCGAATAAAAGAATGATTTTCGATAGTAATTCTTATTTTTTCTGCAACATGATAAGCTTCCTGTAAACAAGTTTCAGGACAAATAATCAAAAACTCTTCACCACCCCACCTACCAATCACATCATTTTTCCTAAGATTCTCGCGTATTAACCTCGCTAATTTTTGCAATACTTCGTCTCCTTGTGCATGGCCATAGGAATCATTGATACTCTTGAAGTGATCGATATCTACTAAAATAACCGAAAAGAAACATTCCCTTACTTCTGTTTCTCTGATAAATTCGATCATCATTTCTTCCAATTTCCGACGATTATATATCTTTGTCAGTACATCGGTAGATGATAGGTGTTTCAACCTGTGATTCATTTCTCTTAGAGCGACTTCTTTACTACATACTTTTATAAATCTCTGATAGTTAACACTAGAAATAATCCAGGCAATGATATTATTTGCAATAATATCTTGCATATAATTCAACTCCGATACATGTGGCTGATAGAGTGGTAGTAAAATGATAAGAATGCCACTACTCATACAGTATATAAGTAGCATCGTCAGAGGATTAAAGTAAAACGCCATAGCAAACCCGTAAAGCACTGCTATATATACAGTTGGAATTACAAAAAGAGAGCTGGCTTCTATTAAAGATCTCAAAATAGCAATGATAAAGCCTACTAACCCAAAACTAATTGCATAGACTCTTAGGAGCATTGTTATATTATTAGGATTAAGCTTTTTAATAACAAAAGCTATCATTGCATAAAAAAACATAATTACGGCTGTCAGTAAATGAATTTTCCCTATAACTGATTCAAATCCTACTACTACCAGTCCATAAACAAGTTGTTCAAAAAAAAGAAATGCAGCTAACAGTAAAATGACAAGATTGTTATGAAAAAACATTTTTTGAGCAAACTCTAGTTGATTCGATTGTCTAAGTAGCAACATAAAGCTTTGAAGATTTTTCATGTGCAATCTTTCCTTCACTATTGTAATATTTTTGCTCGAACACTCTCTAGCAAAAATAACAATAGTTATTTTTACTAGATCGGAAACTATTGGTATCAATAGTTTCTCAATATATCTATCAATAGATTAAATTGTTAATGATTTAACTCTATAATTTGTTTCGTTTAGGTTTTTTGTGTATTCAGTAAATGGCGAATAATTAATTTATTTCGAAATCATCTAAAGGTATTGGTTTTTTCAGTAATCATGTTATACTATAGATAGGCTTAGAACAATAACCCAAAATAAATTTCAATATTTTTTTGCTAAATTTAGTTAATTAATTATCAATCTTTTTTCTCGAAAGCCTTTTTCATTTCCACACCAATCTTTGCTTATTTACAACTTATTAACAACATTAGAATGAGGAGGTTATAACATGATTGAAACTAAGTTAAACAAAATTAACACACTTCAAGATGTATCAGAAAGAAACATTAATCCAGAGGTTCGAATAGAATCTGACTCGCTGGGAAGCATGGAAATTCCATCTAACGCTTATTACGGCATTCAAGCAAAGCGAGCACAAGAAAACTTTCCGTTACCAGTAGCGAAAGTGCATCCAGAACTAATTCGTAGCATGGGCAAAGTAAAATATGCATGTGTTTGTGCAAATCTTCAAACAAACACTATGCCTGAACAAATTGGTTCAGCCATAAAAAAAGCCTGTATCGAATTAATCAATGGTGAATTTGATGAACAAATCATTGTCGAATCCATTCAAGGTGGAGCAGGAACATCAATCAATATGAATGTAAATGAGGTGCTAGCAAATAGAGCTCTGGAAATATTACGTGTTGATAAAGGAAGGTACGACATTGTATCACCAAATACGCATGTGAATATGGCACAATCTACCAATGATGTAGTGCCAACAGCTTTCAAAGTATCCGTTTTATCAATGGAAGAAAATTTAATTAACAGTTTAGAAAAACTTTTTCTAGCGTTAAAAGATAAAGAGCAGGAACTTGATGATGTGCTTGTAATGGGAAGAACTCACTTGCAGGATGCACTCCCTATTAGATTAGGACAAGAGTTTGGAGCTTATAGTCGTGTCCTTCGTCGAGATATTGATCGAATAAAATCTGCCATGAAGTCACTTTCTACGGTTAATTTAGGTGCTACGGCCGTTGGCACTGGTTTGAATGCAGACCCAGTATACATTCAAGCTGCTATCGAAGAACTGTGTTCAATCACAGGCTTAAACTTAGAAGTAGCCGAACACCTAGTGGACGGAACACAAAATACAGATGGCTATATACATTTATCCAGTGCTTTGAAAAACTGTGCTCTTAGTTTATCCAAAATGGCAAATGACCTTCGTATGAAAGCATCCGGTCCGTCCTGCGGACTCATGGAAATAAACCTTCCGCCAGTACAACCAGGTTCATCTATCATGCCAGGAAAAGTTAACCCTGTTATGGCCGAAATGATGAATCAAATATGTTTCCAAGTGCAAGGTAATGATCATACTGTATCTCTTGCTTCTGGTGCAGGTCAATTTGAACTTAATGTGATGGGGCCTGTTCTGTTCAAAAATTTATTTGAATCTATCGATATTATTACACATGGCGCTGAAGTATTTGCTGTTCGTTGCATTGAAGGAATTACAGCTAATAAAGAAGCTTGTAAAGAAAAAGTAGAAAATAGCGTTGCGCTAGCAACGGCGTTAAATCCTCATCTTGGTTATGAAGCAACATCAGGCATAGCTAAAGAAGTATTAAAAAGCAAAAGAAGCGTACGGGAAGTCACTTTAGAAAAAGGCCTTCTAAGCGAATCTGATCTTGATGAAATTATGCAACCAAAAGAGATGACAGAACCAGGAATTGCTGGAAAACATCTTATTGGCATAGGTGTTCGTCAGGCGTAAATAATTATATAGTAATGATAATTTATAAAAAACCCTTTGATGATGCCATCAGAGGGTTTTTTAATGTTTCCCAAAATGATTTTATAATTATCTCTTTGGAATACGAAGTACATCACCAATAAAAATAAGACTCGGATCTTCAATATTATTAGCTTCAATAATGTAAACGATTTTTTCTTTACTTCCATAAAAAGCCATTGCTATATGATACAAGGTATCTCCTTTCACTACCGTTAAGACCCATTCATTTTCTTTTTCTATTCCACGCCTTTTAATGTGGTCATAAAATGATAATGACTCATTTTTTATTTTACTTTGATCCTTAAAGTGATCAGAGCTTGATTTTTCTTCTCCTCCGATCATTTGGATAAGTTCTTCATCAGTAAGCTCACGATCACTACTCCCTGTATCTACTCCAACTCCTTCAAGGCCCGTTTTTTCACCATCATTTATTACTGAATCTTTAGTAGATGGGGTAGGCATACCAGAAGTGTCAAAAGGATTCTTTCTTTCAACTTTCAGCGCATCTTCTAAAAGTGTATATGTAACCGTTTGGGGTCTTGAAGGATAATATCGTTTTACTCTCGGGACATTGTAAAAATGATACGTGGCGGTACCGGTAAGCCATCCGTCTGGTGAGCCTGTTACAGACAAACTATTAAGCATCACTTTGTTTTCATATTCTTCTAAAAGACTGAGAAGATCCATAATCCCATTGTAGTTACCTGTATAATTTGTTTGAACAACCATCTGATTTAATTTTATTAAATCTGTTGTTTCTTCAGAATCCTCATTTTCTTCATCACGATGATGTCCAAATTCTTCTATAGTGGGCTGGGAAAAATTCATTGTATTTATTTCAAAAGCATTATGAACCAACAGATCATTTAAAATAACGATTATATCTTCCTGTTCTAAAACTCCATAAAAATTACTGGCAATTTCCATGATTTCATGAGTTGTTTCATTTTTTTTGTCTTCCAGATCCGGTTTTTCTAAAGCTCTATTTTTTAAGCGTGTATACTCTAAGGTCTCTTCTTCTAATGTTATCGTCATTTCTTCAAGCGTTTCGTTAATAGGAGTCATCACAAAGCGAAAAAAACCTAACAATGCAATAGCGACCGTCAAAACGACTAAAAGGATTTTTTCTCTATTGTTCAATCTCATTTTCTATACCTCCCTTTAGCTGAAATGAAATAGAAAAGTTATAAAGTGTGTCTGCTTCAGTAATGTGAGCAACAAAAATTTCATTAAAATGTCCAGAATTACGAATATTGTGTTTCATCTGAGCAATAGATGTACGATGAGTGCTGTTCCCCTGTATCTGAATTTGATTTTCAGCAATATGTAAAGCCTCAAATGCAATCCCATCTGTTACGCTTCGAGAAATAAGATCTATTAAATAGGGGGTGATAACTTTTCTGTTTTCCAAAGACGTTTTTATTTTTTCTAATGAATATAATTCTTTCTTCAATAAGTCAACATCCTTTTCAAGCATTTCTATTGCATCGTAATCATTTTCAGCATACAGCTGGTTTATATCATCTTTGACTAAGGCAATATCATTCTCTAAACGTTGAATTTCTATGTAGCCATAAACGGACCATGCAACTAATAGAAAGCATAAAGAGCCAACGATAACAACTCCCCATAATCCCTTAAAAGGTTTTTTTTCTGGCTCCATTGTATAATTTTCAAAAAAATTATAATCTCTCATATAGACACCTCCTTTTATATTATTTGCGAATCATCGCACCTAACGCATTAACATATAGTGTTACTTCTTTGCTGGCATTCTCTATCTCTATGTTTGTTAACGACGTTATTACGGATGTTGGGATATTAAAATATTCTTCAAAATACCGGTCAACATCTACCATACGAGATGTACCGCCATATAAAAGAATCTTATCTATGATATGTTTGGCGTCTTGATTAAGGTAAAATTTAAAGATACGCTCTATTTCTGCCATCCATCCATCCAAAATATTTTGTACAATATTAATTACCCGCATTTCTTTATTTTCTTCGTCTGACTCTACTAAACTAGGATCTTGGTTGATAGATGAAATGTTTTTCTTCATTTCAATAGCATCATCATGCGAAACATCCATAAAGTTAACAATATTTTGATCAATCATATGTGATCCGTGATGAATTAATCGATTCAATTGATGAATTCCTGATTCAACAATAACAATATTAATCCCTTGGTAACCAAGATCAATCAATGCGATTGTTTTATCTCCAACGTTGGTCAAATTATTCAAATGATATTTTGATTCCAATAACTTATCCATCTCATTAAAATGAAGATCCATTATCAACGGTCTTAGCCCAATACTACTTAATAATTCAAAATAACCTCTCGACATTTCTTTCGGCACCGCTGTAACTAACACCTTGTTCTTATCTACCCCTTCTTCAATAACTTCATTTAGGAACTTTGATTGAATAATATATTCATTTACTTGAATTGGAAGTGTTTGCTCCACTTCGTAGGCAAGCATTTGCTGCATTTTTTCTTCCGATACTTTTGGTAAATTCAACTCTCTTGTAATAATTTCGCTACTTTCGATCGTACAAATCGCATTTCTTGTTTTAATCTTATGTTCATCAATAGATTGCTGTAATACGTGACGAATTAAGTCCGGTTCAATAAGCTTCCCATCCTTAAAACTTCCTTCCGGTGTTTCAACTGTAAAAGACTGTTGTATTAGAATTTTATCCTTTAATGGTTTTCCTACTACAATTTTAATGCTATGATGTCCAAAGTCAAAAACAATAACTTCTTTTCCAATTAATTTGAGTTTGTTTTTTTTCAAGACGATCCCCCCTTAAAGTATATTCTATCTGTTATAAGAAAACTTATTCCATATTCATCATTCCAGACTTCGAAAACACGTATCTTCGTCGGTAGTGTACTGTTTTAAAGTTTCTAACGATATAGAGCCTTTTTTGAATAAATAACTCAAGTGATCATCGATTGTTTGCATTCCATTTCTTCTTCCTGTTTGGATGAAAGAGTTTATTTGATGTGCTTTTCCTTCTCTAATCAACGTTCTTATTGCTGGCGTAACGAATAAAATTTCTACTGCTGGAATTCTCGTAACCTCATCCATTCTTGGTATTAACCTTTGAGAGATAACCGCATTTAAGGAACTAGCCATCTGAAATCTGATTTGTTGTTGCTGGCCAAAAGGAAATACATCAATAATTCTTTCTATTGTTTGCTGTGCATTTCGTGTGTGGAGCGTTACCAGAACCAAATGACCGGTTTCAGCAGCTGTAATAGCTGTTTGCATGGTCTCTAGATCCCTAAGTTCACCAACTACAATCACATCAGGATCCTGTCTCAAACCTGCATGCAGAGCTTCATAAAAATTGTTGCAATCTCTTCCAATTTCTCGTTGAGTAATCATGCTCATTTTATCCTGATAGATATATTCTATAGGGTCTTCGATTGTTAAAATATGAAGTCTTCTAGTGGTATTAATCACATCTACAATTGATGCTATGGTTGTAGTTTTGCCACATCCTGTTGGTCCTGCTACTATTACAAGTCCGGATTGCATTTTTGCTATTTTTTCAATTTGTTCCGGAAGTTCTAGTTGAGCAATGGTCGGTATTTGATGATGGACTAATCGACAAGCGAATCCATAATAGTCTCGATAACGAAACACATTCATTCTATAAGCATATCCATTAGGTGTTTGATAAGCAAAATCCACCTGCCCTTTTTCAGACAAAATTTTTGATTGAACCCCACTTAATAAAATCTGAACATAGCTAATAGTATCTTGCGCCGATGTTTTGCGATTATTTAGGGGTTGTAGCTCGCCATTGATACGAATCATCGGAACATGTCCAACACCAATATGAACATCTGATGCTTTCCTTTCAGCGGCCTGCAAAAGAATTTCATTAATGTTCATCATGATCTCTCCGTTATTTGATAGATAACCTTAGTAATTAGATAACCAATTTTTTCAATTACTAACAAATGATAATAAAAAAACCGGCAATTTCGCCGGTTACGCCACTGGATTACTGCAGCATAAGGCGTCCATCTCTGTCTGCAGATCATATCCTCAAATAATTATTATAGAATCAAAAGAGTACCATTAATAGTATACGCCTATTATAACATATGGGACAATCAGCGTGCATCACTTTTCTTGATTTAATAATCTGCAAGTTCCAGTAGCTCTCTTTGTATGATGAATAGTAGAAAACTCCGTAAGTAATACGGAGTTTTCTACTTGTTCTACGATTTAACTAAAATACTAGAATATTACTCTTTTTTTCATAGCGTAACCTGTAGCGATTAACAAGAATCCTAAGATGTAAAATTTCAACGGGTTGCTTTCCCCAGTTTGAGGAAGTAAAGGAACACCTAAAGGAATTTCCTCATCCAGTATGATAACTTCTTCTGGCTCTTCAGGTACTCCTAACGGAACAGGATCTTCATCAATAATAACCTCTTCCGGAGTTCCTAATGGAATAGGATCTTCATCGATTGTCACTGTCGGATCAGTCGTCTCGATTTCTACTGTATCAATAATTTCAGGTGTAATGGTTCCGCCACCACCTCCACCACCTCCACCGCCGCCACCGGCAGGAACAGGAGTATTCACTACAGAAAGTATGCTTACGATATCTCCAACTTCAACCGTATCACCATTTGGATACGCTGCTGTATATCCACCAGGTATTATCTCTTCAATACGATAAACTTCACCTAATTCCACTTCAAAGGTTACACTTAACCCTTCTGTTGTTTCAGTTGCTATTAACTCTTCTTCTACTTCTTCAGGTACTTCTGACTCCGTCACACGATATAAGTTAATAACAACCTCTTCTTCATTATCATCTGTATATTCTTTTGTTACTTCTAACGTAGGCTTGAAAAACTCATTGAACACTTCCACTTCAATTTTTTCAACGGGCTGATTATCCATTACCATGTACAACTCAACGATCATATTTGGATCAAAAACGTCACCCTCCACTGGATAATCAATTTCAACAGGTGTTTCTGAATTAAATAAATGATAGGTGATGCGATAACCTGTTAAACGATAATTACCTTGTAACTCTTCTGGAATAATTTCTTGTAACTGATAAACTTCCGGTGATTCCATAGAGCCAATAATAGTTTTACTAGCGCTATCAGTTTCTCCATCTCTTACTCTATAGCTTCCTTCTAATGACTCTGTTGGAGGCGCCATAAATACCACTGGACCATTTATAACTCCATTTTCCGGAGGATCTGACTCTCCATTCATCTCCGACATTACTTCAACGATAAAAGCTACTTCTGGTATTTCTTCTTGAGCAGGTTTTCCTTCGCCTGTCACTGTTTTTAAGATTTCTAAAGAAATTTCTCGATGCTCCTCATTGGTTACAATAAGTCTAGGTGTTGTAAACGCTGGTGGCATTACCGCAACTCTTGGGTTCATAGGATTTTGACCATCGTGCAAAGTAACTGTTCCTACTAGAATCCAATCACCATCCTCATTATTGACCGATATACTACCATAGGACTCCCAAAGAGAATTACTAAATCTGTATGGTTTACCAACGGGGACTTCCTCGTAGATATGATAGGTTCCTGGATACAATCCATTAAAGGTAATAAATTCTTCTTCATTAGGATCTAGAAACTTTTCCCTTGAGAATGATAACTCTTCGTTATTTGATGACTGTCGTACTATCTTAAAATGAAATGGTCCTGCTGCTTCCATTGATAACCAAGTGCCTTCCCAAACTTTTTCTATCTCAATTTCATATAGCTCTTGATTTGTTATAACAGCTTCTGGAGGACTTGATGCGTTCACATGGCTTCTTGTCAGTTCTATTTCTCCATTGCTAACCCAGCGATAATTCTCAGGCATATCAATTTCTACAGCCCGGTACTCACCAAGTGGAAGGTTATAGAATGTCATGCGATGTTCATTATGTTCTCCCAACAAGAAAGTATCCTTGCCTTCTACAATAACAAAATTATCTTCCGCATCCAACAGTTGGAATCTGAACCCTTCTGGTTCCGTTTCTTCAACAACTTCCATCACATCCATACTACGTATTTCAGGAAAATCTCCAAGGGTACTTCCAAAGCCATCAGCATATTGCGGAGCAAAGTCTTTTCTTACCATTAAACTAGCAAACAATTGATGATTTTTTGCTTCTACTTCCGCTATACCACTGTTGTCAAACAATACGGATCCCACTTCGATCCACCGGTTATCGGCACCTATTGGATCATATAAATCATAATCGGCACCTGCTGGTATCCACTCTTTTATTATATAATCACCAGGGAGTACTGGTTCAAATACAGCGGGATTTCCAGAATCTCCTTCTTCTTCTCCTACTGTAATTGTCCAATGAGATCCATCTTTATCGATTTTTTCTCCTTCGTTATCGAACAGTCCAAAGGTAAATCTTCTTCCATCAAAAGATTCAATTTCTGTTGAATAACTTTCTCCATCTGTAGACCAATGTTTTTCTACTTCAATGCGATACTCTAAATTACCAATAGAAACACTTTCTACGACATTAGGGTGATCAATGTTAATATCGATCAAAGGCTGTGTCTCATAATTTCCCTGCCAATCTGTATTAACAGGTTCGAAAACATATCCTTGACTAGTGTAATGGACACCTTTGACCCGAACTGCTAATTCATTAAAGTTTTCTGGCAGGTTACTTATAGCCTGAGTAATAGTAACATGATAGGCGTCATTAATTTCATCTATTTCTTCTATTACACCAGTACCCATAAGACTTTGCAAGTTGGATCCAAATGTGCCTCCACCAATATCGTAGTCGTGACCATTCCCTTCATATTCAAATTCAATGATAAGGTTGCCATTATCAACACGATAAGATGGTTCACTATTGAATTGTGGTGAAATATCATTAGGAGTATCTAAGCCTAGCAAATAATCCCTGAGATCTCGCGCATTTTGACTTAAGCGATTTTCTTGTGTCCCATTAGTAACTCTCCAAATAGCATATTGTGTTCCAGCAATGGCTTGTCGTTCTGTTAAATTATTAATACCAGTTCGAGTTCTAAGATCTCCTAAATTGTTGTCATTACTTCCTTCGCCAAAGACCTGATAGCCATGACTAATCATATTAACAATACGCCGCTTTTGATTTTCTGATAGTTTACTATAACTTGCTAATGTTGGTCGGGTATATGGTTCTACAGTACTTAGGGGAGTCGTAATATCAATGCAATACACATAGAAGATAGGACCTGTATACGTCCACTGCCAAATATTGTTCCAATAATACCATGACCATACTTCTTCTCTCGTTCCTTCTCTTACGGTAAAAATCCTGCTTATTCTTTCACCATCAATACCGTCACCAGTATAACCATATTGGGTCGAACTGTTCATCAATCCCATTTGTCTCATGGCCACTGGTTCTTCAGGAGTAAGCGATATAAAGTCTGTATAAGCTGTCGCTTCTTGTAAATCGATCATCGGCTCTTCTAAAATTATTGGTCCTAAAACATTTTCTTCCAACAGTTTTTCTTCATTTTCTTCGGTATTTTCCTTATCTTGATCCAAGCTTTCTTCTTGATCTTTGTCTTCATTTTCTTTTAATGCTTTATCATCATGATCCAATTCTTTCTTTTCTTGTTGTTTCTCCGGCTCTTTATTATCGTCTTCATCACGCTGATACTTTTCATTATCTTTCGCATCTTCGTCGTTTCCATTTTCTAAAGAATTTTCGTTTTCATTTTCATCTGTGTCGTCTTCGTTGTTTCCCTCTTTATCATCGTTTTTAGTCTCTTGCTGTTCTGAATTGTCTTCAGAGCTTATTGAATCATCGGTTTTTTCATCACTTTTCTGCTCAGATGATTTTGTATCGGATGATTCATTTTCTGATCCATCCTGGTCAGAAGATTTATTTGAATCATTTTCTGTCGAATCAGATGTTCCGTTATCATCGCCATTGCTGTCGTTATTATCGTTGCCGTTATCACTATGATTACTATCTGATTCAGATGATTCGCCGGAAGTACTGCCATTTTCACTGTTATCTCCTCCGGTATCACCAGTACTACTCTCACTTGATTCCATAAATGTTACCGCAGGCATTTGTTCAGTGTTTACTAGGGACTTTAGATTGACTTCTGCGGCTATTGAAAGTGATCCGACACCAGTCTCGGATATCCATGGATCAACTAAAAATATACCTGAACCTCTAGGTGTCTCTCTCAGATCTGAAAGTTTTCTGCCACCCAACTGACCTATTAACCTGATATCATCAACGATCCATTGAGAAGAAGCTTCATCAAACAGGTTAACCTCTACTTCAAATGCATTTCCCTTTAACTCGAAAGCAACAGAGCCTATCGGTCTATTCTCTAGTAATAAGTCTACTTCTCTCTGAAATTCTATTTGTTCTGGTTTTACTGGTTCGGCTGTTTTGGAAGGTTCTATCGAATCACCTATCGCTGTAACTGGTAAAACACTGCCGAAGGATAGCAATAATATCAGTAAAAATGCTATGCTAATCCTCATATTCTTATACCTTCTTTTACGAGTTCTCATGCTTCACACTCCTTTTCCTGAAAATTTCTCTGGTTTTTTTGATTTTCTGGTTTTTCTGGAGCCAGATACTCTTTTTTCAGCCTCGTTTTTTTAGCGGGACGTGGTTACCCACTATTGCAGGAGTGCCGCGTTTTTCTGGATGGGACGTGGTTACCCATAGCTTTCTTTGTAATAACAGGCTGCTATTCACCCACATTTAACATTTCCGCCACCCCCTTACTATCTTTCCATTTTCTAAGTGATTGATCTTCGTTAGCGCGAGAATTGAGTTCCTCTGTAGCCGATCCCATCAGCATTAATAATTCTAATTCACTTCTAAAAAAAACTTTTTCGCCGGTATCCATTCTCTGGATGCTTCCTTGCCAGCTATTATGCTGAAGAAATCTGATATCAATTAAAAATCGTATACCTCTTCCAAAAGGAACTATATCTTCGCTGTAATCCTTTTTCATCGCTCAACCCCCTCACCGCTATCAAAAGATCTAGTACTATCTTTATATCCTATGAGCGTTACATCTGACGGACATCTGTGTTACATCTGCGTTACATCCATATCAAAACATTCATATCCAGGCCTGCCAATCCTTTAAAAATAAAAAAAGCCTTACAGAGTGCTATTTTGCATTTCTGTAAGGCTCTAAATCATCATTATGGTTGGATACGTCCTACTCTTTCACCATTTCGATACATCACATATTGCCTTAAATTGTTACCGCTAGCGGTTCTTGAGCCATCAATGGTTAATATACCGTATCCTCGCGGAACACTACTCCGGTCACTTTGAAAGTTCACTGTATGCTTCTGTCCTTGGACCCAATATCCTTCAAATTTATTTTTATTTACATAATCATAGGTCCCTTCCCCATGCTTTAGACCATTTTCAAAATCTCCATTGTAAATATCCCCATTAGCAAAGGTGTATCTTCCATCCCCATGAAATTTATTGTTTTGAAAATAGCCATTATACTCATCTCCATTGGCCAACTTCATAACACCTTTTCCTTCCATTTTATCATGCATCCAAATACCATTGTAAGAGCCACCATCGGGTGCTTTTAATGTTCCATTGCCATGAAAAGTACCAGCTTTTACTTCACCGTCGTAAGAAGCACCATTGGTATAAGATAATTTCACACTGCCATTACCGTTAAGTACTTCTAAATTAAAAGCAGTTACCTCTAAGGGAAGAAGAGGTTTTCCCCATAAAATATTATCATCAGAACCACCACTGCCATAACGAACATCAACTCTTCCCATTGCCATAGTGCCGCTGAATCTACCCGTTACACGATCACCATTAGCATATGTATAAGTTCCGTTCCCATCTATCTTATTATGCTGAAAAGTGCCGTTAAATCGATCTCCATTAGAAGCAGTATAAGTTCCGGAGCCATGCAATTCACCCTCAACAAAATCTCCCTTGTACATGGCACCACTAAGGAGTTTCAACTCACCGTTACCATGAAATTTCCCGTTTCGAACACCACCTTTATAGGTTGCTCCATTTGGAAAAGAGAGATCAACGGTACCAATATGAGACGAAGCTTTTAAGCTATGATTACCACTTTCAATGGCTAAAGAAATTGGCTCTGTCGCATCAAGTGATGTAATATGAATAACACCATCTTTTTCTTCAAAACTCCATCCTAGTATAGGACTTAAAGCTTCAAGAGAATAATGAGCTTCACCATCAATAAATACTACGGGCAACTCCTTTACTTCTCCACCTTCTACAACCATTTTAACCGTATCTGCTTCTGCGTATACCTGAAAAAAAGACGCAAGTACCAAAAGAACCGTTAACGCTATGAAAGATAATGCTTTCATAAACACCCTCCTCATTTCTTTTTTCATTCCTACAGCACTATTCACGAATCTCTTCAATAATCTCACGAAGGACTTTCTCAGCTTCTTCATGGGCCACTTGACAAGTTCCTGCATTTGCATGGCCTCCACCACCATAACGTAACAACAATTCGCCTATATTCATTTTACTGCTTCGGTTAAAAATACTTTTTCCAACTGTCATAACGGTATTTTGATTCCGAAAGCCTTTCATGATTTGAATAGAAATATTACATTCCGGGTACATTGCATAAACAATGAATCGATTTCCGGCATAAATGGTTTCTTCTTTCTTCAAATCAGTAATGATAATATTGTCCTCAATTTTAGTGCATCGTTTCATCATTTCTTTGAATAAATCCTGTTGTTCGAAATAAAGCTTCACTCTCTCCTGAACATCCGATAATTGAAGGATTTCTTCCACACTGTACTCACGACAATGATCAATCAGCTTCATCATAAGATCATAATTAGAAATAGTAAAGTTTCTAAAACGACCTAATCCGGTACGAGCATCCATGATAAAATTCATAAGATTCCATCCTTCAGGATTCAAAACTTCTTCTTTATCAAATAAAGCTGCATCGGCTTTATCAACAGCAATCATCATTTCTTCCGATACCTGCGGATATGCTTCCTTGCCACCAAAAAAGTCGTATACCACACGTGCAGCCGATTTAGCATCAGCATCAATAATATGATTGTTCGGCTGACTAGTTATTCGAAGGGTTTCGCTAAAATGATGGTCAAAAGCGAGGAACACCCCTTCAGCATAAGGAAGGTTGGTTGTAATGTCTTGCTTGCTTAGTTCCACCAAGCCGTCTTGAACATCTTTAGGATGAACAAATTTAATATCTCCTAAAATATTCAGTTCTTTTAACAAAACAGCACAAACTAACCCGTCGAAATCACTTCTAGTTACTAAGCGAAATTTCTTACCACTGAATAGATCTTCACGAAAGTTTTCTAAGTTTATCCTTGACACGATGTCATCACTCCTTGTTTATTCATATTGGATTTGTTATCTTACTACATAGTCCATAATACCCAAATTTAAGCAATATATCCAGATAAAACTTAGTGTTACAATCAGACCTTATAATCCTCGATATTTTTCTCTCAGATAAAAATATACTTCGTCACTATTCTCAACTGTCCCTTGTGCTTCCATCATTCTCCGGTTACTTCCTTCCAATCTCTTATTTCCCAGCCAAGGTTTGTCGGTTCTAAAATCCTGGGTGGATATCGGTAGAACATTCTTGGATCATGGGCATATTTTTTGAGATAGCCGGTGGAGTTAATGATCCCTACGGCTAATCGCTCTTTTTGTGTAATATTTCCCCATAAGATAATATCCCCTTTTCGACTACCACTATCATGATTTTCAAATCCAAAACCGCCCTGGGTTGCAAAAACTGCACCGTGAATGTGCATATCATTGGGGGCTACGTCGTACATTCTACTGTCTGTTGAACTTCTTTGCCAGTTCCGAAATCGTCGGTTCCAAAAAGGTCCTGTCCATCGTTTCTCCCATTCATAATCCCAACTCCAGCCATTCCCATCGGTTCCATCCCTTAGCCAACCATGATGAAGAATTAAAACATCGTGGTTAGCCACAAGACCCAGCATGTCCTCCCCTTCCGCTTCCCTTATCCATATTTCTCTTTCTGAATCCCATACGGAAGGATTGTCGGGATCGCCAAAGGTTGTGTTTTTATAAGTGATTCCTCCTTGGGATGGATTCTCTAGGGGGGTAGGTGGAACTTGACTCTCATCATTTCTATATTGACCTCCCGGATACCACTCCTGATCATCATACCATTCCGTCGGATCCGTTGCCGTGATATAAATATTATTTTCCGCCCCAATGGTTAGTCTGCCTTCCAGCTCTCCGGAAATAAAAAGGTTTCCCGTATCCGGGTGCCATTTATTATTGTTTTGGTTTCCTTTAATGTATATAATATCATTGGGCGGTAGGGGCCGTTCTTCTTCTATTACTGTATTATTTTCAATGTATTTCACTTTAATCTTATCACCCTTTAAGTGTATGGCGGTGCGACCTTCAAATACATAGCCATCCATCGCTGCCCATTGTTCCAAAGAAGAATTTGTAGCCGGAATTTCCATGGTTTCTGATTTTTCTGCTCCCCCATGAATATTATGATAAGTGGGGCTGTATGGATTTCCTCGAATATAATTTCCTGAATAGCTTACCGTATCATAAAAAACAGGATTTCGAATTCTTAAATGCCCGTTTGTATGATAGGGCCCATGTACTTCATCGCCAGCGGTCCACCAAATATTATTCCCTTCACTTTCACTGGCATACACATGATGGACAAACTGCTTTCTTTGCACTTGTACTTCAATAGTTCTTTTGTTTGTTTCTTCCCCTTCAACCCAGCCTGTTGAGCGGATCGTTACGTATCGGTCCAACTCATCCGGTGGTAGTACCTCTAATTGATAAAAGCCGTGGTCATAGGCAATTGGTTGACCGACCATCTCCTGACCCTCTTCCATCTCATAAAAGTCTGAGTACTCATTTAAGTACCAAAGGTATTTGTTAAATCCCGCCTCAGCATATTGAATGCTCTTTTCCTGTTTCTCGGTAAAACTTGAAATTGTTTGTTGACTGGAGACCGTAGTGATCAGACCCAGCAATAAAACCATAATCACACAAAAAGCGAGCAATACAACAATTAGGGTAAAACCTCTATCGTTATTATATTTTTTCATCGTTACACCCCATTTCTTCAATCCGCTTCCACTCTGCTCCGTGTCATTAAATAACCTTCAAAATACATTTTTTGACTCTTGTCTTGAACTCCTTCAATTTCAATATGCACTTCAAAGGATTTTCGGTGATCCGTATCATTGTTTGGATCCTGATTCACCCGTTCAATATTTCTAAATATGCTACCGTTGGTTATGTTTCGAAGGACTGTACGCTCATTCCCATAGTTCCCGGAATATTCATAGGGGTACTCATCAAATTCCGTACCTTTGCTATTGCGAACCCTATAAGATTTTACTAAATTATTATTTTCCAGTGCATATTTAATGTTTTCCGGTTTTCCATCCCCGGTGATGTCCGAATAGAAAATTAATGTAGCATATCCTACACCTTCCGGGCTTTCTCCCCTTACCACCGGTTGGTTTTCTTCTGATTTTCTTGCCTGTTTAATCTCCTTTTCCAGCTGATAGTAAAAGGGTTGCACCTCCATAGAAAGTAAGGCTTGTTCCTGTATTGATTGTGTCGCAAAAATTCCATGGAATAATAAATTATAGGAAGCGGTTATTACTACAAGCATTAAGCCTACCACAATAATAACTTCTAATAGGGTAAAGCCTTGGCTGTATTCATTTTTTTTGAAATCCTTCACTTCCATCTATCTCACCTACTCGCTAGTATGATTTTGCGGCTTAACTTCTATTGTGTTGCTATAGGGTGCTAAGGGAACAGCTAAAGAATCTTTAATGTTTTCTGTTTCTAAAATAACTAAATCCACTGTCGGTCCCATTTCTAACCCTTGCAACTCATCTTGCAGTTCATCATCTCGAATACTTAATATCAATCGGTTCTCTTCTTTTTCCAGTACATATCCTGGTTCAGGGTCAAATTCTATCGGGTCATCTTCTTCAGGAGGTGTCCAAGCTTCCTTCATTGCTTCCACACTTTCATACTTTTTATACTCGGGTAAGTCGATGCTCTGTTCCCCTCTCATAAATGCAAAAGGAAAGGAGGCTTCTCCTAAATGATCTATATTTCCTAACTCAGAAGAAAAAGGAAGGATTAACTCTATCACCTGGTCTTTTAGATTATAGGAAACGGTTTCTTCCTTTAACATCATAACTAACTGTAACTCCTGTAAAGTTTCTTTAAAACTGTATTGTTCAAATCCACCTTCCCAAGGTTTCCAATTCCCACTGGCTTCTTGTATGGCTAGTTCATACTCTCTTTCCGAATCCTCTAAGTCTTTGCTTATGCTATATTTATAGGTATAGCCTGTCCAAAATTCCAAATTATTCAGAACATGTAAATCCTGGTTTTGAATGGTAATGTGCTCTATCCCTACTCCTTCAGGTAGCGTAAAGTCTTCGGGCAAAATTTTGAAGGCAATATCCATGCCTGTATCTTGGACTTCTTGCATAACTTCATCCAAATTGATGATCTTAATCAGTCCGGGAAAATCCACCAAAATTTCTTCTTCATAAAAGTTATTCCCAGAAAAGTCCAAGGCGATTTCTCTTTTATCCTCCCACCGGTCTTCTAGGGCTTTTACAGGAGAACTTATCAACCTTCCCGTTCCTCGAGTCCAACTTAAACTTCCCAGTTCCCATAGGCCTTCATCTTTTCTTTCTCCTTCAAAAATGATGATGACACGGCCTTGCTGATCCGTAAACTGGCGATAATTTCTAGGTCCACTTTGTTCATCCAATTCAACTTGAACCTGAGGTTGGGGTTGGTTATAGTTTCTCCAATAGGTTTTAATCATCACCCCGGGATTGGATGGCAGCCTTTCTCCTTCAAAGGATATCAGGGTTCCTAGAACCGATACCTGCGCCACTTCTTTTGTAAAAGGATTGTTTGATTCAACAATTACATCCACTTTTTTACTGGCATCGGGAACTATGATACCATCCACATTTTCCGTATCATCCCAATACACCCTCGTTGTGATATAGTAGTTTACCCCATTGATTACATAAGGACTGGTTTCCTCTCTATTCATGTATAAATTTGTATCCACTATTCCCTTTGGTGAATAATTTTCCAGATCCAGCCCAAGTTCATCATGATAGTCCAGGCTTCTTAGCCAGTTGATTTGATTGGCTGCAATTTGCCTTGCGGTTTCTTGATTTTGATTGTAATTTGAAGCATTCAGGGTAAAGGCAATTATCGGTAAAAGCATAATAGAAATAATACCCAACAATGCAATGGAAAGAATGATCTCAATTAAGGTAATAGCTTTTTTATTGGATAAAAAGCACTTTTCCATTTTCATCACCTTTTTCTACAAATTTTAAAACTTTCCAAAGTATATAGATTGCTATATCTTTTGGGAAATTTTAAAATAAGAGCAATTCCTTTTTTTATTTTCAAGAATATTAGTCGCTGTGTTCATTAGTTAGCTTTCTTCTCAAAATATCAAAAAACTAAAAACCGACTGATCTTCAGCCGGTTACGCCACTAGATCACTACAGCGTAAGGCGTCCATCTCTAGCTGCAGATCATTTCTTCTGTTAAAAGTATATTAAACAAGACTAGGTATATGTCTATATTATATCATAGAATATACATAATGAATACACTATTCACTTTAGCTGATGAGTAAAAATTTGCACTTTGTTTTTTCTTTCGTTTCATATAATATTTCAATATTTTTTTGAAGCCCTTATCATGTTTGAAAATTGATTGTCCGCTGTTTTCTCTAGTCATTATTTATCAAAGGTACCTGAGGATAAACGCACATGTAGAGACATACAATAATTCACTTCGTGATTTTTTAAGGCAAATAATTTTCAATCCTCCTTAGAAAGACCTATTCGCTGACCGGCTTTATCAATTTCATCTTCAGCTGCCGTTCCATCTTGTTAAGGTCCGCATTGGCATTGTTCAGCTGAATCTGCTAGACTTTCGTCCGTTTATCGCTTTCCCCTTCCACACCGATCTTAAAACCAAAATCTGTCATCTCGTCTCACCTCCTTCCAGGCATAAAAAAGACACCTCATTTGAAGTGCCTTCTAATTTAAAATTTCATTTTATAATTCATGATCAGCACGATAAATTGCGAGATAGCTTCCCGGCATCACATATCTAAAATCAGCTTGCACATTTATCTTTGTAGATAACTCTACTTACATCAGCGGGAATTGTTTTAACCCCTCGTACTTAGGGATTACCTTATTTACAACATTTACCACAGCTGTTGGATTGTCTAGTTCTTTTTGAATATAGTCTTGAATCTCGATCAAATTTTCTGTTGCCATGGAGGTTTACTTTGATCTTATGCACTAAATCAAACCCCAAACTTTTCTTTCACTTATTCCTCTGTCATCCAATCTTCATCTGTTTTGATCCGATTTTCAGCTTTCATGAGCTTCGACAATAATTTTATAGTAGCTTGATTTTTTTCATACTCTTCAATATCTATGATTGCAAATCTTCTTCACCAGCTTTTTTGCACAGTTTTATTAAGCTATGTCCTTGATGAAGAAATCCAGTTTTAAAGATCATATAACCTTTCAAATATTTTTCAATAGCTTGCTGGCAGTGAAAATAAATTATACCATAGTCTCCGTCATGTTCCCAATAGAATCTTGGTACTCCTTAAATCTTGGTCTCCCATTTTTAACCAGTCTGTGTACTTAGTGGAATCGACCAATGAGACTCTCCCCTTCCCTATCAATGATATTGGCAAAACGCGCTGGATCATCGTTGTACTTTTGCCACTGTTCCGGTGTGTAGACTACAATATCCAAATCCACATCATAGTCAATTTCAAGATGTAGTCGACGCTTGAAAGCTCGCTTATTTTGCACATCTACAATTAAGCACAGGTCAATATCGCTGTACCGGTGAACCACGCCTTTGGCGTATGATCCAAATACGTATATATCCTGGGGATTGTATTTTTCTATAATTTGACGAATGATCTGTTCTAACTCAGGTTTTTGAAACATTAAAATCATCTCCTACACATATAATATATTGTTGAGTTGCCACAATAAACAAGTCTATGCTTGAGATACTGACATCATGTTTATCGTATCATGTTTCGGTGTTATCAACAACGTTATTTTTATTTTTGCAAGCGCTCTTCAAAGTACGGGTTGCCTCCGTCCTCTATCCTACGCATTTTGAACAACTTTAGCACCAAGACCGGTTATTCGAGCAATTTGTAGTTTTGCTGCTCCTTCAATGGATTTTATTTTCCTTAAGGCTTCGTTCCGATCTTCTTTGGGTAATTGATTCAAAGACTGATACTTAATTTCAGGAAATTCTCTTTTTATTCGGTCTCGAAGTTCATTATCTGTGAGGCGGATTCCTGTTTCAATATCCATACAACTGTCATTATTCTTTTTCTGTACAAAACGCTTCATTCGTTCGATGGCTTCTTTTCTTGTTTTACCAAAAATGTTGATGATATAGGTAACGTCCGTCAAACCTACCGGGTATTCATGGTTATGTTCATACGATTTCCAGCTGCTCCATTTATAATCAAATACTCCCTTGGATAATCCAGCTTTCGTAGGATTTTGTAATATGTATCTGAAGACGGTTAATAAATACCTGTCATCTTCCGCTGGTTCACTTTTAAATCGATCCTGGAAAACGTGACCTTTTCGTTCATACTTATAATTCATCCATAGGGCATATTGTGCAGTTGCTCTGCGCATAAAATCTCCAAGATCCATGTTGTTTTCTTTGATCAGTAAGTGCACATGATTTCCCATCAGGCAATACGCATATAAATCAATTTCATACTTAGTTTTCTCTTTTGTTTCTGCCAGAATTTCTAAAAACTTTATTTGATCCTCATCATGTTCAAACAGAGACTGTCCTCCATTTCCCCTAATCATCACATGGTAAATATCAGTTCGGCTTAGTTTGCGTCTATGTTGATCAGCTCCTTAACGCTTTATAGAATGCTAATATTGTGTCAATTATTATATTCGACACAAATACTCAGTTTCCTTCTAATTCGCATAAAGAAGAGCCAGCCCGAAGGCTGGCTCTCGTGGTGGTGCTGTGGGGTGGTTCAAAAGGACGAGTTGCCTCCGTCCCCATCGAGCCTATCAGATAAGTTAATAAGTTAAGTGCCTGGCACTAATCAGTTGCTGCCGCACCATTCACTTGCTTGATTCATTCACTTGATTCACTTTATTCTATTGGCCAAATATTTTCACTACCAGGTGGCCACATATTCTCTATTTGATCGTCATCATCTAATTCAATAACCCAATTGTCATTATCATTACTAGTACCAATCTCAACAGTTATTCCATCTAAGTGTTTATTAATAGCATCTTCACCTAAATCTCCTTGAGCTTCTGCCATAGTTACAGCACTAGCAATCGTTCTAGCCGTTGCTTTATGTGCTGTTTCTTCGGCATCAGAAGTTAATCCTCCTAATCTTGGAACAGCTATCAGAGCCAAAACCCCCAAAATCGCAACTACCACAATCAGTTCAATCAACGTGAAGCCTTTTCTGTTTTTTAATTTCTTATTAAACCATTGAATCATTATAATTCCTCCTTTTTATCATATGCATGCTTTTACTGTAACTTCATCTTTACTTTTAACGGTTTTTTCTTTCCTTTTACCACTTTCCATTTCCTTAAATCGTCTGCATCATGTCAAACATTGGCAATACCATACTGATCACGATAAATCCAATGACCAGTCCCATGACTAAAATCATCATGGGCTCTACAAAGGTTAGCAGACGTTGAATTTCCGTTTCCACCTCCTCATCAAAAATATTTGCTGTCTTTTCCAGTATTTCGTCCAGCGTTCCTGACTCTTCTCCAATTTTAATCATATTGTGTACCATTGGAGGAAAGAGTCTAAGATTACGAATTGGGGTGGAAAGGGCTACCCCTTTTCGTATATCTTCTCGGGCAGCCATAATTCCATCAGCCACCACTTTATTGCCAACTGCTCCAGCTACACTTTCCAGCGCCTGAAGCAATGGAATACCACTATTTAATAAGGTTGAAAGGGTTCTTGTGAACCTAGCAGCGGCCACTTTAGTAGTTAAATCACGAATAATCGGCATATAAAATTTTATATTATCAATGCTTCTTTTTCCAGCTGGTTTTGAAGTTATGTATCGAAATAAAACAAAGAGAATAAGAAGCATTCCTGCTACGATATACCAACTACTTTGAAGGAAACTACTAATGGCAAGAAGGATTCTGGTAGGTGCTGGCAAAGGAACTCCACTACCTTCGAACATGCCTATAAAGGTAGGCATAACTACCGTAAGCAAAAATACGACAACTGCAATGGCTACAACACTTAGTATCATTGGATACACCATAGCGCTTTTGATTTTGCTGTTTATTTTATATTCTTTTTCATAATGAGTTGCCATCCGCAGCATCACCACATCTAAGTTACCGGATACCTCTCCAGCCGCTACCATATAGGTCATTAGTTCTGGAAACGTTTTGGGATGTTTCGATAATGCTTCAGAAAAAGTAAACCCTTTCTGTACATCTTCATAAACTTCGCTAATAATCTTTCTGAATCCTTTATGAGGCATTTGTTGTCGCATAATATCCAAAGCATTTACAATGGTTACTCCTGCATTTTGCATGGTATAAAATTGTCTGCAAAAGACGGCTATATATTTGATGTTAATACGAGTAGTAAATTGAATATCCCTTATGTCTTTTTCAGTTATTTCTTCTACCGTCGTAGGGTATTGCTGTTGCTCTCTAAGCTTCCTTATGATTTCTTCCCGGCTGTCGGCTGTTTCTTTTCCTGATATGACTTCACCGCTGGGACTAATAGATTCATATCGAAATTGTGGCATTTACCTTCCCCCTCTCTTTACAGCATGTTTTTTAGATTTCGTTGAACAAAATCGCTGTCCTGAGCAAAGGTGGCACAGGTTTCTTTCGATATGACACCTTTTTTCACGAGGTTTATTAATGCATCATCCATCGTGATCATTCCATATTTTGATCCAGTTTGAACTGATGTTTGTATTTGATGTGTCTTTCCTTCTCTAACCAAGTTTCTAATAGCCGGTGTAGCTGTCATGATTTCAAAGGCTGCCACTCGGCCAGAACCTTCTTTTTTGGGCATAATCTGTTGAGATATAATACCCTCTATGACAGAAGAAAGTTGAATTCTTACTTGTTGTTGCTGATGCGGAGGAAAAACATCCAATATTCTATCGACAGTCTTAGCCGCCCCGATGGTATGCAAAGTACTCAAAACCAAATGTCCCGTCTCGGCAGCAGTGATGGCTATAGCCATGGTTTCAAGATCTCGCATCTCTCCGACAAGGATAACATCAGGATCTTGACGTAAAGCTGACCGAAGACCATTTGCAAAAGACTTTGTATCCAACCCCACTTCCCGTTGATTTACAATGCTTTGTTGATGTTTATGAAGATATTCAATAGGGTCTTCCAAGGTTAACACATGACATTTGCGTTCTTTATTGATCAAGTCGATCATCGCTGCCAAAGTGGTTGATTTACCAGATCCGGTAGGACCTGTAACCAGTATAAGGCCTCTTTGTTTATGAGTAAGCGCCGCAATATGAGAAGGTATTCCTAGTTCTTCTATGGTAGGAATTCTTATATTAACCACTCTGAGAGCCATCCCATAGGTTCCTCGTTGTAAGTAGGCATTCACTCGAAATCTACCTATCTGAGGAATAGCAAAAGACACATCTATTTCTCCATTTTCTTTTAAGCAATTTTGTTGGTATTCAGTTAATACTTCATATACCAGATATTTAGTGTCATCTGGTTTTAATACAGAATGATCCATTGGTTGAAGTGATCCGTCCACCCTAATGATAGGAGGATTCATAACCGTTATATGAACATCTGATGCTTTGGTTTCAAGTGCTTTTGTTAGGATGTCACGTATATTCATGAAATTCCTCCTATTCTAGTGAGTATGTGATTCGAATTAATTCGTTGACAGAAGTTACTCCATTAAGCACAAGATCACGACAACTATCTCGAAGGGTAATCATCCCTTTTTCCATGGCTTTTTCTTTTATCTGATTAGATGGACTTTGAGATTCTATCATTTTCTTTATTTCTCCATAAATTGGTAGTATTTCATGGATGCCTGCTCTTCCTTTGTAGCCATTATTGTTACACGAATTGCATCCTACCTCTTCATAAAGGGTTATAGGTGCTTCTAATTTAAGAAGTTTCTGTTCTTTCTCGGATGAGGTGTAACTCTTACGACAATTGGTGCATAGTTTTTTTACTAAACGCTGTGCCATGATTCCTACGATAGAACTAGATAATAGATATGGCTCTATTCCCATGTCTGCCAATCGACCGATCGTAGAAACCGTATCGTTTGTATGAAGGGTAGAAAGTACTAAATGGCCGGTAATAGCTGCTCTTACAGCAATCTGTGCAGTTTCAGCATCACGAATTTCTCCAATCATAATAATGTCCGGATCCTGCCGTAAAATAGATCTGAGACCACTGGCAAAGGTTAATCCTGCTTTAACATTAACCTGCGATTGGTTAATTCCATTGATGCGATATTCTACTGGATCTTCTACCGTAATAATATTTTTATTTACTTGGTTTAACTCTTGTAATACAGTGTAAAGAGTGGTAGTTTTTCCACTTCCAGTAGGACCGGTTACTAAAATAATGCCATTGGGGTGTTGAATAATGGAATCGAAGGTTTTTAAGTTTTCTTCACTAAAGCCTAATTCTTTTTTACTAAGCATTACACTGCTTCGATCCAACAATCTGATAACCACTTTTTCACCATGGACAGTAGGCATAATCGCAATTCGCAAATCCACATCTCTACCATCAAATTCCATTTCTACCCGTCCATCCTGAGGGACTCTTTTTTCGGCGATATTCATTTTTCCCATAATTTTTATCCTGGTAACAACCGCACTGTGACTACCTTTATTAGGTCGCATAATCTCCTGTAATTCACCATCCAGACGAAAACGAACTCGGATATCTTTTTCTGTTGGTTCGATGTGAATATCACTAGCTTTCATTTTAATAGCCTGCCGAAAAATAGAATTAAGAAGTTGAACCACTGGCGCTTTTTCTATATTCGCCAGCTCCTCTTCATCTATTTCTTCCAAGGCTTCTGTCATATAGGATTGATCAAAAGCTTCCAAGGCTTTTTCGGCGGTTTCTTTTTCATAAAAAAGACTGATGGTATTCATGATTTCAGAAATAGTTGATATTACAGGTTCTACATCCAACCCAGTAGCTAGCTTAACATCATCAATGGCGAAGATGTTAAGCGGATCAGCCATAGCTACAGTCAGTACATTCCCTACTCTTTTTATGGGGATTAGTGTATGCCTTCTTGCCAATTTTTCAGGTAAAAGTCTTGGAACTTCTGGAGAAATATAAGCTTTTTCCAGATCCATGTGAGGGATTCCTAATTGAAATTCAAGAACTTCAACAATTTGCTTATTAGTTATCATACCCTCATCTACTAAAATTTCTCCAATTTTTTTATTTGTATCTTTTTGTTTTTTTAAAGCTTGTAGTAATTGATCTTCTGAGATAACGCCAACTTCAACCAGTAAATCTCCCAATCGTTTATTCTTCGGTGTTTTCATGAATTTACCTCCGATGTAAAAAAATAAACCGACGAATATATAATATTCAGCCGGTTACGCCACTGGATCCCTACAGCGTAAGCGTCCATCTATAACTGTAGTTCTTCTCCGCTGTTAAATTGTTATAATAGTATTATACCCATTTTATCGCCTTCTGTAAATATTAATTTAAATCAACGTCTGATTAGCGAAATTTCTGTAGATTTTTAAGGACATATTTTTCAAAGTTTCGCATGATACTTGTCCACCAAAATTCTTTGCTTTTGATGGGAGATACTAAAATGGTATATAAACCAAGGCGATTTCCACCCAATACATCTGTAAAAATCTGATCTCCTATTATTGCGGTTTCTCCCGGTTCTTGTTTCATTGCCCGAAGCGCTTTGGTTAAGCCGGATTTAGTAGGTTTTTTAGCACTGGCTAATCCTTTGCAATGAAAGTAGGCTTGCATTTGGTGTACTCGCTGGGGCTTATTGTTTGATACCAAAATAATATTGAAGGATTCTTTTTTTGCGGCTTCCATCCAGCGAATAGAGGTTTCTGGTGGTTCCGCTGAATCCCAGGCCACTAATGTATTGTCGATATCAATCATTAAGCCTTTTATCCCTACGGTTTTAAGCTCTTTTAACGGTATATGACTAAGATCATCAACCCAAAGTCTTGGTTTTAATAATTTCATATCAGCACCTCGTCATCGATCTTAGTATTTCATTAGGATATAGCGGGAAAGGCACCTTGCAGGTAACCAATTGTTGAGGATGAGGTGCGCTTTCTATGGCCTCACCATCCTCGTTTTTAAGGTCATTAATCGTAAAATGTAATGCTTTATCACGATTTGGGCCAATTAATTCCACTTCATCGCCATTAAAAAAACGATTTCGTTGTTGAATCGTAGCACTATTTGTCTCTGAATCCCACTTTTTTACTAATCCTATAAAATCATAACTTCTTTTCCCATAAGTTTCATCATATATCTGATCTTCTTCTGTTGGTTTTCCAAAGTAAAAGCCTGTGGTGAAGGGGCGATGACTAGCTTTTTTCAATTCTTCCATCCACTCTGGCTGAAAGGTCCAATTTAGAGGATCGGCTATATAAGCATCGATCGCTTGACGATAGACACGAAGAACGGTCGCAACATAATAAATGGTTTTCATCCGTCCTTCTATTTTAAGACTGGTGATTCCTGCATCAATAAGTTGAGGGATATGCCTGATCATACATAAGTCCTTAGAATGAAAGATATATGTTCCTGTTTCGTCTTCATAGACGGGCATATATTCTCCAGGACGTTGCTCTTCCACCATAGAATACCTCCAACGGCAAGGATGAGCGCATCCACCTTTATTAGCGTCCCTTCCGATCATGTAGTTACTTAGTAAGCATCTGCCAGAATAGGATATACACATAGCTCCGTGAATAAAACTTTCCAGCTCTACCTCCGGCGATTTTTGTTGATGGATTTCTTTTATTTCCTTAAGGCTTAACTCTCTTGCCATGACCACCCGAGTAGCACCCTGCCGATGCCAAAAGTTGACAGTATGGATATTGGTGCTGTTTGCCTGTGTACTAATGTGAATTGGCAGATGAGGTGCATATTGTTGTACTAAATCAAAGGTTCCCGGATCGGAAACAATAACACCATCTAAATTTATATCTTTCAATGACGTTAAATAGTCTGGTAATTGATCCATATCTTCATTATGAGGGATAATGTTCAGGGTTAAGTAAACGGCTACTCCATGCTTATGAGCAAAAGCTACCCCTTCCTGCATATCATCTATAGAAAAGTTTTTGGCGGCAGCTCTTAAACCAAAGACCTGACCGCCAATATATACCGCATCCGCTCCATATAAAACGGCAATTTTTAATCTTTCTAAATCGCCAGCAGGAGCTAATAATTCTATTTTCTTCATATTTCTTCCTCCTGGTTTTTCAAGCTAATTGCCAGACCATCTCCAACCGGTAGAATGCTGGTTTCTAATTGTGGATGAGTGGTAATTGTTTTCAGGTATTTTCTCATTCGCATCACAATTGTTTTTTTACGACGTCTTACCAGTTCATCATTGGCCACCATACCACGAAAAAGAATGTTATCAGAAATCAGAAGACCTCCGGGTTTAAGAAGTGTTATGCTTTGTTCCAGCATTTCTCCATAATGTCCTTTTGCCCCGTCTAAAAATACCATATCAAAGATATTTTCAAGACGGGGTAGTACTTCTAAAGCATCACCAGGAATTACTTTAATCGTCTTTTCAAGTTTTGCTTCCTGAATATTTTTTAGAGCCTCTTGGGTATAGTCCGGATCTCTTTCAATGGTTACAATGCTTGCATCTTTTCCGGCAGCTGTTGCAAATAATATGGCTGAAAAGCCTATCGCTGTTCCAATTTCCAGTATTTTTTTGCTGCCGGACATTTTAATAATATTTTTCAGTAGCGCGGCTACTTCCGGTTCGATAACAGGAATATGTCTTTCTTGGGCTTGTTGCATTAATATTTTTAGGATTCCCTGTTCTTCTGGCAGAATTTCTCGAATATAGTCTTCTACATATTCTCGTGTAATGGTACCTGGTGGGTCCACGATACCTTTTATTGGTTTTCTAAGCATCAGCGCATCATCCAGACTTATTTTCTATACTTTTATACTTCCATTATAATAGGTAAAATCATCGGACGTCTTTGGGTTTTTTGATACAGAAAATCTTTCAGACTGTCACGAATAGCGTTTTTTAGCTGAGACCATTCTCGTATGCCTTTTTGTTCGCATTGTTCCAAGGATTTCTGTACTTCTGCCCTGGCTTCACCTAGCAGATCTTCAGATTCTCTGACATAAACAAACCCTCTGGAAATAATATCCGGACCAGCTACTACTTTTGCTTCTTTTTTGTCAAGGGTTACTACTACTACCATGAGTCCGTCTTCTGCCAGGTGTTTACGGTCACGAAGCACAATACTTCCTACATCGCCGACGCCTAAACCATCTACCAACACAGGACCAGCCTGCACTTTTCCCGTTATTTTTGCTTGTTTTTGGTTCATCTCCAGTACTTGTCCGTTTTCCATGGTAAATATGTTTTCTTCTGGCACACCCATTCTTGCGGCTAAATTTGCATGTTGTTTCAAATGACGGTATTCACCATGTACAGGGATAAAGTACTTGGGATTTACCAGCCGATGAATAAGCTTTAACTCTTCCTGACAAGCATGACCAGAAGTATGAACTTCTGCCATTGGATCATAAATCACATCAGCACCTTTTTCAAACAATTGATTGATCACCCGGCTAACCATTTTTTCATTGCCCGGAATGGGTGATGCTGAGAAAATGACTAAATCTCCTTTTTGGATATCTAGTTTTCTATGGTCATTAGAAGCCATACGTGAAAGAGCCGCCATCGGTTCTCCCTGACTCCCCGTTGTTAAAAGTAGTAACTGATCATCCTGATAATCATCCATTTCCCTAATGTCAATAAGAATGTCTTTAGGCACATGAAGTGCTCCTAATTCGGCACCAACTTCAAAAACGTTAATCATGCTTCTACCGGAAATAACGATTTTTCGGTTAAATTTTTCGGCTGTATTGATAATCTGTTGTAGCCGATGAATATGTGATGCAAAAGTAGCCACAATAATTCTACTTTTAGTGTTCATAAAAGCGTTTTCGAGAGCTACTCCGATTTTACTTTCAGACATGGTAGTTCCAGGTCTTTCAGCATTAGTACTGTCGGCTAGCATTACCAATACTCCCTGCTTGCCTAGTTCACCTAAGCGATGAAGGTCTATCATTTCGCCATCTACAGTGGAATAGTCGATCCGGAAGTCGCCAGTGTGAAGGATGATTCCCTCAGATGTGTGAACAGCAATAGCGCAAGCGTCTGGAATGCTGTGACTAGAGCGTATAAACTCAACATTAAATGCACCTAATTGAAACATGTCCCCTGCTTTTACTCGTTGTAAGTGGACTTTTTGCTCTAGTTTATGTTCTTTCAGTTTAGCTTCTAATAAGCCTAAGGTTAAGCGAGTTCCATATATCGGTAGGTTTATTTTTTTTAAGAGATAAGGCAGCGCTCCAATATGATCTTCATGGCCGTGAGTTAATACAACGCCTTTAATTCTGTCTTTGTTTTTTTCTAAATAGGTAGTATCTGGGAGGACAATGTCGATTCCCAGCATTTCATCATCAGGAAAGCTTAACCCGCAATCGATAATCAGTATCTCATTTTTGTATTCTACCAAAGTGAGATTTTTTCCGATTTCTCTTAATCCACCTAACGGGATAATCTTTATTTTTGATTGATTCTTTGCCAATAAATTCACTCCTTTAATTTTCAACACTTTCTTCATACGTAAATAGAGGTAGTCCCTAACTTCTGGACTACCTGCATTTGGAGCATAATCCGAAAAATTTAACTTTATGATCTGTAATAGAAAAATCATAGTCTTTTTCAATCTGTCGTTCAATACTATCCAGAAGATCTTCGTTAACCTCTACAATTCTTCCGCAGTCAGTACAGATCAAGTGATGGTGTTCATGGTCATCCTGATGTATATTGTATTCATAACGACTACATCCATCATCAAGGTTGATCTTGAGAATAAGGTCCATTTCATTTAGGATTTGAAGTGTCCGGTACACTGTCGCCAATCCTATATCCGGGCATTGAACCTTTACCAGATCATATATTTCCTCAGTAGTCAAATGCTTCCCAGGATTATCCATGATCATATTTAAAACTGCCCTACGCTGTGGGGTCAGTTTATATCCTTTTTCTTTTAATAACACTTTTAACTCTTGTACATTTTCCAAAAAGTCACCTTCTTTAAGTCTCTATTCTCATTTAATAACGCTTTTCACATATACCTTATTTGATTATACATGGTTTCAACTAATATGTCAAAATATTAGTTGACAAAACTAATAGAGGACGGAGTTTATTTTCTCTAACCTAGAGAGAAAAACCTCACGCCCTCACTTCGATACTTTTCTAACAGTTCTTTGTTATCGTTATGCTATCCTCTTATTTGCATTTACTAATGTTCTTCCTCATCCATTTCGTCCATCATTGCTTCATAAGCGGCTGCAACCTGATCAAACTCTTCATCATCCTCAACGGCTACTAGCATTACTTCATTATCTTCTGTTGGCTCCATGCGGAAAATATAGGCTTCATCCTCTTCTTCTGCATCTAAGGGTAAAAGAATTGCATATTCCTCTTCGCCCATTTCCATCGTCATAATAATTTCAAAATCCTGTTCCTGACCATCTTCGTCTATCAGCGTTACGACATTTTCATTTTCTTCCATCAGTAAAACTCCTCTCTACAATCTTATTCTCTATGATGCTGTTGATAATCCAGGTACCCCTGAAGTATGCATACGGCGGCGACGGTATCGATTACTTTTTTTCGTTTGTTTCGTCGCATATCGCCTTCTATCAGACTTCTTTCAGCCATTTTAGTAGAAAGTCTTTCATCCCATTCTACCGTCTCTATCGTTATTTGCTTTACTATTTCTTTAACAAGTTCTCTTACCTTTTCAGCCTGAGGTCCAAAAGTGCCATTCATATTCTTAGGAATACCTACAACCATTTTAGTTACCTTGTATTCTTCTACTATCTTTCCTAGTTCTTCCAAATCTTTTGGTAAATCAGATCTTTTAATTGTTGTAACTCCTTGAGCTGTCCATCCAAAAGGATCGCTCACAGCTACACCGATCGTTCTATCGCCTATATCCAAGCCTAGTATTCTTGGTTTAATCATGCTTCACTCACCTTTAATGGCCATTTTGCCATCTCTTATCGATTATTTTTAATGAAATCCTTTACTAACTCTTCCAACATTTCATCCCGTTCGATTTTTCGAATCAGGCTGCGAGCTCCTTCATGACTGGTAATATAGGATGGATCGCCAGACAGAATGTAACCAACAAATTGGTTAACCGGGTTATATCCTTTTTTTTCCAAGGCTTTATACACCTGAATAATAATCTCTCTTGCTTTTTCGTCTTTTTCTTGTTCGATTTTAAATTTCATGGTTGAGTTCATTTTATCTGTCATTGGTTATCCTCCTTTGTTGACGACTCAATAATGATTCATAGCCATTGTAACATATCTAAATAAAAACTTCAGCTATAATTATGAATTTGATTCTAAGGTATTCTGAATAATGACCCTTACAGTTTTCATCGCTTCTGGTAATTTTGAAGGATTCTTCCCTCCAGCCTGCGCCATATCCGGTCTACCACCGCCACCACCACCGGTGATAGTTGCTGCTTCTTTAGCTAGCTTTCCTGCATGTAGGCCTAATTTATTTAAGTCTTTGGATACCGTCACCATAAATTGAACTTTCTCTTCTTCTGCTATCGTCGCTAACAAAACAACAGCCGATTTTCCACTATCTCGCAACTGATCCCCTAACTGTCTCATTTCATCCATATTCATTCCTTCTACTGTTTCCAGAACTACTTTTGTTCCTTGGATCGTTTCTGCTTTCTGTAACAAATCGCCTTGTTTGTCTTTCTGTTGTTCTTTTCTGATTTGCTGAATCGTTTTTTCCTGTTCTTTGATCTCTTTGATCATTCCTTCAATTTTAGAAGGAATCGTATCCTGCTTCACTTTCAGTAAAGATTCCGATTCTTTGATGATTTCTTTTTGCTTCATGATTTGCTGATAGGCTCCAGCTCCGGTAACCGCTTCTATCCTCCGGACACCAGAAGCAATTCCGCTTTCAGATATCATAAGGAATACACCAATTTCAGCACTATTGTTTACATGTGTTCCTCCACAAAGTTCCAGGCTGAAGTCACCGGTTTTGACCACTCTCACTTTTTCCGCATATTTCTCATTAAAAAGGGCTTCCGCACCCATATCTTTTGCTTCTTGCATGCTAGTTTCCAACACGTGTACCTTTTGAGCTTTTTGTATCTGTTCATTCACAACATTTTGTATTGTTTCCAGTTCTTCCGGCGTTACTGGCTGAAAATGGTTGAAATCAAATCTTAGCCGATCCGGTGTGACTAAGGAGCCAGCTTGGTGAACATGTTCACCAAGAACATTACGAAGGGCACGGTGTAATAAATGGGTAGCTGTATGATTTCTAGCCGTATGATTTCTACGATGAGAGGTGACAATAGCCGAAACCACTTCTCCTGTTTTAATATGGCCTCTTTCGCCCTGAACAATATGATAAATAACTTCATCACGGCTTAATTGTGTATCTATTACACGACCTATAAAGTCACCAACTCTAATAACTCCTTGATCTCCTACTTGTCCACCGCCTTCGGAGTAAAAAGGCGTTTGATCTAAAATAGCAATAAAATCAGTATTACTATCGGATGAAACTTCTGTCACTATCGCTTCATTTTCAATAAGTGCAAGTATTTTACTTTCGCACTCAAGGGTTTCATAACCAATAAAAGAAGTTTCAGGTATTTCTTCAAGTGCCGCCAACGGATCTTCTTTCCATCCTGCTACATCATTTTGACTACGAGCCGCACGAGCACGTTCTTTTTGTAAGTTCATTTGCTCTTTGAAATGGTCTTCGTTGATCGTTAATCCTTTTTCTTCAAGAATTTCTTTTGTTAAGTCCAAAGGAAAACCATAGGTATCATAGAGTCTAAACGCTTGAAGACCTGAAAGTTCTTTTTTATTTTCATTCTTTAGACCTTCGATCATACTGTTCAGAATTTCAGTGCCTTGATGGATGGTTTCTCCAAATTTTTGTTCTTCTAACAAGATAACTTTTTTAATCATGTCTTTTTTCTCTTCAAGTTCTGGATACCCGTAGTGAAATTTATTCACTACTATTTCCATTAATTCATAGAGAAAGGTTTTTTCTATGCCTAATAATTTGCCATGGCGGGAAGCACGTCGTAATAATCTTCTAAGAACATAGCCTCTTCCTTCATTACTCGGAAGTATCCCATCTGTTATCATAAAGGTAACCGATCTGATGTGATCTGTAATAATTCTTAGAGAAACATCTTGTTCCGAATCAGCTCCATAGGAAACACCGGTTATACGACAGACTTCATCTAATATCATTTTCATACCATCTATTTCAAAAATGGAGTTTACGTCTTGCAAAATACAAGCTACTCTCTCTAGTCCCATCCCTGTATCAATATTAGGATTTGGCAGAGGAGTATATTCTCCTTCTTCATTTTTATTGAATTGAGTAAACACTAAATTCCAGTATTCAACGAAGCGATCACAATCGCAACCAGGCTGACATTTAGGATCATCACATCCAAATTGAATGCCTCTGTCATAATATAATTCTGAACAGGGACCACAAGGACCAACCCCTATTTCCCAAAAGTTATCTTCTTTTCCTAAGCGAACAATCCGTTCTTCTGGTAATCCAATATCGTTTTTCCATATATCATAAGCTTCATCATCTTCAAAATATACAGATGCCCATATTTTATCTTCTTGCATCTGCAAGTGATCCTTTGAAAACTCCCAACTCCACCGGATGGCTTCTTTTTTGAAGTAATCTCCAAAGGAAAAATTGCCCATCATCTCAAAAAAAGTAGCATGACGGGATGTTTTTCCAACATTCTCTATATCTCCTGTACGAATACACTTTTGACTGGTAGCCATTCGTTTCTGAGGAGGTGTTCTGGTTCCGGAAAAAAATGGTTTTAGCGGAGCCATCCCAGAGTTGATTAATAATAGAGAGTTATCATCTTGAGGTATGAGGGAGAAACTTGGACGTACCAAGTGATCTTTGGACTCAAAAAAATCCAGAAAGACTTTTCTTATTTCATTAATTCCTTTATTCTTCATTTAGATCCTCCTTTTGAATGCCACTATTATACCATGGGTGTTTTTGATCGTACAGTTGTAATTCCTCTTATTTATCAATCCATTTATCGTTTTTTGTCTGCCTATTCTTTTTAATCAATTGGATGCATGATCATTCCTCCACCAACAACTACTTGATTATCGTAAAAAACGACGGACTGACCAGCTGTTACAGCTCTTTGTGGTGTTTCAAAAATTACTTTCACTTTATCTGGTTGAATTCTATAAAGAGTAGCTGGCACATCTTTTGCGTTATATCTAATTTTTACAGTGGCATTCATATCCTCTCTTAACGTTTCAAAAGGAATAAAGTTTAAGTCTTTCGCAATGAGTCCTTTAGAAAACAACTTTTCTAAAGGGCCTACATGTACCGTGTTGGTAGTTGGATTTATTTTTGTAACATATGCCGGATACCCAAGGGCTAAGTGCAGTCCACGTCGCTGCCCAATAGTATAATGAATAATCCCTTTATGAGTTCCGACCACCTTACCGTGATGATCTATAAAGGATCCTTCCTCTGATTTTTGTTGCTGATACTCTTCAATAAACCTTCCGTAATTATTATCAGAGACAAAACATATTTCTTGACTTTCAGCTTTGTCTGCTACAGGTAACTGTAATGTTTTCGCCAGTTCACGGATATCTTCTTTATGGTATTTCCCCAAAGGCATCAACGTGTGTTGGAGTTGAAACTGAGTCATATTATATAAAGCGTAAGTTTGATCCTTGGTTTCTGTAACGGATTTTTTCAATACATACCTACCTGTTTTTTCCTCTTTTTCTATCGTTGCATAATGCCCCGTTGCCACATAGTCACAGTTAAGCTGAAGTGCTTTACGAAGCAATTCTTCGAATTTTACATATCGATTACAGGCTATGCAAGGGTTAGGTGTCCGACCATTCCGGTATTCATCAACAAAGTAATCAATAACTTTTTCCTGAAAATAATCCTTAAAATTCATCACGTAAAAAGGGATGTCCAAATGATTGGCCACCCTCCGAGCATCTTCTACGGCACTAAGAGAACAACAGCTATTATCAGGCTGATTGGTTTCTTCTTTTTCTTCCGGCCATATTTGCATGGTTACTCCAATAACCTGATAACCTTCTTGTTTCAGGAGGTGCGCGGCAACCGAACTGTCTACGCCTCCACTCATTCCCAGTAACACTTTTTTTTCCATCATTATTTCACCTTATTCTTCATCATGACTGTGATGATCTTCTTCGGCATCAGGATCGAAGCCTTCTAATTCTTTATAGTATAGGTTATTCTTTTTTGCATAATCAAAAATAGCACTTTTAATTGCCTGTTCCGCCAAAAGTGAGCAGTGCATTTTTGCTGGAGGCAAACCATCCAGTTCCTTCGCTACTTCATAATTAGACAGTTCCAGTGCCTCTTCCACCGTTTTCCCCTTCACCATTTCTGTTGCCATACTGGAAGAGGCAATGGCTGAACCACAACCAAAAGTTTTGAACTTAACATCTACAATAATATTGTCCTGTATCTTAAAATACATTTTCATAATGTCTCCGCACTTAGGATTCCCAACTTGTCCCACTGCGTCGGCATCAGATATTTCTCCTACATTTCTGGGATTGGTAAAGTGGTCCATTACTATTTCGCTATACATATTATCGAGCTCCTTCTTTCAGATTTTCATACAAAGGCGACATATCTCTTAACCTTTGTACAATGGGTGGTAATTGTTCTAATACATAGTCTATTTCTTCTTTCGTGTTTTGATCTCCCAGCGTCAGCCTTAAGGAGCCATGCGCCATTTCGTGAGATAAGCCTAAAGATAGCAAGACATGGGACGGATCTAAGGAACCGGAAGTGCAGGCCGATCCACTTGATGCGGCAATTCCTACCATATCAAGGCTTAATAGCATCGATTCTCCTTCTATAAACTCAAAGCTGACATTTACATTGTTGGGAAGTCTTTTTTGTCTATGTCCATTTAGTCGGGTATATGGTATTTTCTGTTGAATACCTTCCAAAAGATAATCCCTTAGTTCGGTTAAATGATTGACATGTTCTGTTAATTGACCATAGGCTAATTCAGCCGCTTTACCAAATCCGACAATGCCAGCTATGTTTTCCGTTCCAGCTCTTTTTTTTCGTTCTTGAGCTCCCCCATGAATCAGGTTGTGAATCCGAGTACCTTTTCGTATATATAAAGCTCCTACACCCTTAGGTCCATAAAGTTTATGAGCTGATATCGAAATCATGTCAACCGGTAGATCCTGAGTATTTATTTCCAGATGACCATAAGCTTGTACGGCATCTGTATGAAAAAGAACTTTATGCTCTTTTGCAATAGCGGCTATTTCTTGGATTGGTTGTATCGTCCCTATCTCATTATTGGCATACATTATGGTTATTAAAATCGTATCTTCCCTCAAGTGGCTTTTAAGTTCTTCAACGGAAATAATCCCTTCTTCATTTACCGGCAAATAGGTCACTTCATAACCTTGCTTTTCCAAATGTTGGCAGGTATGGAGCACAGCATGATGTTCTATGCTCGTCGTAATAATATGACGCCCTTTATTTTTAAGGGCTTCGGCAGTTCCTTTGATGGCCCAGTTATCAGCTTCGGAACCCCCGCCGGTGAAAAAAATTTCTTCGGGTTTTGCTTTTAATGTCTGTGCAATCTGATCTCTTGCTGTATCAATGGCTTTTTTATTTTCTCTTCCATAACTATGAAGACTAGACGGATTACCATAGTAGTCTCTAAGATATGGAGTCATAGCGTTGAACACTTCTGGCTTTACAGGTGTTGTTGCGCTGTAATCTAAATATACCTTCATTTTATCATCTCCTGTTCCAGTTCTTCTTTGCTGTTATTACCGGTAAGGCTATTCATTTTCTGATGATCTTCGATCATATGCTGTAATGTCATCGTATCGATTACATCGTGAATGCTAATGAGGATTTTCTCCCAGACAGTTCTTGTAATGCATTTTTCTGCATTGTCGCAGGAGCTATTATCAGAATCTAACACACATTCCGATGGTGCTAAAGGACCTTCTAATGTAAGCAAAACATCAGCAACGCTTATGTGCTCAGGTTGTTTCATTAACATATATCCTCCCTGAGCACCCCGAACGCTTTTCACCAGGCCGGCTTTACGAAGAATCGCAATTAGCTGTTCCAGATAGTTTTCTGGTATGCGTTGTTTTTCAGCAATCACTTTTAATGGAACCGGACCACTACCATGATGTAGTCCTAGTTCAAACATCGCCTTAAGACCATAACGTCCTTTAGTAGACAGAATCATACTTATCCTCCATTCTATTGCAATATCATCATTATAGAATACCCTAGTGATTTTGTCAACATTAGAAAGTCAGGTTATAGGTGTATAGGTTATAGGGGATAGGTATGCGGTGTGAACTGAAGGCTCCGTAGAGATGCGAGATGATTACTCAATGTCTTATTGGGACAGAAAAAAGCGCACCGGAATTAGTACGCTTTTTGTTTTTTCTTTTTACTTTCCACTTTCCTCACTAAATCTGAATTTTTTCAATTCTATCAAAAGCTTCTTTCAACTTGCTTTTACCTACTGTGCATGCTATTCTCAAGTACCCTTCGCCGCAGCGACCAAAAGAATTTCCAGGAATAGTAAGAACTTTTGCTTGATCCAGTATCATTTCACTGGCTTTTTCTGAGCTTAGTCCGCTTTTTTTAATGTTAATAAATAAATGAAAAGTCCCTTGCGGTTCCACCACACTCATCCATGAAATCTGGTTAATCCTTTCTGCTGCATAAAAAACCCTTTCTTTATATTTATCAAATGTGGCAGGTAAAATATCTTTTCGATTTCTTAGTGCATAAATAGCGGCTCTTTGTGAAATAGAAGGTGCTGTAAACACAAGGTTTTCATTGATTTGCTGACAAATTTGGATGATGTCACGGGGTGCGATAATGTTACCAACTCTCCAACCAGTCATAATATAATCTTTTGAAAAAGTGTTAATGACTACCAGTCGATCTCTTATATCGCCAATGGTCATCATTGATTGAAACTTGCCGTTAAATACGAGGGCACCATTCACTTCATCCGCAATAATTAAGAGATCTCTTTTAATGGCAATATCCGCTATTACCTGCAAGGTTTCTTCACTATAAACAGCACCGGTTGGATTTCTTGGTGAGTTAACAATAATAGCTCTTGTTCGTTCATTGATACTTTCTTCTAATCGTTTTACATCGATCTGGAAGTTTTCTTCTTCGTAGGTTTCTAGCTCCACCGGAACACCGCCTGCCATTTGAACCTGCTGATAGTATGGCGTGAAGTAGGGCGCTGGAAGAACCACTTCGTCCCCCGGATCCAGAACGGCTTCTAATACTAAGTACATTCCTAGGCAAGCACTTGCTGTCACCATTACTTCTGAATCATCTACCAATGCCCGAAACTCATCCCTATAATAATGACATATTTCTTGCCTCAGTTCCGGATCTCCCCTAAAATCAGTATAGTGAGTGTGTCCATCCATCGCATCCTGAAAAGCAGCTTTTATGATTCCTTCATCTGTATTGAGATCAGGATCTCCAAGACTAAGATCTATCACATTGGTATATAATTTTGAACGTTGATCTACAGCTCCCATTGGAGTTGTATGGTCTTTCCAGTAACGTTTTGCGACAAATTTATTTTTCATATTCACCCTCCTGATACATTTATTTTTCTAATAGGTATTTAATTGTCTCAAAAAGCAGTTCTGGCATTACATCGAAAGAAAATGGCCGATGCAGCCTTTCTGTAAATTGATGGGCATCTTTTCCAAAGGGTCCAATGTTTGCTACTGGTACGTTAAATTCTCTCATCTCATCAATTGGTAACTCATATTTTTCCGGCCAAGCAGGCATATTGGTAATAAGTTTATCAATAATGGCTTGGTTTTCTGTTACGCTACAAAAACTCAAATCTGAAATGTATGGATAAAACTTTCTAAGTTTTAAAGGCTCTTGAATTTTAGGTTGTACTAATTCAGCACTATGGTTCAATGCATCTAATAATTTTTGCTCCTGATCATTTTTTCCATTAATGTACATATGTGGATAATAGGGAGGTGCAAAAAACACGACAATCATTGGGTCGGGATCTGGATTCATTTTACATACTTCTTCTACAATTGCCAAGCTATACGCTCGATCATCCATTGTATTTGGATCTAGTCGTCTTTGAAGCGCCGCTATCCGTTGATGTAATTTATATCCTAGTTCTTCAGCTACTTTTCTGTATAAAGCATCAAAGGTATATACTTTCGTTTTCCACGGTAAAGGTGTGTGTGGAATTTCACTCATCTCACAATAGTGCTTGTAATGATTATTAAGCCGTTCAACCACCGTATCAAAAGCTTTTTCTGCCTTTGAAACTAGTTTTGACATTACTTCATCCGGTTCACTTCCATGAGTAGCGTAATTAAAATATAAGTGAGCTGATTTTGCAATTTGAACAGAGTAATCTACCTTTAGGTCTCTTTGTTTTAGGGTTATTGGAGGAACCGTTACTTCTCCATCAGCAACATCGCATAGATCGTGGCTTAAGTTTATCTCTCGGACCAACTCAGCCGAAAGTTCATTAGGGTCTAATCCGTCAAAACTCTGGCCTACATGAGATTCTTTCCCGACAATATAGAAAGAAGGTAATAGTTTTCCTATTGTTCCAACGTAAATATAACGATTTTCGTCTCCTTCATACCTGGAAGTCATATAGTCCGTATCAAGAACCGCATTATAAACTAACTTATCCTGATCTTTTATTTTGTTCAACAATTTAAGCGCACTTAACATGCCAGCAGAATTACCTTCTTCATCCGGTACGCCTAAAAAAATAATATTACCTTTGAAAAGTTCTGGGTTTCTAGCTGCTTGTAACGTATGGGATAAATTAGCGGCTACGCCACATTTCATATCAAATATACCCCGTCCAAAGAGCCATTCACCAGAATCTAAATCTTTTTTCGCTTCCTCCGGTATGCTCATTTCTTTTAAGGCTTCGGCTAATGCCATTGGATCTGTAGCAATATGTTTAAGGTCACGATAATCTTCAATGCCTACAGTATCGATATGACCTAAGAGAACCACCGTATTCTTATATTCTCCTTTACCTCCTTTCACGTAGGCTACTACATTGTGTCTTTCATCCTCACCGTCGCATTTTTGAAAATACAACTGGTCTGGGTGATCAATAAAGTAAGGTTCTTCTTTTAACGTATTATAAAGATGCCAGGCGATATCCAATTCACCACTCGTTTCGACCGCACTTGGTATTTTTGTCAATTCAATCGTGTATTTTTCTGTATTTTGCTTTATTTCCTCCAGATGGGACAGATTGCAATTTTTTTGTTCCAACATGATACCCTCCCTATTTACCTATAATTTATAATTATTTTACCCTTATTGATACTTTTTATTATCTCATCAATAATTATTTTAAGTGATCATTTTTTAGCTGCTGAACAAACAGATATGAAAATATATTGGCACTTTATCTCCAAGGTTCGCTTTTACAATAATCAAAACAAAGAATAAATATACATGCCTTTATCAGAAATCGTGTATTCTTCTGACAATAAATCAGCATGATAAATCGTTTGTTATATTTAATGCATTTTGAGAATTGTATTATTATTCATCATTCTCATTTTTTATCTTACCTGAAAATATATTGGCACTAATCTGCAAATATATTTTCTGTTTAAGCTTTTAGCATCTCTTTAATCGCAAAAGCCAATAACTGTGGGTAAATTCTAAAGGAATAATCTTTATGCAATCTTTCTGTATTTTTATGAGCATCTTTTCCGTAGGGTCCTATGTTCATTACAGGCAAGTCCAGTTTTTTGATGGTTTCTACTGGTAATTCATACCGAAAACCCCAATTTGGCATGTTGGGCATAATATTTGATATGACATCCTCAGCATTTTGTAAGGAAACAAAGCTTAGATCACATAATCCTGTAAAAAATCTTTCGACACCGACATCTTCATTAAATTCTTTTTTCGCATATTCAGAAACCATTTCCACCACTTTATTTGCTTTTGCTTTTTCGGGTGTTTCTGTTGTTGGCTTAATGTGTGGATAGTATGGCGGCACATAAAATAGAATTATTTTAGGATCTTTATCAGGACAGAAAGAATATACCTCTTCCATCATTTTTACAGCTAAAATTCTCTGATCCATTTCTGGTTGTTTGCGCCACTCGTCCATACAACCTTTCATATGTTCTTCGAATGCTTGTCCTCCATGTTCCTTTGCCATTTCAACCAAATCACTATAAGAAAAAACGTTTGGAGTCCAGTCGTAGAAAGATCCTTTTGAATTACTCATTTCAAAAAACTTTTCTGTTTCACGTCTTTGCTTATCAAGAGAATCTGTCATTGCCTGAATCGCTAATTCTTTAACTTTATCAAAAAAATATTTTGGTGACTGGTTTGCGGTTAAAAAATTATAATAGGCATAGGCGGATTCAGGTGTCTTTACATTATAATGTTGCTTTGTATCGGTTTGTTTTAAGGATGTTGGCGGTGAAAAAACTTCTTCCTCATAAGAATCAGAAAGATCCATATTTAATTCTATTCTTCGTGTCAGTTCAGATATAATAAGATTTGCATTAAGCCCTGTTAAAGAGTCACCACCATGTGTTTCTTTTCCAACCGCATAGGCCATCAAAACAAACTTGCCAAGTGTTCCTTGGTAAATATATTTATTGCTATCTCCCGGATAATATGGAAATTGTGATTCTCCATCAATGCAAACAACATAATCCAAGTCATGAGTTTGAGAAAGTTCCAGTAAATTCTCCGTGGCAGCAATCATTCCTAAAGAATTGTTTTCTTCATCTGGTACGCCGACAAAAAGTAAGTTTCCACTCAGTTCTTCTTGATTTCGTGATGCCGCTTCTAACATGGCTATTGAAACAGATACGCCACATTTCATATCCATAACACCACGACCAAAAATCCACTCACCAGATTCAAAATCATTTCTGGCGTCGGCGTTCATTGAACTTGGATCAAGTCTTTTCATTAGTTTTTCTGGTTCATAAGCGACGTCCTGATTTTTTCCGTAATCGCTTACATCCACCACATCTGTATGTCCCATAAGAATAATCGTTTTGTTGCTTTTTCCGTTACCTTTAACCAAAGCGGTGATTACTTTGCGATCAAAGCCATCGTCTGGTATTAAATGACATTGAAGAAGCTCCGGATTTTTTTGGAAATACGGCATCGCTTCAAATTGCTTGACAATAGTGGCTGTTGAAAGATTCTCATCGGCTGTTCCTGATGTGCTGGGTGCCTTGACCAGTTCAAAAAAATTACTCTCCAGCAATTCTCTATTAACGGTTAACATGAAACCCCTCCTAGTAAATGATCTAATAATTTATAGATGCAAGCTTTATACCAAATAAGCTGTGTTTTTAATTCCTTTTTGATAAAGTAAGATCAAAGCTTCTTTTTTTCGAAAGCAGTGTGGTATAATATTTGTATTGATTAAAATTTCTAAAGCTTCAAACGATACGGAGCCGATCAAGGAGTGACGTGATGAGTACACCAAGAACAATGTTCTATAATGCCAACTTAAGTAACTTTACGGATTTATCAACGGATAATGCTTTTATTACAGAAAATGGTATGATTACAAAAATAGGTGACTCTAATGATTTACTACCGCTTTTAAAGGATGAGGATATACGCATCAACTTACAACAAAAAACAGTCATCCCTGGTTTTACGGATTCTCATATGCACTTACTTGCCTATGGTTCTACCAAAGAACAAGTAGTAAGTCTAAAAGAAATTCCTTCTATCGATGCCTTAAAGAAAGCCGTTACACAACATATCGATCGAAAATCGATTCCTATAGGTGATTGGGTCAATGGTTCTGGCTGGAATCAGGATTTATTTTCTGATCGTAAAATACCGGATCGACAGGATTTAGACAGCATTTCTCGAAAGCATCCCATTAAGCTTCTGCGCATGTGTTATCATATTTGCTCTGTCAATAGCAAAGCTCTGGAGTTAGCTGGAATCACTAAACATACACCAGATCCAGAGGGAGGAAAAATTGATCGGGACAGCCACGGAAATCCGACAGGAGTTCTTCGAGAAACTGCTATGGAGCTTATAAACAGAGTAATTCCTCCTATTGAAAATAAAGAAGAAATGAAAAACTTAATTCTTTCAGCCTGTGATGATTTGGTAAAGCATGGTTTTACCTGTGTCCATACAGATGATTTTGGGTTTGTCGGAGATCGTCAAGCTTTATTAGATGCCTATAAAGAGTTGAATGAAGCGAAAAAGTTACCTCTTCAAATTGTTCTTCAAATGATTATTTACAAACCTGAAGATATTAGGTTCTACATTGATAACCAGCTACAATCATGGAAGTCTATGGATCGATTGATCCCCGGACCCATAAAAATCTTAGCTGATGGTTCTTTGGGTTCACGCACAGCAGCTCTGTATAAACCATATTCTGATGATGCTGAAACCTCCGGTTTTATGTTGATGTCTGAAAAACGATTAGAGACTATGATTAAGCTGGCTTTTGAGAATGATTTTGATGTTGCAGCTCATGGAATTGGAGATAAAACAATCGAAACACTTTTAGATATCTATGCTAAGCATGAAGCTTTGTATCAATCGAAACACTTACGTCCTTCTATTATTCATAGCCAAATAGGAAGTGAGTCTATTTTAAGGAAGTACAGAGAGCTTCAGGTTATCGCGAACATTCAACCAATTTTCACTCATTCCGACCTTCATATCGCCGAAGCTAGGATCGGTTCAGATCGTTTAAAGCATAGTTATTGCTGGAAAACCTATTTAGAGATGGAAATTCCAACCGTTGGAAGCTCTGATGCACCTGTCGAAAGCTTTAATCCATTTTGGAATATTTATACAGCTATTGCCAGGAAAGATTTAATGGGTAATCCTCAGGATGGATGGATTCCAGAAGAGGCATTGACTCGCAAAGAAGCTTTTGAACTGTTCACAACTAAACCTCCTTTGTTATCCGGCGAATCTCATCAAAGCGGAAAGCTTAAAGAGGGTTACTGGGCAAATTTTTTAGTTCTACAAAAGGATCCTTTTGTAGTTCGACCGGAGGAACTAAAAGATTTTATGCCTATTGCCACTTACTTTCGAGGTGAGAAAACCTACGAATCTTAAAGTATATGCATAAAGAGGCAGCTTATCGACTTAGCTGCCTCTTTATTGATGGGATTTCTTTTTTAACTTGTCCATATATTCCTTATGTTTCTTTTCTTCTCCTTGATCCGTCATCTCATAATAGACAGCACCTGTAAGTGCGTCTGGCATGTATTGCTGTTTTACATAATGATTTGGATAACTATGGGCATATAAATATCCATTTCCATGGCCCAGTTTAGAAGCATTTTGGTAGTGACTATCTCTAAGGTGTTTGGGCACATCAGTAGTGACGTTATTGACATCTGTCATTGCTTTATTAATGGCTAAATAAGCAGCATTGCTTTTTGGTGCTGTTGCAAGGTATGTTACGGCTTGTGCTAAAATGATACGAGCTTCTGGCATACCGATATGTTTAACAGCATAGTGGGCTGCTGTCGCAATCGTTAATCCGTTTGAATCGGCATTGCCTATATCTTCAGCAGCGGCTATCATTACCCTTCTTGCAATAAACTCCGGATCTTCACCAGCTGTTATCATTTTTGCTAAATAATGCAATGCCGCATCCGGATCACTACCTCGGATACTTTTAATAAAAGCTGATATCACATCATAATGTTGATCGCCATCTTTATCATACTGAACGGCGCGCTTTTGCACTGATTCTTCAGCGTCTTCCAGGGAGATGGTAATAGAACCATCACTGTGAGGCGTTGCGCTTAATGCGGCAATTTCTAAAGCATTTAATGCTCTACGGGCATCGCCGCCAGCCATATCGGCTAAAAACATGACTACATCATCTTCAATCACTGTTTTTATCCGACCTAATCCTTTCTCTTTTTCCACAAGACTTCTTTTAAGCAAACATGCTATCTCTTTAGCAGTAAGTGGTTCTAATTTCAAAACCGTAGTTCTTGATAAAAGCGCACTATTCACTTCAAAATATGGGTTTTCCGTAGTAGCTCCTATTAACGTAACTAAACCTCTTTCAACATGTGGTAAAAGAGCATCTTGTTGATTTTTAGAAAATCGATGAATTTCATCAATAAATAAGATACTTTTTTTATGTGAATGTTTCAAAAGGTTATTCGCCTCTTCTATTACTTGACGAATATCTTTAACTCCTGCCATGACAGCACTTAACTGAAAATACTCACTTCCAGATTCCTTTGCCAATAGTCTTGCCAGGGTTGTTTTTCCCGTTCCGGGTGGACCATATAAAATAAGCGAAGGAATTCTTTTGGCTTTGATACAACGAGCTAAAAATTTTTCTCTGCTAAGAAGATGATCTTGCCCAATAAGATCCTTGATGGAATCGGGTCTCATTCGATCCGCTAAAGGTGCTTGTTCTTTTTTCTTTTGATGATTTACGATATCCAGCAAATCCATAGTACCACCTTCTAGCTTTTTAGTATTTGACTTATCCGTATAACCGCTTCTTCTATCTCTTCCATTGACACATCTTTATGTGTTACAAAGCGTATCATTTCTTCGTTTCGAGCATTTGTTAATACGCCCTTTTTTTCCATGGCATCAACAAGTTCAAATGCTGTCCATCCTTCTACTGCGATACGTGCATTAACAATATTTGTATGCGTGTTATCGATACTTACATCAAAATGACCAGTTTCATAAAGAGATTCTACTAAAACGGCTGCATTTCGATGATCTATTTTAAGCTGTTCTGTCATTTCATTTAATGATATAATTCCACAAGCTGCAATGATTCCTGCCTGACGCATGCCTCCACCCAGCATTTTTCTAAGCTTACGGGATTTCTTAATAAACCCACTGCTTCCAACTAACATACTTCCCACAGGCGATGAAAGTCCTTTCGATAAGCAAAACATGACCGAATCAACAGACTCTGCAATTTTTCGCACATCTTTATTTAAGGATATGGCGGCATTAAAGATTCTTGCTCCGTCCAAATGTAATGGTAAACCATGTTTTTGACCAATAGTCTGTACCTCTTGCATGTTTTCAAGGGAGATCACTCGTCCACCCGCCATATTATGTGTGTTTTCAAGGCATATTAGTCCTGTTTCAGGAAAATGTATATTGTCAGAGCGTATTGATTTTTCGATATCTGTTGCAAGCATTTCGCCTCTATTCCCATGAATAGTTCTTGCTTGAACTCCTGCAATTCTTGCTATTCCCGCCACTTCATAAAGATAAATATGAGAATTTGCTTCCAAAATGATTTCCTGTCCCGGACTGGTATGAGCCATTACCGCAATAAGGTTGCCCATTGTTCCTGTCGGAACCAGCAAAGCCGCTTCTTTTCCAAGTTTATCCGCCGCTAATTTCTCCAGTTCATTCACTGTTGGATCGTCTCCGTATACATCATCGCCTAAAGGAGCTGACGACATGGCCACCAGCATTTCTGGAGTTGGCTTCGTTACGGTGTCGCTTCTTAAATCGATTGTTTTCATTGTTCCGTCTCCTCCTACCCAAGACCTCCGCTCACTAACTGAGTGCTTATATATGGACTAGTTGTTAATGCTAACATAGCGCCATAACTTAACGTAAATTTAAGCTCTGAGCCAATGAAATATTTTTTTTCCGCATCTGTAATATCCAAAATCATATGATCGCTGCTACTTCCTAAAATATCAACTCCTGGTTCTATGCATTTCACTGGATGAGTAGCAAAATCCTGCTTCCCAACGGCTACAATGGCGCGTTTACGCATTCCTTTATCTTCAAAAATGGGCTTTCCTCCAAAGGCATCCATTCCAATTTGTCCTATGGGCACCGTAGGCTTTTCTCTGATTTCTACAATCTCTGCCACTAACTGAAAAGCATCATAATGCATATCTGGTATTTTTTTTCCATAAGCACTTTCTGTACCCATAAGAATTGATTCCCCAATTCTTAAGTTGGTAATTCCTTTTGGCATTCTTTTTTCCATCATTAAATAAACACTACTACTATTGCCACCACTGATGAATTCTAGGGATTGTCCCATATCTTTTTCGATTTTTTGGGCTAAATCAATTAGCCGCCCTAAATTCTTTTCATCAGGAATAACCGCTCCAAAACACGTTAAGTTAGTTCCTAGTCCTACAAGAGATATGTTTTTTAGCGACTTTATCTGGCGAATCATTGCCATCAATTCAAAATCATCCATAATACCTTCCCTAAGATCACCTAAGTCTATCATTAAAATCACCTGATGGGTACGTCCTTGGATGTTTGCGGCTTCATTTAATGCTTTTAAGGTTTTTATTTCTGAATTCAGGCTGATATTTGCGTACTTAACAACAGTTTCTGCTTGGCTGATCATCGGTAGTCTAAGAAGCATCGTTCGAGCATTTAATGTCCGTAGTTTTTTTAGATTTTCGATTCGAGAATCTGCCAGAATACCAATGCCTCCTTCAACAATAGCTGCCGCTACCTGAGGAATGGCGCAAAATCCTTTGGTAACTGCTGCTGGAGTAATCCCATATCCCTGTGTCATTTTACTTATTTGTTTTGCATTGTGAGTTAACTTATCTGTGTGTATCTCAATTCTTGGATTCACTTTTTTCAGCTCCATTCCAGTCCATGCTCTCTTTCATAAGATGGTAAGCAGCTTCTGGATATTTTTTTGACAGAACTCCCAAAGAAGCCATAATATAATGATGATCTAGCAATACGGTTGCCTCTTCTGTTGGCATCATCTTATTCTTTTGATTGGAATACAAAATGCTTTTTAGCATCTTTTTCCCATGGGGTAAGCGAGTTAGTGCACCACCGGTTCCAATTACATAACGAATTCCAGATAAATCTTTCCCCTCCGCCACCGTTGTTTTACCACCGGGGCCATAGAGGTTACGAATGTGGCCTGCATGACGTTGAACCGATATTTTAACAGCTTCCTGAGCTAATCGTTCTGCAAAACGAATTTCTTTATCAGTTCTTGGAATTGGAACATGACTTTCTACCATTTGTTCAATATCAAAATCCATTTCTTTTTGAAGTTCTTCTTTTCCGATCAGATCAAGAATGTTCTGCATATTAATGTATACGCCTAAGTCTCCCTCAACTGTTCGTTTTGCCACTGGTTCCGGACTAAGAAGAATTCTATTAATTTCTTCACTTCCTTCTGTAACTGAATGAAGGTCAGTTGTTGCACCTCCAACGTCAAAGGCAATTAAATCTCCCATTTTTTCTTTTAGTAATTTGGCCGCTTCCATAACAGCTCCAGGTGTTGGAATAATCGGTCCATTCACCATATCTCTTACCTGTTTCATTCCGGGAGCATGGATAATATGTTCTTCAAATACATCCTGAATAATTTTTCTTGTTGGTTCAATGTTAAGATTGTCAATTTGAGGATAAACGTTTTCAGCAATATATAGCCGACTATTCGTATCTTCAAAAATAAGTCGTACTTCTTCTTGATTTTCGATGTTTCCAGCATAAATAATGGGAACATTAAGATTTAAATCAGCAATTTTTTCTGCATTTTCAATGGCTGTATCCTTCTCACCATAATCAACGCCACCAGCGATTAAAATAATATTAGGTTTTATTTCCTGGAGCTTTTTAAGATCACTGCGACGCATTTTTCCAGCCGTAATCTGATGAAGGTTTGCTCCCGCTCCCAGAGCTGCTTCTTTTGCAGCCCGAACAGTCATATCATAAACCAACCCATGAACAGTCATCTTTAATCCACCTGCCGCGCTGCTGGTAGCAAGCATTTCCACATAATCAATGGATTTTTCATTCAGGTTTTGGGCTAAATCATCAATAGCGCCCTGAAGGCCGATGCGAACATCGCCCTCCAGCACGCTTGTTGGTGCTTGTCCTTGCCCAAGAAAGGAAGGTGTACTGCTATCAATTTTATTAAAGGCATTTACTACTGTCGTAGTACTTCCAATTTCGGCAACTAAAACATCAATCTTCATTTTTCATCTCTTCCATTCTTTTAACCAGGAACGTCGCAACATGGATTCCTTTGCTTCCACGTCCAAATCCAGCGTCTACACCTTGTTTTACAGCAATTTCAGGTGTTACCTGCGTTCCTCCGGCTACCAAAATCACTTTATCCCGAATCCCTTTTTCAATGCATGTTTCATGTAGTTTTTTCATATTTTTATAATGTATTTCATCATGACTGATGATCGTAGAAGCTAAAATCGCATTGGCATTTAATTCGATCGCTGCGTCTACTAGTTTTTCGATTGGTACAGAAGTACCGAGATAATGAGTATCGATACCATAGGCTTCGATACCACCATGTTTAATATCGATAATTTCTCTTAGTCCGACTGAATGCTCATCTTCACCAACGGTGCCAGCAACAATTCTCAACGGATTTTTCTCCACTGCTTCACGTATTTGATCTTCTGACATAATTTCCGGCTCTGGCGGAATTACCAAGTCATTTTCATCAATAGTAAAGTCTACTTTTCCTTTTAGTTCAACACGGGTTCCTTCCGATGGATGCATCATTTCCCGATGGATTACTTCTACTTCTTTCAAATTCATCTTTTTTGCAAATTCAATAGCCGCATACTCAGCAACACGTTTTGATTTTGGAATAAACATGTTCAGCATAACAATGCCGTCACCAAGCCATTCCATTTCAGGCTTTATTTTTGATGTATTGATCAGATCTTTCTTTTCTTCTAAACGAACATGCACATTATCACTTTCATCTAACTCATCAATAAATATAATTTTTTCCGGTTTTTCTAAGGTGCATCCATTGATGAGTTCAGAGGGATTATTCACTAATGAGGAATCATACTGAGCAATATTATTATAACCAAAATGAGCTGTAACAGGAGCTAAATAGTCTTCGTCTCTCTCGTAGACCGTACCGTAGCCTACACCGCCATCCATTTTTCTTGCAATGCCATCACCGTTACGTTCAGGATAATGACCTGAATCAACAAAAAACCCTTCTTGCACTGCTTGGAAGTAGCCACCAGCTTCCAGCACTTCTTCCATGAAAAGCACGGCTCTTTCTTTGATTTCACGGCTTCTGTCATGTAAGTAGCCGTCTTCTTTGAGCTGAATCATGCTCATTAAATCATCCATTCCTACAAAAGCTTGTTTTGCCGTATCACAGGCTTCGATATTGTAAATATGCCATGGGACATTCCGGCCTTCGTCCGGAGTAATTGTAGATTGAATATCGGCACGGGTAAGCCTTGATATCAGAAGGTTAAGTGTATGTGTTACAGTGGCTTCACGAGTGGAGGATTCAATGTATTTCGTATTCATTTGAGCCCTCATTTTATATTCCTTAAATAACTGTCTTAAGGCAACTGCATAAGGAAGATCCAGTTTCATGCTTGGTGCAGGTGGTGCCGTGGGAGGTACTGTCGATAGGCAGATATTTTCTTTTTTCATACCTACTTTAACAGAATACATAGAGTTCAATGCATGTTGCACTAATAATTCAGGCATTACCTTCCAAGCTTCCCTAGCCGTTGCATTGGCATTATGAGCTCCATCAATCTGTGCAATATCTGCCCAAACCATTACTTTTTTTGCTTCTGCTGCATCAACAAAAGACCTTACCATGTTGATATTACGATATAACACATTGTACTGTGGATCCTGGTGAGCTCCGTTAACGCCTTCTTCTGCAAACATAACAGATATTTCCGGTCCGGCAACACCACTAATATAAGAATGGTAGTTCAAAGGACGACCTACTTCTTCTTCGATGTAATCCAAAGCTTTACGTTGTGCCCTAACTTGTTTACGTGTGATGGGAATTCCACCAATACCTTGAGGTGTGCCTTCAATCAATCCGTCAAAATGACTTTGACCAGCTGTTCTAATAACCATTAAATGATCAGCACCGTGCCATGCAGCCATCCTCATTCGTCGTATATCATCTTCAAATCTACCAGAAGCTATCTCTGTTGTAATTACGCAATCAGGTTGCGGATCAATGTCACCAAAGTATTTTGAAGAGGGAAGTGGCACGCTGTTTTCTAAAGGTGTAGAACTGTCTTGATACGTAAAAGGCCCCATCTCAAGATCTTTCTTTTTCTCTCGCCAGGTCCATCCTCTACGTTTTGGTCTGTAATTTTCCAGGTCTTCTAATAGATGTTGGATATCTAAATGTTCATTTGGCTTTAAATCCATTATTTCCCCTCCTTAAACAAGGATATGGCATCTTCCCAAAGATTTCCTTCTGCCAATTGCAATCCTACTTCTCGAATATCCATCTTTTTTTCTTTCGCTACCTTAAACACTATGTGACCGGCTCCTTTTCCCATAAGACCACGATCCATAACACCTTCAACGATTGATTTTGCTTCCATGCTAGAAAAACCCATTCTCAAAAGAACTGATCTTTCGATAGATGGGGATGTGTTTTTCTCTGCTAGATTAATCATAGGGTCAACAATTTTTTCGGCTAACTGCCAAAATCTCAGCTCTAATTCTTCATCTGATAAATCTTTTAAGTGTTTACGTCTTTGTTCAAAATCGTCAGCACGTTTCATCAGTTCACCTCATTTTCATTATTAATCGAGGCGGCTTGTCGCCGCCCCTTATTTTACTTGTATTATATCATTATTTTACCTTGATTCCCAAATCCTCTAAATGCTTTTCTACAAATTGGTGATTTGAATTTGTTTCTGTTACCAAATACTCTATATCATCCTGTGTTACAAATTCGGTATTGGATACGGCATTTTTTATTAATGAACGTCTTAATTTGTCCATATCCACCTCTTGTGCTTTTAATAAGGATAATTTTTCTGGTAATATAATATTTTTTCCTTTTTCTTCTTGCTTAGGATCCCCGAAAAAGATCTTAATTCCGTTTTCTCTGGCGAAAGTCAACTGAGCATTAATGTGTTTTCCTGCTCCTGTATACTCCGTTTCCTGAACAACGATGGTCTGATCTTCATCCATTTCCTGAGCGACACTAAAGGCCGCTGCTAAAGCCGTATTTCCCGCCGGCCCTCTTTCCAGTCCTTCCATTTGTGCCAATAGTTCTGTCATTAAAAAAACTTCGCCTTGATTCACTAAAACATATCGATCCATATAACGAAGAGGTCGAGCGGCAGAACGAGGTACATCGGAGCGGTCCGGATTGGTTGCAAATGGCATTCCAAAACCCGTATGCCCTGTAGTAAAGGATTTACGGTTAAACTGATCATCGCTAGCCATATGAAGGCCTGTTAAATCTACGCTGGCGGCAATGATTTTTGTGTTTTCAGCCCCGGCTTTCATTAGGCCTCTTGCTGTTCCCGTTAAGTTTCCACCACCTGCATTTGTACAAATAACCGCATCTGGATCACGTCCTTCACGCTCTCGGAACTGCATGGATATTTCATACCCTAATGTTTCGACACCTGCGATGCCAAATGGCGTATATAATGAAGCATTGAAATATCCTGTCTCTTCTAATAGTTTCAAGAAAACGTAAAATAGCTCTGGGCCGACAGATGTCTGTACAACTTCCGCACCGTATGCTTCACATTTTCTTGCTTTTTCAATAATTTCTGGTTGTCCTACATATTGACTATCATAGCATTCTTGTACAATAATACATTTAAGACCATGCATAGACGCCTGACTTGCTACGGCTGCACCATAATTGCCACTGGTAGCTGCAATAACACCTTTGTACCCCAGTTTTTTAGCATGATAAACCGCATTTGCCGCACGACGGGCCTTGAAGCTTCCAGAAGGATTGGAGGCTTCGTCTTTGATAAAGATCCTAGCGCCTTTACCAGTAGGTGCATACTTTCTTGCTAATGCTGTAAGGTTTTTCATTTCTAGTAAAGGAGTATTCCCTACGCCTGATTGACCTTGTATTTCTTGCATTTCTGATAAGGTATAACCTGTCTCTTTCATCATTCTTTCATAATCAAAGCCTACGCCTTCTGATTCAAACGTAGCATAGTCTATGCCTACAGAATCTTTCATGATTTGAGGTTTTCGATTCATGACAGCTTCATAGCTAAAATCCTTACTCATGATCTTCACCTCCCCACAGTTCTTGTCTTCCCATTTTCCCTATTTCTAAGAGTTCTGGTACAAACGCACCAAAATCATGGTTATAGCAAGGTTCTACTTCCATCACCGTTCCTTTTACCAATCGACCAGTCAGCGTTTTAATCGTAGCAATCTCATTGATTTTAGCATCTTCCTGCAGATAGCCTTTGGCCCACATGATCAACGGCACTTTTTTTGTGTCTTCAGGGAGTTGCGGCGCTCGATGTCCAGACTCTAGTATTGTATCCTGAATTTTAACCCAGGTCCCTTTTTTAATCACAATATCCCTCCTATTTTTCGATCAAATCTCTCATATCTCCCATGATTGCACGTGGAACAGGTAGATCTAACATCGTTTTAAGTCCTGCACGACTATTGATAACATGAGGAATCATATTCACTGCCATTGCAATGGTTCCAGTACCTCCTGGTATTTCTGGCTGAATAGACATATTGATATCAGGATTTCCACGAACCCAGATATAGTCTCCCGTTTCCTGTCCTTCAAGATGAGGATGAATTTGTTGTGGATGCTCCATATCGATTTTAATTACGCCATCTTCTTCTCCAGTTGCACAATGACGGCATCCGGCAACATTTCCTGACTCTACTTTAACATGATCCGTTTCTCTTTCCACATTGCTAATGATTGGCTCTCGAGTTTCCTCGATTTTATCGATTTTGAATCCTAAACCATCTCCAACCATTCGAATACTTTCTGGAAATCCTACGTGACCAACGACAGTTCCGTCTGATACGCCTTTTGTAAATACTTCTTCTGTAAGACCAACCCCCTGTCCTTTCATTACCGTTCCACCAAATGGCGATAAATCATTGACACGTGAAGCTTTAATAAAGTCAACTTCTTCACAGGTTCCAGTTAGGGCTAACACCAGCAAGTCAAGAACAAATCCAGGGTTAATGCCAGTACCAAGTATTGTAATATCATTTTCTTTCGCTAGTTTATCCATTTCTTTTGCTAACTCAGGTTCCTGAGCTTGTGGATAAGCCATTTCTTCTGCAATAGAGATGATATTAATTTTATTTTTTGCTACTAAACGAATTTTGTCCATCGTGTCTTTTGTATGAGAGTCAGTTGCAATCAAAACAACATCAGCACTTTTTTCTTTAACAATTGACTCAATATCATCTGTGATATAAATTGGTGCTCTATCACCACGTTGCAGGTCTAAAACGTCATAAACATCTTTACCTACAAAGCTTGGATTTCTACGACATACACCGACGATATCAACACCACGTTTGTTTAATAACATTTTTGCCATCCCACTACCCATTGCACCAAAACCCCAAATAATCACTTTAATATTTTCCATCATAAAACCTCCTTATTTGTTTTGTTGCTTATTTATAATGCAACTTTCATGCCAAGAAGGAGGTTTTATGGTATTATACTCTTATTTTTTTAATTTTATGTTGCAGTGTTTGTCTTTTAATCCCAAGTTTCTTGGCTGCTTGACTTATATTTCCGTTGGTTGTCGCTAGAGCTTTCTTAATATACGTAAATTCAATTTTTTCCACTAACTCATTTAAGGGCATCCCTTCGCCAACATCAAAGTGCAAACTATTTTGCTTTTCCGCAAAATTTTTCTCAGTCTCACGAAATAAGTATTCCGGGAAATCTTCTTTACTTAGTTCATCTTCTGACAAGGTTAGATTCATAGCCCCTTCAATAGCATTTTCCAATTCTCGTATATTCCCAGGCCAACCATACTGTAAAAAAGCTTCCATGCATCCTTTTTCAATGCGTTGAATGCATTTGTTTAGAATAGAATTGTGTTTCTCAATGAAGTAATTGGCCAGCAATTCGATGTCTTCTTTTCTTTCCCTTAAGGGTGGAATAACAATATTAATGACATTTAGTCGATAAAAAAGATCTTTCCGAATGATGTTATGATAGAGCAAATCTTCTGGCGCTTCATTAGTTGTGGCTATTATTCTTACATCAACTGGTATATCTTTCAAACCGCCAACTCTTCTTACATAGCCTTCCTGCAACACTCGGAGCAATTTTGCCTGCAGGTTTTTTCCCATAGAGTTTATTTCATCCAATAAGATCGTCCCACCATTTGCTTGTTCAAAAATTCCCGGTCGATCAATTGCTCCTGTAAAACTACCTTTTGATGTTCCAAAAAGAATGCCTTCTAGTAGAGATTCTGGAAAGGCGGCACAATTTTGTGCAATAAAAGGCTGACTCTTTCTTTCACTATCATAATGAATCCCTTGAACAAAAAGTTCTTTTCCTGTCCCTGTTTCTCCAAAAACCAGAACACTGGATGAAGATTTCGCAGCCTTTTGAGCCATTCTTAAAGCTTTCAAGAAATTAGGACTACTGCCTTTCAGGCTTTCAAAGGTATAAAAAGTAATTTTATTTTTTTTCTGTGTTGAAACTGGATTGGTCAGACTTTGTTGTAAACGCATTATTTCGTCAGACAATTCTTTTATTTTAGTAATGTTTCTAGCAATCTCTACCGCACCAATAATTTCATCGTCATAGTATAAGGGTATCGTAGAATTAATGGTTGTAATCCTTTTTTTCTGTTTATTAAGATATACCTGACTCTGGTTAAGGATAGGTTTTTCTGTTTTCAGTACATTTAGCAGAGTACTACTTTCACTATCCAGATCCGGAAACATATTAAGGAATTTTTGACCCATTACTTCTTCTATCGTCATTCCCTCTAGCTCCGCCATCGCTTTATTATATAATATTGTAAAACCATTACCGTCTATGACATGAACGCCTTCATCAATCGATTCAAGAATCTTATGCAGAATTGTCATCAGCACATTTTTCGTTACCATGACATCCCTCCCTTGACGATTCAATCATTAGAAATCAACACGTTGAAGATTCATAAAGGCTATATTGATTACTGAGTTCAGCAACTTTCTTTTGAACGGATTCTTTTTGGTCAGGGTTATCAATAATCTGAGCGATGCATTCCGCAATTACTTCCATTGCATCTTCCTTCATACCTCTCGTTGTAACGGCAGGTGTTCCCAGGCGGATACCGCTCGTAACAAAAGGACTTTCCGGATCGAAGGGAATCGTATTCTTGTTGCAGGTGATATGAACTTCATCCAGAAGCTTCTCTGCTTCTTTTCCAGTAATGTTTTTATTCCGTAAATCTACTAATAATAAGTGAGTGTCTGTTCCATCTGAAACCAGTCTAAAACCATGTTTTTGAAGTGATTCACCCAAGTGTTTAGCATTTGCTAATGTTTGCTGTTGATATTCTTTGAATTCTGGAGCCAAGGCTTCTTTGAAAGCCACTGCTTTAGCTGCAATAACATGCATCAGAGGACCACCCTGAATACCCGGGAAGATTGATTTATCAATCATTTTTGCATATTCTTTTTTGCATAGGATCGCTCCACCTCTAGGTCCTCTGAGGGTTTTATGAGTTGTCGTAGTGACAAAGTCGGCATAGAGGCAAGGATTTTGATGAAACCCGGCTGCAACCACACCAGCTATATGTGCCATATCTACCATTAAATAGGCTCCTACCTTATCAGCAATATCACGAAATTTTTTAAAGTCAATTTCTCTCGGATAGGCACTGGTACCTGCCACTATTAATTTCGGTTTCTCTTTTTTTGCAATTTCAAGGACTTGATCATAATCTATACGCTGAGTTTCTTCGTCCACTCCATAATCAACAAACTCGTAATAGCTTCCTGACATATTCACAGGACTTCCGTGAGTTAGATGGCCTCCATGAGAAAGATTCATCCCCAGCACTTTATCTCCTGGTTTTAAGATAGCAAAGTAAACACCAAAGTTTGCGCCTGAACCGGAATGCGGTTGTACATTAGCATGTTCTGCATTAAAAAGCTGTTTCATTCGATCTCGTGCCAGATTTTCTGCAACATCTACTTCTTCGCATCCTCCATAATAACGCTGAGCAGGATAGCCTTCTGCATATTTATTAGTAAGTTGGCTTCCCATAGCTTCCATTACAGCAATGGAAACAAAATTTTCAGATGCAATTAATTCAATATTATTTTTTTGTCTATTCGTCTCTTTTTGAATTACCTCATAAATCTCTCTGTCTTTGTCCTTCAGGCATTCAATAATCATTCTCATTCCCCTTTCACTATTTCTTAGTTTTTATTTGTTTGTTTCATTTTCATCCATAAGAGCTGCAGCTATTTCTTCAGGAGTATCAACAATATCAACAATCTGTGGTAGCATCTTTTCTTTGAAGCTCTTTTTTTTCTCACTACGATTTAATATCAAATAGGCTAATGCCGTGAACAAAAAGGCTATGATAGCTGTTAATAGTTCTTGAAATTCCCCAATACCTATGGCTTCAAGAAAAACATGACCCACCAACACCCCAAAAATCAAAAATAACAGAGGTATCATATACATCATAAATGCAGCCGATAGAACATGTTGATTATCCATTTCAACTTCAACCCAGTCACCTTCTTTAGCCATCAAAGGATTTAGTGCCTCCAGTTCAATAGGTTTCTCTGTAGCACCCATTTTACAAGCATTGCAGCCAGCACAACTGGAATGACGTTGCATCTTTACTTTGGCTGTGTCATCCATTAATTGAATGATTTGACCGCATTGTTTCATTTTTTGTTTCTCCTTTCAGCCATCTAACCATTTAACTGTATTAAGGCAAAACATTCCCTTATTGTCTATCAATATCCTGTTTAGGATAAAAAAAAACCCTCAAAAAGGGATTATTAGATATCACCCGCCATGCCGTATGTCGACCGTTTTGACCCTGCTTTCGCAGGTGGGTACTCTGTCTGAAGTTTCTTAAGTCCTCTGTTGAGGCATATATTCCACCACAGAACGCCAAGTTCCCGATGTATTAGTGTTGGCTCAAAACTAAGCCGAAGCTACGCACACAGCAGGCTATCTTTGCTATTATGTTATCATAATTGCCGTTATTTGACAACAATAAGCGGTTAGTTATACCTATACCTTTAGGTTTTATTACGTTAGAATTTTCTTTAGATAATCATAGATAACTTCTGACGTCTTCACAACACTTTCTAAGTCAACATATTCGTCAGAGGTGTGAAAATTGCCACCTTCCGGGCCAAAAACATAGGTAGGTAATTTTGCCCGACTTCCCAGATAGTTAAAATCTCCTATGCTAGGAAAGTAATCGATAATCGGTTCAGTGCCTGTAACTTCACGAATACTCTCTTTAATCGTTCTCGTATATGGGTTGCTCTCAGACACAGTATAAGGATGAAATCCTCCGTTTTCAGGATGAGGAGCATCTCTGAATTTCATCGAATAGGTTCCTTTCAAACCTGCTTTTTTAGCAGCTTTATCGACTTCATTTCGTAAATAACTAAGATCTTCGCCTGTTACGGTATGTCTAAACACGGTAAAGCTTGCTTTGTCTGCAATACTGCAAGCTGCTCCTCCACCATTAAAATCAATAACAGCTATTGAGCCTTTTCCCAGTTTGGGATCTTCTTTTAACTCCGTTTCTTTTAACGCCATCATTAGCTTCGCTGCCTCTTCAACAGCATCAATGCCTCTTTCAGGTGTTGCTGCATGAGCACTTTTTCCGTAGGTGGTAACCGTATACACCCATCCACCCCGTGCACCTAAACAAAGGCATGGGAATGGATTTCCAGAAAAAGTTCCGCTGGGTTCTGTTATTATTGCCACATCTGCGTAATCTGTAATACCGTCCAAAAGCAAGGCATCTGTTCCCAAGCCATAAGGGCCTTCTTCATCAGAAACAAAAGTATAAAGAATTTCACCGTTGAAATTTTCGACCGTATTAACAAAGGCTTCCACTGCCATCATAATGGCAACACAGCCAGCTTTCATATCTACTGATCCAACTCCATATAGTTTTCCGTTTTCTACTTCAGCACCTAAAGGATCTTTTGTCCAGCCTTCACAAATTTCCACGCTATCTAAATGTCCATTAAGTAATACATGTGGCCCTTCATCTTGACCTTTCATTCTGCCAACGACATTGATACCTCGAAAATTGGTTACCTTTTTTTCATGATACCGATGATACATAGCATCCATTCCACGTTGCTTTAACCAATCGTGTACATATTCCATAATTTGTTTTTCTTGAAAATATGGGCTATATATTTTCACCATATCTTTAAGAATTTCTGTTGCGCGTTCAAGATGGATATATTGACCAACTTCTTTTTTCATTTCTATTCTCATCCCCTTTCCCGCTGAGCTTATCTTTTTATACTTTCATTGTAACAGACCCTCATTATCTGTCAATTGTCGATAGAAGGTAAATCTGTTTTAATATAAAGTTCTTGCAATTGCCTTTGGTCAGCTGTAGAAGGTGCATCTGTTAGTGGGCAGGTTGCGTTTTGAGTTTTTGGAAAAGCGATGACTTGTCTGATATTTTCTTCGCCTGCTAAAATCATTGCAAGCCGATCCAGACCAAAGGCTATTCCACCATGCGGTGGAGTTCCGTATTGAAATGCATCCAATAAGAATCCAAATTTTTCTCTTGTCTCTTCTTCTGTAAAGCCTAAAGCCTTAAACATATCTGATTGTAAATCGGAAGAGTGAATTCTGATGCTTCCTCCTCCAATTTCATAACCATTCAGCACAATATCATAGGCCTGAGCTTTTACATTTGCAGGGTCTGATGTTAATTTTTCAATATCTTCTACTACCGGTGATGTAAAAGGATGATGCATTGCTACATAACGTTTTGTTTCTTCATCATACTCTAATAAAGGAAAATCTGTAATCCAAACAAATTGGTACGTATTTTTATCGTAAAGATTAAATTTATTTGCTATGTCTACACGCAGATGACCTAAAGCTGCTGCAACTACCGAGGGTTTGTCAGCAACGAATAGTAAGATATCACCATTTTCTGCTTCTGTCTTTTGAAGAATAGATTGGATTTCATCACTGCTGAAGAATTTTTTTATTGGTGCATTGACATCGTTATCTATTTCTACTTTCATCCAGGCTAATCCTTTTGCCCCATATGTTTTTGCGATGTCTTCAAGTTTGCCAATATCTTTTCGGCTAAGGTTCTCTGCCTTACCATCTACTTTGATGCACTTCACCTGTCCTCCATTATTCACTGTGTCAGAAAATACCTTGAATCCACAGTTTGCCATAAGATCAGAAAGGTCTATTAGTTCCATTTCAAATCGGAGGTCCGGCTTATCAGAACCGTACTTTTCCATCGACTCCTTATATGTAAGCCTTGGAAAAGGCAAGGATAGTTCCACACCTTTAATTTCACTAATCATTTTCTTTAGCATACGACTGTTTAGTTCAATAACATCTTCCTGATTTACAAAAGACATTTCGCAATCAATTTGAGTAAATTCCGGTTGGCGATCCGCCCGTAAATCTTCGTCACGAAAACATTTAACAATCTGAAAGTAACGATCCAAGCCGGAAACCATTAACAATTGCTTAAATAATTGGGGAGATTGTGGCAGCGCATAAAATTTACCAGCATTTACTCTGCTGGGAACAAGGTAATCTCTAGCACCTTCCGGTGTTGGTTTTGTAAGAACGGGGGTTTCCACCTCTATAAAAGCTTCATTTGATAAAAAGAATCTAACAAAATTAGAAATTTTTTGTCTTAATAAAAGATTGGCTTGCATCGATGGTTTTCTTAAATCTAAGTATCGATATTTCAACCTTAAACTTTCTGAAACTTCATCGTCATCTTTAATGTAAATAGGTGGTGTTTGTGCTTCGTTGATAATATCTAATGTTTCAGCATAAACTTCGATAGTTCCCGTTGGCATATTAGGATTTTCAGATGTTCTTCTTTCTACTTTTCCACGAACTGTGACAACATATTCTGAACCTATTTTTTCAGCTTCCATGAATGCCTGTCTGGAAATATCCTGGTCACAAATGATTTGAATAATTCCAGTTCGATCTCTAAGGTCAATAAATATAAGGCCTCCAAGATCTCGACGCTTTTGTACCCACCCATACAAAGTTACCGTTGAGCCAATATCTGATTCACGAAGAACGCCACACATATGACTCCTATTATGATATTTTTCTATTGCCATGCATCTTCACTCCTTTATAATTGATCTAGTATTTGTTCCCATTTTTCTCGTTGCAAATGGAGTCGATTTAAGTACACTAGAATGTCTTTTATTCCAGGAACTCTTTGTACTCTGTTTTCTTTTGGAAATATCAATTTTGAAACGGCACCTGCTCCAATTCCTAATACCGTCTGAATTTCTTCCATCATTAAAATATTATATATTGAAGCTTTTCCTTTTTTTGCAAACCCAACATTCTCCATGTTTGCTAACATTTGTTTCTGTCGATATAAATAATAAGGTTCCAGTTTTTCTATTACTGCAAAATGATATACCTGCTCCATCACGTTTCTTGCTGCTTCATCCACCCATTCAAATTGATAGTTTCGTTGTCTTAAGCCTGCATTTTTTTTCATCGCTAGGGCATGAACGGTTAAACTTTCTAACTCCAATGGTTTCAATAAATATAATGTATCAAGAAATTTATCCGGTGTTTCTCCGGGTAGGCCCATAATAACATCAACATTAATGTTCTGATGACCAAAACGAATCGCCGATTCATATACATTAAAAAAATCCTGCACGGAGTGATGACGGTTTATTCTTTGCAGGGTTTGATCATGAAGTGTTTGTGGGTTGATGCTAATTCGATGAATTGGATAATCAGCCAAGAGTTTAAGTTTATCATCATCTAGTGTATCTGGCCTACCTCCCTCAAAGGTGATTTCATTGATCTTCTTTAAGTCCCACAAAGTATTAAGCTTATTCAAAAAACCTTCTAATTGACTACAAGATAGAACAGAAGGTGTTCCTCCACCAATATACAAACTCTGAATTTCTTTGTTTCTTTGCTTAAGCCCCATCAAAAGGATTTCCATTTCCTTAAATAATCCTTCTAAATATTTATCTACTATTGGATCCTCTTTCGACTTTAGTGATTGTGATGCAAATGAACAGTAACTGCACTTGCTCGGACAGATTGGAAAATTGATGTAAAGGCTGATATTATCTTCTTTTACGGGTAATACGTATTCATTTTGAAGAGTGGCCATTTCAGTAATTAATGTTGCTTTTTCTTTTTTCATCATTGTTTCTTCCATAATCATCTTTATGGCATATTCTTTACTTGTAAATCGACGTAATTTTTCATGTGCAATTTTTACTGGTCTGACGCCTGTCAACATTCCCCAGGATAAATTTGTTGGAAACCATAATTGTAAACGGTCATATATCATTCTCTTGAGCTTGTTTTTTTCATTTTTTTTCTGTTTTATCAGATCGGTTTCTGTTTTGAAGGTGATTGTTTTATTCTCTTTTGCTTTTCCTGTTATCTCAATCATTATTTTTGTGTTGTTTTCATCATATCGTGTGCGTATGCACACCTTTATTTCAGCAGAAAAGACCTTTTCCTTTTCTTCTGATTTTTGAATCACTTTAAAGTCTTGATCCGAAAGAAATAGTCGAGTCATTTCTCGCAATTCATGTACTTCTGATGTTTTTTCTACAATAATTAATAGCTTCATTAGCCGTTCCGTCCTTTAGAAAAAAAGCATATTTCTTTCTGTTACTGCAGATGAGGATTTCTTGTTTTTTCTAATTTTATCGTAGTATCAGGTCCATGCCCAGGAAATACTCTTGTTGTTTCATCTAAGACTAGCAACTTATTTTTGATTGATCCTAGAAGCTGGAAGAGGTTTCCTCCTTCTAAATCAGTACGTCCAATAGAATGCATAAACAAAGTGTCTCCTGAAAAAAGCATCTTATCGGCTAACAAGCAAATGCCACCTTGTGTGTGCCCAGGAGTATGAATAACATTAACAGCTGAGTTTCCAAGCTCAATAATATCTCCATCAGCCAGAAAGTGATCTGCCGAAATTTCGACCACATCGCCCATCATCGCTGTGAAATTTCGTTGTCCATCTTCGATCATAGAGGCATCTTTTTCATGAATATAGATAGGAACTTTTAATTCTTTTTTTAATTGATTAAGTCCTCCAATATGATCGCCATGTCCATGAGTCAAAACTATTTTGCTTATCTTCCAACCATTTTTATTTGCTACTGCCATGATTTCTGTAGCCTCTCCCCCCGGATCAATAACCATACATTCACCAGTTTTATTATCCACAATGAGATAGGTATTTACTTGTAAAGGGCCTGTAATTATCTTTTCATAAGAGAACATGTAGTTCTTTCCTCCTTTTCAAATTTTTTTGTTAAAAGTTTTTCGCACTGTCAATTAGCATGGTTACGGGACCATCATTAACCGACGAAACTTCCATGTGAGCCTGAAATACTCCCGTTTCAACCTTCACGCCTTTTTCACGACAAGTTTCAACAAACTTTTTATAAAATCGATCTGCTTCTTTAGGCTCTTGAGCATCTGTAAAACTTGGCCTTCTACCCTTACGACAATCTCCCCATAATGTAAACTGTGATATACATAAAATTTCACCTTGAATATCTATAAGAGACTGATTCATTTTTCCTTCTTCGTCCTCGAAAATTCGAAGATTTACTATTTTCTCAGCCATGTAGTCAATATCTTTCTCTGAATCTTCTTTTCCGACCCCTACATATACTAAAAGGCCATGCGAAATAGCACCTACTACTTTATCATCAACGGATACACAACTTGATTTTACTCGTTGTACAACTGCTCTCATTAGTGCTCCTCCCTATTATCTATGTTTTAACCCGAAAAACGTCTTTAACACCTTCCAAGCTTTTTAGTGTCTTGCGGAGTTTTTCTAATTCTTCTGTACTGTTAATTTCTACCACCAAATTCATAGTTGCTGTATGTTCCTTATTATTTGTTCTTGCATTCAGAGAGTTCACAGCAATCTTATCATCGGTTAAAATTTGTGTTATTTCTCTTAATAAACCTTTACGGTCAGTTGCATTTACCTGAATCTCTGCCTGAAACTCTATTTCAGTGTCCGAGTCCCAATCAACTTCTATGGTTCTTTGGTCTTTTTCAGGACTCTCCATTAAACTTGGACAATCTTTTCGATGAACTGATACGCCTCTTCCTCTAGTTATATAACCAACGATATCATCGCCAGGAACTGGATTACAGCATTTAGAAAAACGTATCATTAAATTATCTACCCCTCTAATACTCACACCGGAACTTTTTGTTCCAGTTTTTTTCTTTTCAACTTCTTTTTTAGGAGAAATCGGAATGTATTTTTCTAACTCTTCTGCTGGAACCTGGTTTTTTATATACTCTCTGATTTTGGGTGTCACCTGAGCCAATGTGATGCCACCATAACCAATGGCAGCGTAAAGATCTTCCGCACCATGCAAACTCATTCGATTAGCAATGGCGGTAAGTGGTTTTTCTTTTAAGGCTAAGGCTACGGGAACATTCATTCTTTTCACTTCTCGCTCCAACATATCTTTTCCTTTAGATATATTTTCATCACGCCGTTCTTTTTTAAACCATTGTTTTATTTTTGTCTTTGCTTGAGAACTTTGAACAATTTTAAGCCAGTCTCGACTAGGGCCATTACTATTTGTAGAAGTCAATACTTCAATAATGTTACCATTCTTTAATTTGTAATTAAGAGGTACAATCCTACCGTCAACTTTCGCTCCTACGCATTTGTTTCCTATGTCGCTATGAATTTTATAGGCAAAATCAATCGGTGTTGAACCTGCCGGCAAATCAATTACTTTACCTTTGGGTGTAAATACAAATACTTCATTGGTAAATAAATCAATCCGCAAAGATTCCATGAATTCCGCCGGATCTTTTGTCTCTTTTTCCCATTCCATCATTTGACTTAACCAGGTAAGTTTTTCATCTATATTGGTTCCTTCATCTTCTCCACTTTGTCCTTCTTTATATTTCCAATGTGCAGCTATTCCAAACTCGGCAATATTATTCATTTCATAAGTTCTTATTTGAATTTCAAAAGGCTCTCCTTTAGGGCCAATAACCGTAGTGTGTAAAGATTGGTACATGTTGGGTTTAGGCATGGCTATATAATCCTTAAATCGTCCTGGAATTGGCTTCCAGATTGTATGAACAACGCCTAACACACCATAACAATCCTTTATATTATCTACTAATATTCTAATGGCCAGAAAGTCAAATATTTCTTCAAAAGCTTTCCCTTGATTAACCATTTTCTTGTATATACTATAAAAATGTTTTGGTCTTCCAAATATTTCGCTATCAATACTGAAGTCAGTTAGTTTTATGTGTAAGTCTTTAATAATAGAATTAATAAAAGCTTCTCTTTCTTCTCTTTTTTTAGCCACTTTATCTACCAGATCATAATATCCTTGTGGATCAATATAAAGGAGGCTTAGGTCTTCTAGCTCCCATTTGATTTTAGACATTCCTAGCCGGTGTGCTATCGGTGCAAAAATTTCCAGAGTTTCTCTTGCTTTTTCTTTCTTTTTATCATCACTTTGAAACTTAAGTGTTCTCATGTTATGAAGTCTATCAGCAAGCTTTATTAATACAACGCGAATATCTTTTGCCATTGCTACGAACATTTTACGTAAATTTTCAGCTTGTTTTTCTTCTTTTGACTCAAAATTCATTTTTGTTAATTTTGTTACACCTTCAACTAACTCTGCGATTTCTTCACCAAACTCTAGCTTCATTGCTTCATAACTGTTCGGCGTATCTTCCAGTACATCATGCAATAGTCCTGCTGCAATGGTACTACTGTCCATCTGCAGCTGGATTAATATTTTTGCTACTTCTACAGGGTGAGAAAAGTAGCGATCACCAGATTTTCTGTACTGCCCTTCATGGGCACTTTCAGCAAATTGATAGGCACGTATAATCAATTCAACATCACAGTTAGGGTTATGTTCTTCAATCATCGTAATTAAATTTTCGAGCATGATGTACTTCACCTACCTTTCAAGAAAAATGTTGACGCTTACTCATCATAGGAAATAAGACTTTTTATATGATATCCTTTTAGATTGTCACGTCCATTTAGAAATGTTAACTCCATCAAAAATTGCATCGATACCACTTCTCCACCAAGTTCTTCAATTAGCTTTGCTGTTGCTTTCATAGTCCCCCCTGTGGCCAGTAAATCGTCAACAATGACAACTCGTTGACCCGGCGTAATAGCATCTTCATGAATTTCTAAAGAATCTGTCCCATACTCTAATTCATATTCGTATTTTCTTATAGGTGCCGGAAGTTTTCCTGGTTTGCGCACCGGAACAAAACCTGCGTTTAAGAGGTATGCTATCGGTACTCCGACAATAAATCCTCTTGACTCAGGACCTACGACTAAATCAATTTTTTGATCTTTTAATGGTTCACATAAATCGTCGATCATTTGTTTTAATGCATTTGAATCTTTTAACAAAGTCGTAATATCCTTAAAGTTAATGCCTTTTTGAGGAAAATCCTGAATCTCGCGAATCTTATTTTGGAGTTGCATAGTGTACCTCCCTTATTTTTGTTAAATTGGATAATACTATAATTATATCGATTTGAGACAATTTATTCAATATTGAATAGTTGTTTTATCGAAACTATTTCTTTAAAAGTAAATTTCATTGATAATAGAAACAGCCATCCTTAAAGGATCGCTGTTTCTATCTTAAGCTTTAGAAAAACTTTTACTAGGGTCTTTTGATCGTTCCTTCAACATAACCCAAATAGGACTTGCTATAAAAATGGAGGAATAGGTACCGCTGATAATGCCTGCTATTAAAGGCAAAGCAAAGTCTTTGATCATAGGTACTCCCAGAATGTATAGCGCTATAATAGTTATAAGCGTAGTTGCAGAAGTGTATAAGGAACGTCGAACGGTCTGTCGAATACTGTCTGTCGTCAAGCTTACATAATCATATTTCTTCATTATCTTTCGGTTTTCACGTATACGGTCAAAAACAACAATTGTGTCGTTGATAGAATATCCTAGTACCGTCAACATCGCCGCTACAAAAGGGCTGTTAATGGGTATTTGAAAAATGATAAATATGGCAACCACTATTAATATGTCATGTAGCAGTGCTGCAATGGCTGCCAGTCCAAAACTCAACTCAAACCGAAGAGTTATATAAATTAGCATTCCAATAGAGGCAATTAGTATTGATAAGTATGCTCTATTCTGAATTTCTTTGCCAATTGATGGACCAAATTGTTCTGCCCTTATAAAATCGTCTTCGATAATATCATAGGTTTCTTGCAACATACTAAAAACCTTCATTCTTTCCTGATGGTTCATATCGATGATGGTTCGTATCTGGACTTGTTCCTGTCCTGATCCTATAAAATTAATACTTGCATCCGTATCAAAAGTATCTGTTATCTGACGAATATCATTGACTTCTACCTGCTGCTTAAAATCAAACTCCATAATCGTTCCACCGGTAAAATCTATCCCTGTGTTGACTCCAGTAAAAGAGATAAATAAAATAGCTACCAGCATGATCATGGCTGATATAGAAAACCAGATTTTTTTTCTATGAATTATTTCCATTGCTTTCCCTCCTTACGCCCCAAAATATTTTGGATTTTTAAACAGATTCGTAGCTACAAGAGATTTGAGTAGGACTCTTGTAACAACCATTGCCGTAAACATGCTAACCGCCAGTCCAATCATGAGCATGACAGCAAATCCTCGAATTGGTCCGGTCCCAAACTGATATAAAGTGATTCCGGCAATTAGCGTTGTTATATTAGCATCTAGTATGGTTGTAAATGCACGCTTAAACCCGGAGTCAATTGATACACGAATGGTTTTACCATTCGCTATTTCTTCTTTTACTCTCTCAAAGATAATAACATTTGCATCCACAGCCATACCGATGGACAGTATCAATGCCGCAATCCCAGGTAAGGTCAAGGTTGCATTCAATGATATGAAAATACCCAGTACTAATAATATATAGATAGTCAAAGCAATATTGGCAACAAAGCCAGGTAAACGATATACAACCAGCATAAAAAGCAGTACAAGGGCTATACCTATTTTAGCCGCATCGATACTTCTGTTCAGTGCATCGACTCCTAATGTAGCTGTAATGGTTGAAGTTTGAACCTCATTTAAATTGACAGGCAGTGAACCCGCTCTAATTAAAGCGGCCAGATTAGAAGCTTCTTCAATGGTAAAGTTGCCACTAATAGTCGCTACACCGTCTGGAATTCTTGAACGAACAACAGGCGCCGAAATAATCTCATCATCTAAAATAATATAGATTGGTTCGCCTATATAGGTCCCCGTTGCATCTGCAAAACTTTTTGCTCCTTCATTGTCTAATTCTAACCTAACAACAGGATTTGCCTCTCCGTCAACATAAGTTGCATTGGCACCGGTCACATTGCCACCAGTAAGAACAATTTGCTCATTTGGCGTCAAAAATTCTAGTTGAGCTGTTCTTCCAATCATATCTAAAGCTTCTTGCACTTCTTCCACTCCAGGAAGTTCAACCCTTATTCTGTTTTCACCTTCTCGTACAATAACTGGTTCTGTAAGACCCATTCCATCAACACGCATTCTAAATACACTGATCGTTTGTTCTATTATTTTATCCAATTCTTCACCAGAAGCATCTGTATCTGCTTCATATATAACAAACACGCCACCTCTTAAGTCTAATCCTTGGTTAATGCTTTCAGACACGGGACTGATTTGTCGTTCTCCTATGCTTAATCCATTAATAGCTGTAAAAACTCCAGCAATGGCAATAAACATGATCATGAGAAAAATCAGGATATATTTTGCTTTCATGTAAAAAACCTCCTTAATTTACTCTCTTAGAAAAAAATCTATATTTCTTTCTTATGCTCTTTTGCAAACCCTATATAATCTTCAGCGGAGAGACGAATATTTTTCTTTTCATCTTCCGTCAAGTTTCTTACTACTTTAGCAGGAGATCCCATTGCCAATACTCCCGGCGGAATTTCTTTTCCTTCCGGCACCAGGCTTCCAGCAGCAATGATGCTTTTACTTCCAATAGTTGCACCATTTAAGATAATGGCGCCCATACCTATCAAAGCTTCATCCTCAATATGACAACCATGAATAACTGCATTATGACCAACAGTAACATAATCTCCTATCACCGTAGGATGATTAAAGGCAATATGTATGACGGAGCCATCTTGTATGTTTGTACCTTTTCCAATATAAATATCATTATAATCTCCTCTGGCAATGACACCATACCAAAGACTGGCATTTTCTTTCATGACCACCTTGCCAATGACACTAGCTGTCTCAGCTACAAAACATGAATTGTGAAATTCCGGATTCCTTCCATTACAGTCCTTAACCATTCTTATTCCTCGCTTTCTCTTGCAATGATAGTTAATGCAGTCTCCAGCCTTATCTTCTCCATCTGACATCCCATCTGATAGGGTTTATTCAAATCATTGTTCATAAAGTAAGCATTTGCATGACATCCACCACTGCAATAATATTTTGCCCAGCATTGAACACAGTCCAACTTATCATAAACAGTTGCATTAACAAACTTACGTTGTTGGCATTTGTTTGTGATACCAGTATCAAGATTTCCTAGAGAAAATTCATGTTGACCAACAAATTGATGACAGGGATACAGTTCACCTTCAGGAGTTACCGCCACATACTCTGTGCCAGCACCACATCCAGAAGATCTTTTTTTCATACATGGCCCTTGCTGCAAGTCTAATATAAAGTGAAAGAATCGAAATTTATTTTTAGTGTTTTTTCGTTTCAAGTATTCTTCTGATAATTTTTCATACTCTTTTTCTATGATAGGAAGGTGCGCTTCCTTCAGTGTTGTTTCCATTTCTGCAGGTCCAACTACCGGTTCCACAGATATTTGATCATAACCTAAATCTGCCAGATGCACCACATCCGAAGAAAAATCAAGGTGTTTTGCTGTAAAGGTGCCACGAACAAAATAGGCTTTATCCCCTCTTTTTTGAACCATTTTACTTATGTTAGGTTTAATCAAATCATAGGACCCGCTACCTGATAATGTTTTTCTAAGGTTATCGTTAACTTCTTTTCGTCCATCGATACTTAAAACAATATTGTCCATATGCTCATTAATATAATCCATTTTATCTTCCGTAAGGGCAAGCGCATTCGTAGTTAATGTAAATCGAAAAACCTTTCCTGTTTTTTTCTCTAAACCCCTTCCAAAATCAATTAATTCCCGGATCAGTGAAAAATTCAATAATGGTTCTCCACCAAAAAAATCCACTTCTAAGTGCTTTCGGTTCCCTGAGTTTTCAGCTAAGAAAACAAGTGCCTTTTTACCAGTTTCTAAAGACATCATTCCTCTGTTGCCATGAAAAGTCCCTTCGGCTGCAAAGCAATATTCGCAGGATAAATTACAATCATGAGCTACGTGTAAGCACATCGCCTTAATAACTGATGGCTGATGTTTCATGGCATTAGCATCTGTATCAGTCTCGGAATAAAGTAGTCCTGCCTGACGAAGCTCTTCTATTTCTTTTATGGCTTCCTGAACGGTATCGAAGCCATAAATGTTATTTAAGTGGTGGATATGCTGCTTATCATCAACTACCTTTTCGCTCCCCAGTAATTGATATACCAGTTCATCTATCACATGAACAGCGCCAGAATTCACATCAACTGCCATTACGACGCCATTTCTTTTAAACGTGTGAACCATTTGATAATACCTACTTTCCAAATAATATTTGACAAAAGAAAAAGCAGAGAGTTTGCACTCCTGCCTATGCAATCGCTATCGTCTCTATTTTTCACAAATTTGATTGCCTACGGTACAAGAAGTCTTACAAGCAGATTGACAGGATGTCTGACATTCTCCACAACCAGTGTCTGCACCTTTAGAAGGTAAGTTATTTGCATTTAATGTTTTAATACGTTTCTTTGTCATCATATTACTCCTTTCGGATATTTAATGTCCATAGCATTATATCATAAGCAATGCTCAAAAAACAATGTAGCATTACAAATATCATTTGTTTATATAGTCAGTAAAAAAACAGCGGCGCATTTCCGCTGTTTTTTTATTCTAATCTTTACAATTTATTCCGATTTTCCCGAGCTTTCTTCATCATTTTCATTCACCAAGTTACCAACAGACCACTTTGCCATTGTCAACTTAGTTTTATCAGCTCCAACTTCAATGGTTATCATGTCTTCTTTTACTTTTGCAACTTTCCCAAAGATTCCGCCTATAGTAACGACTTCATCTCCAACTTTCAAGTTTTCCCGCATAAGTTTAATCTTTTTTTCCTTGGCCTTTTGGGGTTTAATAATCAAAAAATAAAAGATGGCTAAAAAACCCAAAGGAATGATCAATCCTGAAAATTGCATGTCTTATCTCCTCCCAGATTTTATGTCTCGTTACCTATTAAACTATATTCATCGCGTCTTGTCAATTTATGGAATGAAATTAAATACAAGTTCTTCCTGATAATAACGACGGTAAAATGCTTGGCAATAATCTATAAGACAATCATTTTTTATAGCCTTTCTGATTCCTTTCATTAACTCTAACAAAAATGAAATATTGTGTATTGATAGTAGTCTTAGCCCTAAAATTTCATTCGATTTGAATAAGTGGCGTAAATAAGCCCTCGAATAGTTTCGACAACAATAGCATTGACAATCAGAGTCCAGCGGTGCCCAAGATTCAAAATGTTTTGCATTTTTAATAATAACAGGTCCTTCACTAGTCATTGCTGTACCATTTCTTGCTATACGAGTTGGCAGGACACAATCAAACATGTCTACGCCTCTTAACACTCCATGAATCAATGCATCAGGACTTCCTACTCCCATTAAATACCGAGGTTTATCCGGTGGCATTATGGGCATTAAGTGATCTAAGACATCGTACATTATTTTTTTAGGTTCTCCTACGCTCAGCCCACCGATTCCATATCCAGGAAAATCCAAGTCAATAAGTGCCTCGGCACTTCGTTTTCGTAAATCATGGTACATACCTCCCTGCACAATTCCAAACAAGTGTTGCTTATCTTGATTGCGATGAGCATCCATACAACGTTTTGCCCATCTTGTTGTCCGGTCAACGGAATTTCGTACATATTCATGGTCAGAGGGGTAAGGAACACATTCATCAAACACCATCATAATATCTGCACCCAGCTGATTTTGAATTTCCACTGCTTTTTCAGGAGAAATAAAATGTCGTGATCCGTCAATATGAGACTGAAAAGTCACACCTTCTTCTGTGATTTTATTTAGATGACCTAAGCTAAATACCTGAAATCCTCCACTGTCAGTTAGTATCGGATGCTTCCAGTTCATAAAACGATGGAGTCCGCCTGCTTTTTCAACTAAATCAGAACCTGGTCTCATGTATAAGTGATATGTATTGCTTAAAATAATTTGTGCTTCACACTCTCGCAACTCTTCAGGCGTCATTGTTTTAACAGTTGCCTGTGTTCCAACAGGCATAAATATCGGTGTTTCAAATTTACCATGATACGTTTCTACCATACCGGTTCGAGCAAGAGATTCGCTGGAAGAACCGGTTTTAGTAAATATTTTTTTCATTATCAATCTACTCCTTCATTTGCTTTACTCAATCCACATAGCATCACCAAAGCTAAAGAAGCGATATTTCTCATTCACGGCTTCTTCATAAGCTCTAAGCATAAATTCTTTCCCTGCCAAAGCACTGACTAACATCAGGAGTGTTGATTCCGGTAAGTGAAAATTGGTAACCAGTATATCTATAAACCTAAATTCATATCCAGGTTTAATAAAAATATTTGTCCACTTTTTAGCGGCTATGATCTGTCCGTCCAAACCAACCGATGACTCTAATGCCCGACAGCTAGTGGTTCCAACAGCAACGATGCGGCCACCCTTTTCCTTAATTTTGTTCATTGTTGCAGCACTTTCCTGAGAAATTTCAAAGAATTCCTCATGCATTTTATGTTCATCCAGATTATCTGACTGTACTGGTCTAAAAGTGCCTAATCCTACATGTAAGGTGATCGGAATAATATGAATGCCTTTTCTTTTAATCGTTGATAGAATTTCTTCTGTAAAGTGAAGTCCAGCTGTTGGAGCTGCCGCCGAACCAGGTGCTTCGCTGTATACTGTCTGATATCTTTCTTTGTCCTCCAGCTTCTCGTGAATATAGGGTGGAAGTGGCATTTCTCCCAACTTATGAATTAAAAGATCTACGGACTGATCACTTTCACTCTGGAACTTAACTAATCGAAGACCATCGTTGCGTTCTTCAAGAACCGTTGCCTTCAACTCATTCTTCCCGAAAATTATCTGAGTATCTTTTCGTATTCTTTTTGCTGGTTTAACCATCACTTCCCAAGTATTGGGGACTTCTTGCTTCAGTAACAACAGTTCTGTTTTTCCATTGGTGAATCGTTTTCTACCGGTCAATCTGGCAGGTATTACCCTGGATGTATTGATAACCAATCCATCGCCAGGATTTAATTTCGAAACAACATCACAGAATTTTTTATGTTGTATGCTTTGCTCAGATTTATTCACTATCATCAGCCTTGACTGATCACGTATCTCTAAAGGTTTTTGAGCAATTAGCTCTTCCGGAAGTTTGTAGTAAAAATCACTGGTTTTCATAATCCTCTCTCTTTCACATTTTGTTTATTTTCTCTCTATTCATACTTACTTCCTTAATAAAATATTAAAAACAAAAGTTAATAAAAGACTAATAATAATACTGGCTGTTAATGGAAAAAAGAATGTCACTCTTCCTTTTTGAAACAAGAAATTACCTGGCAAAGAATCTAGTCCTATTCTGTCCATAAGCAATAGGAAGAAACCCACCAATAAAAAAAGAGTGCCTAAAGATATCATCGTTTTAGCCATTTGCTCCATCACGATTCCTCGCTTTGATCCTGATAAGGCAGATGAAAATGTTCGTATGCTTTTTTCATAACTACTCTGCCTCTAGGAGTTCTACTGATAAAGCCAATTTGCATCAAGTATGGTTCGTAAACATCTTCGATCGTGTTCCTTTCTTCACCGGTGGATGCTGACAAAGTATCTAAACCAACTGGCCCTCCATTAAAGTTTTCTATCATTGACAGGATCATTTTTTTATCTACATTATCTAAACCTAATGCATCTATTTCAAATAAATGCAAAGCTTCCGACACTGTATTAGAATCTATAATACCATCGGCTCTAACCTGAGCATAATCTCTGATGCGTTTTAATAGCCGGTTAGCAATTCGTGGTGTTCCTCGCGACCGTGATGCAATTTCAACGGCAGCTGTTTCTTCAATGGGTATTTGAAGAATCTTAGCTGACCGTTTAATGATTTTTGTTAACTGATTAGTATTATAAAGCTCCAGCCGACTAATCACACCAAATCGATCTCTTAAGGGAGAGGTTAAAAGACCAGCTCTGGTAGTTGCACCAATTAAAGTGAATCTATTTAAATCAAGTCTTACGGAACGGGCACTCGGTCCCTTTCCAATAATAATATCTAAGGCATAATCTTCCATTGCAGGGTATAGAATTTCTTCAACAGAACGATTTAATCTATGTATTTCGTCAATAAAAAGCACGTCATTTTCAGATAAATTAGTTAGAATGGCGGCTAGATCTCCAGGTCTTTCGATGGCAGGTCCACTAGTAATTCTTATGTTTACATTCATTTCATTAGCAATAATGCTGGATAGTGTCGTTTTCCCTAATCCTGGAGGTCCATATAGCAGAACATGATCCAGAGATTCTTTTCGATTTTTTGCTGCTTCTATAAAAATTCGAAACTTTTCTTTGGTTTTATCCTGCCCTATATAATCATTAAGGCTTTTAGGGCGAAGACCAGTTTCGATCGCTACATCTTCTTCTTTTAACTCAGTGGTTATCATTCTTTCTTCAATACTCACAGATTTCCCTCCACATTATCGAAGTAACCAGGCCAATGCCGCTTTTAGCCCAGCTTCTGTTGTCGTTGCTTCCGATGCCACAGCCATGATTGCCTGTTTTGCTTCTTGTTGTTGATAACCTAGTGACAACAGTGCTTCTAATATCTCATCTTCAAAGAGCATATCTTGCATAGATTGAGAATTCTCCTTGTTATCCAGCACATTTAAATCCTTAACCTTATCTTTAAGTTCTAATACAATTCGTTCGGCTGTTTTTTTTCCAACTCCCGGCGCTTTTGAAATCATAGCAATATTTTGAGTTGCAATTTGTTGGCAAAGCGTCTCAACTGTAAAGGTAGAAAGAATTCCAATAGCTGCTTTTGGGCCTATCTTTGTTACTGAAATTAATTTCTTAAACATATCCAGTTCCGTTTTGGTAGCAAAACCATACAGACTAATGCTATCTTCTCTTACACTGTAATAAGTAAATAAAGTAACCGACGCTCCCACGTGAATGTCTGACAAGCTTTTTGTCGAAGAGTATACGCCATACCCCAATCCGTTTGCTTCAACAACAACCTTTTCGTTGGTGACAAACTCAACTGTTCCTTTTATATATTCAATCAAGGCTTACTCAGTCCCTTCTAAAGACTTTCAAAGACATCGCTACACTTTAAATACATTACAAAAGTTCCCTGTGTGTGCATGGCACATGGCAATAGCCAGTGCATCTGCCGCATCATCCGGTTTTGGTAGTTCTTTAAGGTTTAATAGTGTTTTTACCATGAGCTGTATTTGTTTTTTTTCTGCTCGGCCATATCCAGCTACTCCTTGTTTTACTTGTAAAGGTGTATATTCATATGTTTCGATGCCTTCCATTGTTGCTGTTAATAAAACAACCCCTCTGGCTTGTCCAACCAACATAGCTGTTTTTGCATTTGTATTAAAAAACAATTCTTCCACAGCCATTACATCCGGTTCATAGCGTAGGATAACCTCTTTTAAGTTTGCATTGATAATAGACAGTCGTTGTGGCATAGAGGTTTTACTGTTTGTTCTTATCACACCGTACTGTACTGCTTGGAATTGATTTTTATGATAATCGATCACTCCATACCCTGTAGTTGCTAATCCTGGGTCAATCCCTAAAATTCTCATTTTTGACTCAAATCCTTTGTAATCTTTTTGTGACATTGTTCACAATAACCATATATTTCAATTTTATGCTCTACAGGATGAAAGTGAGTGTTTTTTCTAATATGTTTATTAATTTCTTCATAAGGACAAAAATGAATCATTTCGGCATCATGACATTGTAAACATATTAAATGATGATGGTGATGATGAATATTCAATTCGTAGCTTGCAATTCCATCTTGCAACAAAGCTTTTCTGATTAGTCCACACTCTAGCAATGTTTCCAAATTTCTGTAGACAGTTGAAAAGTTTATTGGGTGCTTTCTTTTCTTAACTTCTTCATAGATATGGCTAGCTGTCATCAGATGTCGTTGGGAAGATAAAAGGATCTCAATGATTATTCTTCTTTGTTTCGTAAACTTATACCCTTTCGACTTCAATTCTTGCTGACATCGGCCTATTTCCTGGTCCATAACAGTAACCCTCCGATTAATCTTTCTATAAATAAACAAAATGAGAGCCGAAGCCCTCAGTAAATGACAATGGCGGGAGTACGTGGGAATCGAACCCACCCAAGAGGCTCCTAACCCCTCGTACTGGTTTTGAAGACCAGAGGGCACACCAGCACCCATCTACTCCCTTATAATTCTGCAGTCCATAACAGAACTTATTATAGCACAAAGAACTTCTCAACAGCAAGAGTCGTTTATAAGTCTTTTGCTATTTTTTTCCTAAAGTTCTATTATCGCCCTCTCTTTTAGTGAATTTTTCTTGATCAAGATACTCTAAAATGCCAACAGCATATTTTCTGCTAGTCCCTAGTAAGTCTCTAAATTCTGCAACGCTCAGGGTTTCACAATTAATAAAATGTTCTTTTATTTTTTCCTTCGCACCTTCATAAGCTTTTTGATGAAGAACTAAGTCGTTTTGCAAGCGCAATAACTTGTCTCCCATCATCATTTCTATCACTTGTTGAATGGTTTTTTCTTTTCCTTTAATACCCTTTTTCACCTCTTCCAGACGAGGTGGACTATACAAGGACTCTAAATAAATGGTTTCAATTTGATTCAGAATTTCTTTTTGCTCTGGAGTTAGTTTGATGGAAAAGCCTTGTGCTGAAACAAATTTACCTTCAATACAGATGATCTTTTCTTGGCTGATTAGTTCTAGGAAAAGGTCCGCCGCTCTGTTTTTAGGATTAGAAAATACCCTGCTCTTTAATTCTTCCTTTAGCATTCCTTGCCTTAGAGGATTTTTTTTGTGATAATTTATAAGGTTCATGCTAATTTCATCAATAATTGATTCATAATAATCTCGATGAATATAATACTTATCTTCAATTGAATAGATTAGGTTTTGGTCCTGTAAATAACCAATCACTTCTTTAATATCTGACTCATCACAACCAATTGATTCTGCTAATATTGATTTATCTGGAAATGTATCGCTTATTTTTTGCAGGGCTTGTTCTAAATCCGCTTCTATACCACCTGATTCTTTCAGCATTAATTTATCAATGATATCTTGCTGCATCGATTTATGTTTCTCGGGGGATGGTTCTATGATCACGGCACCACCTAAAGTTTCCATTGGTGAGTAAAATCGAATAATAATGTTATCACCTTTTTTAAAGACAGCATTTTCTTCCAGTCTAAACTGAACCAACGTACTTTCGCCAGGTTCAATCACATCTTTTTCCAGGATGACGATTCGCGCTAAAATTTCAGATGCTCCATGATAAATTCGCACTCGATCACGCTGCTTAAGACTTCTGGGGGCATTTTTTAATAATGTTAGCCTACCATCCACCATCATAGTCGACTTTAAGGATCCTGGTTTTGCTAGATAATCACCTCTCTGAATTAGTTCTTTTTTTATTCCAGACAGGTTTAGTGCAACTCTTTGTCCCGCATAAGCCTTTTTGACCGTTTCACCATGAACCTGTATGTTTCTAATTCGAAGCGTCTCTTCACCAGGATATAATTGAACCGTCTCTTCAATATTAAGGGAACCTTCCATCAAGGTACCGGTCACTACAGTTCCAAAGCCTGTTATCGTAAACACACGATCAATAGGCATTCTAAAAGGTGCTTTTTCATCTCGAGAATCTACCTCTTGATAATGATCGGTTAATTTTTCAATTAACTCATTGATACCTCTTTTAGATACTGAATCTACCGCTATTATTGGTGCCGATTCCAGAAATGTTTCCTGTAAACTTTCTCTTACATCTTCCTTAACCATCTCTAACCATTCTGGTTCTACTATATCCGCTTTTGTCAGCACTACGATACCTTTTTTAATAGACAGCATCTGTAAAATATCCAAATGTTCCTTTGTTTGTGCCATGACCCCTTCGTCTGCTGCAATAACAAGCATCACCAGATCAACCCCACCTACACCAGCAAGCATATGCCGAATAAACCGTTCATGACCTGGTACATCTATAATGCCTGCTCTGATGCCACCTGGTAAATCAAAATGGGTAAAGCCCAGCTCTATAGAAATACCTCTTTTCATTTCTTCTTTTAAGCGATCTGTATTCCGTCCTGTTAAAGCCTGGATCAAAGTCGTTTTTCCATGATCTATATGACCTGCTGTTCCAATGACTAAATGCTTCAACGCTTTTCACTCCTTTTGACCCAATCTTGTAGCCTCTCTGATATTATTATCATTTCCTTTTCGATGATCGTTCGAACATCTAATAGGTAAACACCTTCTGATAGCCTCCCTATAACAGAAGGCGTTCCTGTTCTTAAAAAACGCTCTAGGCTGACGATGTCATCCTGACTACCTTCAAAAACAACGGCATAGCTGTTCATTTCGTGTCCTGGATATGAGCCGCCACCAACCTGAGATGTTGTTCGCTTAATGCTAGCTTTTAATCTATCTATTGATTCGGGTAGCTGTCGAATAAACTCTTCTGCTTTTTTGAGCATATCTTCTTCTGTCGCTATCATCATTTTAAGAACTGGTATCTGCTGTATAGCCTTTTCTGGTTTGATATACTGCTTTAATGTCGCTTCTAGAGCACTGAGAGTTAGTTTATCTACTCTCAAAGCTCTGGTTAGGGGATGACTTTCGATTATTTTGATCCAGTGTTTTTTTCCTACGATAATTCCTGCTTGAGTTCCTCCCAGCAACTTATCGCCGCTAAAAGTAATAATATCACAGCCAGAGTTCACCACATCTTTAACCGTCGGCTCATATGGATAGCCATATTTCTGCAAATCGATTAACAAGCCGCTACCCAAGTCATTCATTACTGGTATTTGTTTTTGATTAGCAAGTGCCACTAAATCTTCGCTAGTCGTTTCATGTGTGAATCCTACTAACTTAAAATTGCTACGGTGAACTTTTAATAAAGCCGCCGTATTTTCTGTAATGGCATTCTGGTAATCTTTCAAATAACTTTTATTGGTTGCACCCACCTCAACAAGCTTTGCACCACTTTGTTCCATTACTTCCGGAACACGAAAGGATCCTCCTATTTCAACTAGTTCGCCTCTGGAAATAATTACTTCTTTCCCTTTCGCAACCGCCGATAATGCCAACAATACAGCCCCCGCATTGTTATTAACGACAATAGCATCTTCCGCTCCTGTAAGGGTTAATATTAGATCTTTTATATGTTGATAACGGCTCCCTCTCTTGCCTGTGTCTAAGTCGATTTCTAAATTGCTATACCCTTCGGATACTTCTTGGATTATTTCTTGTGCATAGGATCCTAAAGGCGCTCTTCCTAAATTAGTGTGCAGAACCACTCCTGAACCATTGATTACTTTTCTGATCTGTATTTCATTGGTTTTTTTTACTTTTTCCTTAATTGTTTCGATAATCCTTTCTTCACTAGTATCACTTTCTACAACCATCTCTTTTAATAAAATATTACTCCGCAAATCATTAATCGTTTCTCGTATTATATCAACTAATCGCTCTCTTCCTATCATTTCCAGCAATTGAGTAATTTCATCTTGCTGTAGCAGTTCATCTACTTTAGGAAGGCATCTTAATAGAGATTTTGCTTCTGTCATATTTCCACCTCTTCAATAGTTTACTTGTCCTATCTCTCTAATATTACTGGCTTTTCTGATCTAGGTACTACTCTGCCAATTAGTGCATATTCACAGGAATGATTATGCGCCAGTCGGTCCATTACTTTGTCCACTTCATTTTCAGGAACCGAAAGTAACAGGCCACCGGAAGTTTGAGGGTCATAGACTATATCTACGATAGCTTCTTCAATACCAGTATCCATTTTAACTTTCTTCTCAAAAAACTCTCGATTGCGATACATTCCACCAGGAATAAGACCCATCTCAGCCTTTTCTTTTGTTTCTTCAATATAGGGGATTTTGCTAGCGTTAATCATAAGCGTTATTTCGCTTCCCTCTGCCATTTCAACAGCGTGACCTATTAATCCAAAGCCTGTAATATCCGTACAGGCATTTACCGTCACGTTTTCAACAGCTTTTAAGCCAGACTCGTTTAGTAATGTCATCACATGAATTACTTGGTTATACGCTTCAGAAGAAATCATCTCTGCCTTTATTGCTGTATTAAGTATACCTGAGCCTAAGGGCTTTGTTAAAATAAGACAATCTCCTGGTTTAGATCCTTTGTTCGTTAATATCTGCTCAGGATGAACGGTTCCAGTTACCGATAATCCGTATTTAGGCTCATTATCTTCCACGGAGTGTCCTCCTATTAATACGGCACCTGCTTCGATTACTTTATCAGCTCCACCTTTGAGTATTTTTTCCATTATTTCCGTCGGCAGGCAATTTGGAAAGCAGAGAATATTTAATGCTAGTATTGGTTTTCCTCCCATCGCATATACATCACTCAGAGAATTGGCCGCTGCAACTTGTCCAAATATATACGGATCATCCACAACGGGTGTAAAAAAATCTAGGGTTTGAATGATCGCTAGATCATTTTTTAATTTATATACAGCTCCGTCGTCTCCCGTTTCAAGACCAACTAAAACATTGGGATTATGTTGCACGGGCAAGTTTTTTATCACCTTAGATAGAACCTCCGGTCCTATTTTCGCTGCTCAGCCTGCACTTTGAGTCATTTGAGTTAATTTTTTTATACTCATCTTCAACACCTCTTCTCTATTGTTATCTAACTGTTACTTGATCTGAAATATCTTTATATCGCCCTTCCCCTATTCCTGCAACGTTCATTAAATCGTCCGCATGATTAAATTTACCATGCTGGTTCCGGTAGTCGACGATTCGTTGAGCTAAAACTGGCCCAATTCCCGGAAGTGTTTCTAACAATTTTACATCTGCTGTGTTAATATTAATCATACCATCATTGGGAGTGGATAATTCACCAGAAGATGAATGATCCACCCTTTCAGCAAATGATATGTGGACTTCTTCATCAATATGGGGTATTAAAATAAACATCTCATCTGTTAATTTCTGAGCTTTGTTAATGATCCTGCGATTTGCCGATGACGTTAATCCTCCTGCTTTATCAACAACATCAACTACCCTGCTTCCTTCGGCTAATTCGTAAACACCCGGTTTGTTAACCTCGCCCTCTATATGGACCATTATATAAGTACTTTCCGAGATTGCATCTTCCTTGTTAAAAAAAGAATCTTCATTTTGGTTGTGTTCCATTTCTACGGATTCTACGGAATGATTCATCTCTGATGGTGCTGTTAGGATATATGTTTTGCTTCTTAAGTACATTACTTCTCGAACAGAAATATAGGTAAATATAATAACCGCAATTGCAAGCAATGATATTTTTTGTTTTTTTGTTAATTCCAAAGACAGCCCTCGCTTTCCAGTATATTGTCATTAATGGAATTTAATTTTTCACTTAACAAAAGGCTATAATTATTGTACTATATTTAAGTAAGTATTTGCCACATGAAAACGCTATTCTTTTCATTTGTTTCTTCTTTGCATAGATCAGTAAGAAAAACTATTTCCGAACGGAGTCGATTGTATTGCACTATATCAGACAATTTCGAACGAATCATAATTACATCATTACTTGTACTTTCTTATTATTTTTGTTAGTGTGCTTCCCCCTTACTGTAAATGCTTCAGAACTACCGGAGATCAGTGCACCAAGAGCCATCCTGATGGATGAAGTAACAGGCGAAGTTATTTTTGAAAAAAATGCTCATGAACCTACGTATCCAGCAAGTACAACCAAAATTTTGACAGCTATCGTCGCTTTAGAAAATGCGGAATTAGATGAAATGATCTATGTTGACTATGAACCTGGTGTTCCTGGTTCCAGTATGTATATTTTGCCCGGCGAATCATTTACAGTAGAAACACTAGTACAAGCTTTAATGATTAGATCTGGTAATGATGTTGCTGAAGTTTTAGCAAATCACATTTCCGGAAGTGTAGAATCTTTTGTTGATTTAATGAATAAAAAAGCTTTAGAAATTGGAGCTAAAAACACGTATTTTACAAATCCTCACGGATTACCAGATGAAGATCATTTAACAACGGCTTATGATTTAGCCCTTATTTCTAGATACGCTATGAGAAACCCTACTTTTCGAGAAATCGTTTCTTCTCCATCACTTGTGATACCTGAAACCAAAGAAACACCTGAGCAACGTATTTATAATAATAGTAATCGTTTTTTATGGGGAAGAGGTACCAGTCACCAAATGCTATATCAAGGTGAATGGATCAATTTGTATTACCCCAGAGTTGACGGAATAAAAACAGGCTTTACAAACGCTGCCAAACATTGTCTTGTAAGCTCTGCTACTGACAATGACCGACAGGTAATTGCTGTCGTCTTAAATGCAGAAAGAGAAAATCTGTACCCTGATTCCAGAGCACTTCTTGATCATGGGTTGGATAATTATCAATTGGTAACATTAACCGATGAAAAAATGCTTATCACCAGTGTTCCTATCGTTAATGGTACTCATGATAATATCGCATTATTCACCGAAAAAGCCGTTCATACAATCCTTCCCACAACGGTTTCCGCCGACTTTATTAGCAAAGAAATTAAGATAAAAGATGTTTATGAAGCTCCTATAGAAGCTAATATAGAACTTGGTGAAATTGTTTTTTATCATAATGATCGAGTCATTGGAAATACAAGTTTAATCGCCATGGAGTCCGTCGAATTTCTTCCTTTTTTCAAAAGGATACCTATTACGGCTATTTTGCTTAGTTTGGTTCTATTCCTCTTTATCGCTTGGCAAATCTATGTGTTCAGGGTCAGAAAAATAAGAAGACAGGCTTATTTACGGCGACGTATGGAACGTTATCAATAATAGCAAATAAAAACCGGTTCCTATTTAAGATTAGATTGGAACCGGTTTTTGATTTATTCTTTTATTGCAACTGCCTCAATTTCAACCTTTGCATCTTTTGGTAGCCTAGCAACTTCTACGCAAGCTCTTGCTGGTTTGTGATCCGTAAAAAACTCTCCATATACTTTGTTCATTTCCCCAAACTCATTCATGTCTTTTACAAAAACGGTTGTTTTAACCACTTGCTCCATTGTAAAACCAGCAGATTCTAATATTGCTTTAAGATTGTTCAATGATTGTTTCGTTTGGCCTTGGATATCCTCTGAAACAAACTGCATTGTTTCTGGATCCATCGGTAGTTGTCCAGATACAAAAATCATATTTCCTGCTTCAACAGCTTGAGAATATGGCCCAATAGCAGCTGGAGCTTTCGATGTTGCATGCATTTTACTCATATAAACCTCTCCTTTTTTATGGTTGATTATTTGCTCTTATTTCATCCAGATAGTTATAAATTGTATATCTGGAAACACACAAAATTTTTGCCACATAATCAATCGCTCCTTTTATTAAGAAAGCACCTTGATTATCCAGCCTTTTAACAATGGCTACCTTTTCTTCTTTATTCATATAAGCCACAGGCTTCCCAAAGTTATCCAAGGTATTCGTAACTAATGTATTTAATACATCATTTACTCGATTATGTCCAGTGCCATGAAAATGATCTACTTCATTTTGATCGATGCTAGTAAACTCTTCCAATACTTTTCTGGCTATCATAAATTCCGAAATGTCAATATTAATACACATGCATCCGATGATTTCTCCCTGTTCATCTCTCAACATCATTGTAGATGACTTAAGGGTTTTACCATCAGCACTCTTATTTTTGTAATTAAGAATATGGTCAGAATGATCATCTTTCCTGACCGCTTCCAGACCTTCGTTAACCATAGGGCTGCCGACAGATCTGCCGGTGACATGCCCGTTACTGATAGCAACAATTGTTTTAACTGATTCGTTTATTTCATGCAAAGCAACTTCACAGTTTTTCCCTAGTGTCTTTCCAAGGGAGTGAACAATTGGAATCATACTAACAAGAGTGGGGTGTAGGTTCTGCTGATTATCCATCCTAAACGACTCCTTTTTGTCCCAAGTGCTTCTATTTTGCCACAATATTTACTAATTTACCCGGAACAATGATTACTTTTTTGATATCTTTTCCATCAATACTTAGTTTTACTTTATCGTTGGACCATACGATTTCTTTTATTTCTTCTTCCGATAAGTCTGCAGAAATAATCATTTTCTCTTTTACTTTTCCATTAACTTGTACAATAATTTCAACCGTTTCTAATATTAATTTGCTTAAATCAGCTTTTGGCCATTGATGATGGTGAATTGAATCTTTATTCCCCAACTGACTCCACAACTCTTCTGTCATATGCGGGGCAAATGGTGCCATTAGCAGTAAAACGGTTTCTACACCTTCCTCCAATAGTCTTGAATTTATTTTTTCTTTATCCATGGCTTTATATTTATAGAGCTCATTGACTAATTCCATCACAGCACTTATCGCTGTATTAAAGTTAAAGCGTAATTCTATATCATCTGTAACTTTTTTGATTGTGCTGTGAATTTTATAGATGATCATTTTATCATCTTCTGAAACTTCATCCATACTCCGTTTTTCTTTATGTTGTTCATCTACTTCCTGCACAAGTCTCCAAACACGATTTAGAAAACGATAACAGCCTTCAACTCCTTGGTCATTCCATTCCAAGTCCCTTTCAGGCGGTGCTGCAAAAAGGACAAATAATCTAGCTGTATCAGCACCATACTGTGAAATAATTTCTTCTGGACTGACAACATTGTCTTTTGATTTTGACATTTTCGCACCATTTTTGAGCACCATTCCTTGCGTTAATAGGTTTTGAAATGGTTCATCAATATCAAGTAAATCCAAGTCTTTCATTACTTTAACAAAAAATCTGGAGTATAGAAGATGTAGAATTGCATGCTCTACACCACCAATATACTGATTTACCGGTAACCACTGGCTTATTTTCTCTTTATCAAAAGGTAGTTTTTCATTGTTAGGATCGGTATAACGCAAAAAGTACCAAGATGAATCAACAAACGTATCCATCGTATCCGTTTCTCTAGTGGCAACACCGTCACACTTGGGGCATTTCGTTTTCAAAAAAGATGAGCTGGTTGTTAAAGGCGACTTTCCCTTCCCACTAAACTCAATGTCCACAGGTAATTTGACAGGAAGATCTTCATCCTTAACCGGAACAATACCACAGCTTTCACAATAAATAATCGGGATAGGCGCACCCCAGTATCTTTGCCGTGACAAAAGCCAGTCTCTTAACCGATAAGTAACTGTTCTTCGTCCAATGCCATGGTTTTCTATATCATGACAAATTGCATCAAAGGCTTTTTCATTCTCCATGCCATTGTATTTACCAGAGTTAATCATTATTCCATTGCCGTCATATGCTTCCTGATCAACCCTATAAGGCTCATCAGCATCCACGGGCTTGATAACAGGAGTCACTTTCTCATTATACTTATTCACAAAATCTAAATCTCGTTGGTCATGAGCAGGCACTACCATGATAGCGCCAGAACCGTAATCAGCTAACACATAATTGGCTATATAGATGGGTATCCTTTCGTTGTTTAACGGATTAATACAGTGCTTGCCAATGAACATCCCTTCTTTTTCTGTTTCAGTAGATGTTCTTTCAATATCACTTAAGTGTTGTAATTGATGAACAAAGGCTTTAACAGGCTCTTCATACTCGGTCCCTTTTATCATTTGAGAAACATAAGGATGTTCTGGAGCCATTACCATACAGGTGGTTCCAAAAACAGTATCTGGTCTTGTAGTAAAGACTTTTAGATGCATGTCCGTTTCAGCAATAGGAAAATCAATTTCAGCACCTGTACTTTTACCAATCCAATTTTCTTGCATTGTTTTAACTTTATCAGGCCATCCTTCTAATAGTTCCAAGTCTTGCAATAGTTTTTCGGCGTAATCTGTTATTTTAAAATACCATTGATTCAGCATTTCTTTCGTAACGTGACTATCGCATCGTTCACACTGTCCATTCACTACTTGTTCGTTAGCTAAAACGGTTTCGCAAGAAGGACACCAGTTTACACGTGACTCTTTTTTGTACGCTAAGCCATGTTTATAAAACTGTAAGAAAATCCACTGTGTCCACCGATAGTATTCTGGAGAACACGTGGATAGCTCTCGATTCCAATCATAACTTAGACCCAATTTACTAAGTTGAACTTTCATTTCCGTAATATTTTTATCTGTCCATGCATTTGGATGAACTTTATTTTGAATTGCTGCATTTTCTGCTGGTAACCCAAACGCATCCCATCCCATTGGATGTAAAACCTCGTAACCTTGCATATTTTTATATCGTGCAACTACGTCACCAATAGAATAATTACGGACATGACCCATATGTATTTTTCCAGAAGGATAAGGGAACATCTCCAAAGCATAGTATTTTGGTTTTTCTGATGCAGTTGTTGAATAAAGTTGCTGTTCTCTCCATCTATCTTGCCATTTTCCTTCAATTGTTTGATAGTCGTAGGTCGACAAATTTATTCCTCCTTTGTTTTCGATATCCGGAGTTGCTTATATAAAAAGCTTTCTGTTCCATAAGGGAGCGAAGTTCACTCCGCAATGCAACCTTATTTCTCAGAAAGCCTCTCTGACCTATATAAATCATTACCGAACTCTTATTTCATTCACAATATTATATCGCAATGCATTACAGTGTGTCAATATTTACAATAGGAGCATCTTTCCAAATAGTTTCAAGACCATAGTATTCACGATCTTCTTTTAGAAAAAGATGAATCACAATATCTCCATAGTCCATAAGAATCCATCTAGCCTCTCTCATCCCCTCAACATGATTTGGAAAAATATTTTTTTCCTCCAACTCATTTTTAATTTCATCTGCGATAGCTTTTAGTTGGCGCTCTGACGAAGCACTGCTTATGATAAAGTAATCACACATACTAGATATATCATTGAGATTAAGCACAATGGTTTCATCACCTTGCTTTTCTTCAATATGGTTTACTATCTGCTTCATCAAATGATCAATCGATTGTTTCGTTTCCATAAATACACCTACCTTTCTTTTACGATATATCTATTAACTAATATCCGCAAGAGATGGATTGTTTATCAGCATTTTATTACGGCAATCCAATGTGTTAGGATGCAGTAGTTTATTTGTTTTCAACACATAAATCATCGTATTGTTTAAGGCGGTAAAGACCGCCCTTTCCAAACTGTCTTCCGAGAGTTTTCTAAGCGTATCTACATCAGCGTATTCCCGACCTGGTTCTATAAAATCAGCAAGATAAATAATTTGTTCTAGCTTGCTCATATCAGGTCTTCCTGTTGTATGGAACTCAATTGCTGCCAATACATCTTGATTTGTTATTCCAAATTCCTCTTGCGCCATTTTAGCAGCAATCTTTCCATGTAGCAATTGATATGCATTTGTTAAAATTGGATCAAGTTTTAAATTGAATTTATCTGCAAGATGCATCAATTCACTCTTCGTGTAGTTTTTTGCATAATCATGAAGTAAAGCTGCTATTTCGGCTAAGTAAACATCAGCACCGTATCGATTAGCTAACCATATGGCAGATGTAACCACACCCTCTATATGCCTGTATCTTTTATGAGTTGTTTTCAGCTTTACTTTTTTTCGAATAACATCAATTAGTCTTTTGTCTTCCATAACAGCTCCTAGTCTTTATCATAGAGATGGTTTTGATAAATGTACATTTCTACTTTTTCTGGCAGTAAATACTTAATTGATTTATTAGTTTTTATGCGATTCCTGATTTCAGATGAAGATATTTCCAGTTTGGGACTGTCTAAAATAACAATGCGCGTTTGATGAGTTTTCTTGAAGATTCCAGTCTGATAATCCATTTCTTCACTATTGTATCCTTTACGTTTCATTACAATAAACCCTACCATCGTTAGAAGTTCATCATAACGATACCATGTTTTAATCTCCATAAAAGAATCAGCACCCATAATAAAATAAAAACTGACCTCGGGATACTTTTCCGTCAGCAAGATTAACAAGTCATAAGTATAACCTGTTTTATTTTTGTTGATATCTAACTCCGAAACACTAAAGTATGGATTAGATCCAATAGCTTCAGTAACCATTTGCAAACGACAAGATGCTTTAGTAACTTCATTGTTTTTTTTGTGAGGAGGACAGCCTGAAGGGATAAAAATCACTTCATCAAGTGCCGCTTCATCTAATGCTGTTTGAGCAATAAATAAGTGTCCAGTGTGTATAGGATCAAAAGTTCCACCTAGAATTCCAACTTTCCTCTTACGATTATTGTTCAAGAGTTACCCACCTTTTTTACAATTGATGATATTAATACTCTTCAGGATTTTCCACGTAATCAAACTCTATATCCATAATTTTCACCGTATCTCCTTCTTGTATTCCAAGCTTCTTTAATTCTTTTATCACTCCATTTTTTTGCAACACTCGGTAGAAATGAAGTAATGAATCCATACTGTCTAAATTAAGAGAATAAATAAGTTTTCGCAGTAATTCTCCTTCCAGATGGTAGATATTGTTCTGTTTATACACTGTAAATCTTCCTTGCTCTTCTTGATCTGAAAAACGGATGACTTTCTTTGTTTGTTTTTCCTTTTCATTTATCGCTTGAACAGCTTTATCTTTTTCTTCTTCTTTTTCAAGAAGAACACCAACTTCTTTCAGCAGTTCATCTGTACCCATTCCTGTAGCAGCCGATATAAGAATAACCTTGTAGCCTTTTGCTTGCATGTCTTCTATAAATTGGTCAGTAATTTCAACGCCACTAATTAAGTCAGCTTTGTTAGCAGCTATAATTTGTGGACGATTTGATAAATCTATTTCATATTGTTTCAACTCTTCATTTAACCTGTCAAAATCCTCTGATGGATCTCTACCTTCTATACCTGCTATATCTACTACATGTATCAACACTCTGGTTCTTTCTATATGTCTTAAAAAGTCTAAGCCTAGTCCAACTCCCTGATGAGCCCCTTCAATTACTCCAGGAATATCAGCTACTACGAAACTATTTCCCCATTGAGTTCTAACTACACCAAGGTTGGGTGTTAGTGTGGTGAAATGATAATTTGCAATTTTAGGCTGTGCATCTGTAATGACAGAAAGCAACGTTGATTTACCAACGTTCGGAAATCCAACTAGTCCAACGTCGGCTATTAGCTTTAGTTTTAAAATAATTTCTGTACTTTCGCCTTTTTCTCCCGCTGTTGCAAATTGTGGAGCTTGACGTACAGACGTCTTGAACCGGGCATTTCCTTTACCACCTTGTCCACCCTTTGTGACTAGATATTGTTGACCATCTTCAGTTAAATCTATCAGTAATCTATCGCTATCCTTACTGATCACCATTGTTCCACAAGGAACTTTTATAATTAAATCTTTTCCTTGACGACCAAATCGATTCTTGTTTTTACCATCTTCTCCACGTTCTGCTTCATATTTCTTTTTATATCGAAAGTCCATTAAGGTTCTCAAATTACTATCTGCTTCGAAAATAATATCTCCACCTTTGCCACCATCTCCACCTGATGGACCTCCATCTGGAACAAAGGTTTCACGTCTAAAGGCTACAATGCCATTCCCGCCATCTCCTGCTTTTAACTGTATTTCTGCTTGATCTATAAACATGTTTTATTTTCCAACCTTTCAAAATCATTCCATTTTGCATGGAATGGTAAAAAAGCCGCCTTAACGGCGGCTTCATTAGTGAGCTGTTTAATTATTGTACTGGTATACTTTCAGAAGCATATATGCTAACCTGCTTCTTCTTTTTGCCTTTACGCTCAAATTTCACAATACCATCGATCATTGCAAAAAGAGTATCGTCTCCACCACGACCTACATTATGTCCAGGGTGAATTTTAGTTCCTCTTTGACGCATAATGATGCTTCCAGCTGTAACTTCTTGTCCGTCGCTTCGTTTAACACCAAGTCTTTTTGACTGGCTATCACGACCATTCTTAGAACTCCCAACACCTTTTTTACTAGCGAATAGCTGTAAATCCATATTGAATAACATCAGCGCACCTCCTTTGTATAAATCTTAATAAGATCAGGATATTGTTGTCGAATATTATCAAATCCCAAAACCATTGTTTCCAACAACGCATTAATCTGTTTTCTGTTTTCTATAGAAATATTATCCGGTAGAATACAAATCAGCTCTCCACTTTCACTTTTCCATTCAGGTTCAGCACTTAAAATGCGGTGAACCCCAAGAATCATTGTTTGCGCTAGCACTGAAATGGCTGCACAGACAATATCTTTGCCGTGTTTGTCTGCATTGGCATGACCATCAACCGTATACTTAACAATATCCTTTTGCTGATTACGAAAAATGTGAATTCGAATCATTTTTTATTAGCCTATAGATTAATATTCTGAACTTTTAGTTTTGTATATGGTTGCCGATGTCCTTTTTTTCTTCTGTAATCTTTTTTAGGCTTGTATTTGAATACAATCACCTTGTCAGCTTTACCATTTTCAACAACAGTTGCATCAACAGTTGCACCTTCAAGCATTGGCTGACCAGTCTTAAGTTCACCATCTTTAGATACTGCCAACACCTTATCCAGTTTTACTGTTTCACCTTCTTTTACTTCTAACTTCTCTACTACCAAAGTAGTTCCTTCTTCGACTCTGTACTGCTTTCCACCTGTCTCAATAATAGCGTACATAATGACACCTCCTCTTACCAATCTCGCCAAATCAAGGCACCTAAGGTTTAAACCCGATTTGAGCGGCTTCTACGAAAATAAATTATACCATTGTACATTCTATATGTCAATAAAATCCATTTTTTGCATTATCTTTCTTTTTTATCCGATGACTATCGCCGTTTAGACTTCTGTTTATATAATTCAACTTTAAAACCACTAGGCGGTAGCATCGAATCTTGGATAAACGTAGCTTTATGATTATATTTGTCGGTCATCACCTTTAAGTTCAATCCTTCTTTTTGTATTTTTTGCCATGTTTTAGGATGTATAGAAACTTTTATCTGCTCAATATCTTTATGTTTTACTAACAAACGCAATTTTTTTTCCAAAGTATACATGTCCTGATAAACAGAAGGAACATCGCCAGTGCCGTTGCAAGAATCACAGATTTCCATAAACATTTGATCTACTTTTTCTCTTGTTTTTTTTCTTGTCATTTCTACCAGGCCAAGTTTTGTCATTCCTGCTACTACAGTTTTTTGCCGATCTTTTTTTAGTTCATTCCGTAGTAATGCCAGCAATCTATAGTGATGGTGTTTTTTTTTCATATCAATAAAGTCAATAACAATAATTCCACCAATATCACGCAAACGCAGTTGCCTGGAAATTTCCACCGCTGCTTCCAGGTTAGTCTCCAGTACCGTATCTTCAAATTTATCTGATCCTATATTTTTACCCGTATTAACATCAATAACCGTGAGGGCTTCAGTAGTATTGATAACAATACTGCCTCCACTCTCTAAAGAAACTTTATTTTGCATTGCTTGTTTCCATTGGTTTTCAATATTGTATCGTTCAAAAAGATTTTCATCAGGATCACATTCAATAATTTTAATGCAATCGTCAGGGTTTTGTTCCCAACATATGGCTCGAAGTCTTTTAGCCTCCAAGGAATCATTAATCACAAATTCTTTAGTATTTTTGTTCATAACATCACGTATCAATCTATCCAACAAGGCATCTTCCTGAAATAACAAGTCTCCTTTATTAGCTTTTTCTAACGTAATAGAATTCCAAATAGTACTAAGGTTTTGATATTCCTGCCTAATCTTACTGATGCTCTGATAAAGTGCTTCCGTCCTCATCACAATCCCATGACTCGTTCCTTCTATTATTTCTTTACCCATCGCTTCCAGATCTGCTCTATCCTTTTGATTCGTTATTCTACTGGAGATTCCTATTTGTTTTTCTTCAGGAAGAAAAATGACATACTTGCCAGGAAGTGATAAAAAAGTAGTTGCTTTGGCACCCTTTTCACTGATAGCATCTTTTTTTATCTGAATCAGTAGCTTATCTCCCTTGTTAAGTCTTGTTATTGGTTTATTTACCTCAGTTTCATGTAAAAACACATTTTTTTCTACACCTATATCAACAAAAACCGTCCCAATTCCCTTGACAATATTAATAATCGTTCCACAATATATGTTATTCACAATACTTGTATGGTTTTTCCTTTCAAAATGAAGCTCTTTAACAATTTCATTTTCCAAAACAGCTATGCGTGTTTCAAGAGCACCTACATCAGCTACAATTTGATTCATTGCATTTCTCTCTTTCCATTATTTATAGCTTGAATTTTTCTACTTAAGAATAACTTCGTACTCTCCTTTATCATTCAACTTCATTACTTCTTTTCGGTGAATCATAAAGTCTTCAACATCTAATGACAAATCTGCTATCTGTAACCAGTTTTCACAAACAATGATTGGCTTTACAGTTCCACTATCTGAGTTGTAAATTTCCAGAGATAGGATCAATCCCTCTTCTGTTATGGATTTTATTGTAAAGGAATGAATCAGTGGTCGAATATTCACCTTAGTAGACTTTGCTTGTTTCCTGTGTTTGTATTTGTTTTTCTTTATGATTTTGGTAATAAAAACATCGTTTTTATCCATAAAAACATCAATAGACTTCTTTATTTCATCTGTAGAAATAGGTTCAGCAGTCCTTATTTCTATGTGATAAGTCAATAACGCTGATTCTTTCATTAAAGAAGTCAGTTTTTTTTCGTTATAAAATTTCGCCTTCATTATGCATACTTCATTAGGTAATACCAGATTCATTTTATGTGTAAACTCATTTTCATCAACCGGTTCCGCCAGTACTAAGTCAAAATGCTCAGCTTCACTGCTGACACCAATACTCAGAGGGGATGCAAAGGATATCATCGGATGTGGGTTGTAACCTTGTGAAAAGGCAATGGGTATTTTCGCCCGACGTAAAGCTCTTTCAAAAAGCCTTACAAGGTCAAGATGTGACAAATATTTCATCATTCCAGTTTTTGAATATTTAGTTCTCATAATCATGGACATACCCCACCCCCTTCGACGGTGTGTAATCCGCAGGCTGTGCATTGCTCTCGACAATGAGGGGTTTTTTTAGCCACTTTGGCCCTCTCAAATTCTTTCATTAAAAAGTCTTTCGATATGAGTGGGTCAATATGATCCCAAGGCAATGCCTGCTCAAATCCTTCTATTCCTTGAGTATATTTTTCCGGATCGATCCCTGTTTCCTCAAAAGCTTGTACCCATTTCGAAAAATCAAAATGTTCCATCCATCCATCAAACCTACAGCCTTTTTCGTACGCTTTAATCAAAACTTCAGATAGGCGGCGATCACCTCTTGCAAAAACACCTTCTAGAAAACTAGTTTCTGAATCATGATAATTAAATTGTACCGTTTTTTTGCATTTGAATTTTTCCTTAAGAAACTGGTGTTTTTCTTTCAGCTTCTCCCTCGAATCTTGAGCTACCCATTGAAATGGTGTAAATGGTTTTGGTACAAAGTTCGAAACGCTAACACTGATTCTTAATGGATGTTTATGCTCAGGTTTGCGTTTATGGTACACTTCATGATCTAACTTTGAAACAAGATCAAAAATAGCTTCTACGTCTTTCATCGTTTCTGTCGGAAGTCCGATCATAAAATAGAGCTTTACCTGACTCCATCCTGCTTCATAAGCTTGTCTAACCGCATAAATCAAATCCTCTTCCTCTATGCCCTTATTAATAACATCTCTAAGACGCTGACTTCCTGCTTCAGGAGCAAAAGTAAGTCCTGATTTTCTGACGCGTTGAACTTGTTTTAAGATTTCAAGTGTCATATTATCCAACCGTAAAGAAGGTAACGAAAAACCTATCTTATCTTTTTCCAGGTCATGCATAAGTTCATCCGCCAGTTCATTTAAATGAGAATAATCACTGGTGCTTAGCGATGTCAATGATAATTCTTCGTAACCAGTATTTTTAATAATAGTGTTTGTATCACCTATTAGTTTTTCTTTGCTTTTCTCTCGAACCGGTCTATAGACCATTCCAGCCTGACAGAAACGACATCCCCTAATACAACCCCTGAACAATTCGATAGTTGCACGGTCATGGACCGTCTTCATATGTGGCATCAAAGGTTTTTGAGGGTAATATGCTTTATCAAGGTCCTTAATGAATCTTTTGGTGATTTTAGGGGGAACTCCTGAATGAATGGGTACCGGTGTTAAGAGGGAGTTTTCCTTTTGTGTTTCCGTATAATAGAATGAAGGGACATACACCCCTTCTACCATAGCAACTTCTTCTAAAAAATCTTTTTTCTTATTTCGACAATTCTTGTATGTTTTTAATATATCCAGGATTACTTCTTCCGCTTCGCCAATTACAATAATATCAGCGATCCTCGCAATTGGTTCAGGATTATAGGCGCAAGGACCACCCATCATAATAATCGGATCTTCTTCCGTTCTATCTGAAGAAAGATAAGGAATATCCGATAGTTTAAGCATGTGTAAAATATTTGTATAGCTTAACTCATATTGAAGCGTAAATCCTGCCAAATCAAATTCTTTCATCATTGACTTTGTTTCAAGGCTAAACAATTTCAAATGGTTATCGAATAACTGTTTACTCATATCTTCTGCTGGCATGTAAAATCTTTCGCAATAGACTTCTGTCTTTTCATTGATCAAGTGGTACATAATCATGCTTCCCAAGTGACTCATCCCTATTTCGTATAGATCAGGAAAACACCAGGCAAATCTAAGCGTATCTTTTGTTACTTCTTTCTTTACGCTATTGAACTCATTCCCTAAGTACTGAGCTGGTTTTTCAACTTTTTTAAGTAATTTTTCCAAATTCATTAACGGAATCTATCTCCTCTGTCATATATTTCTTTATTATCGTTTTCGGTCTTTCATATGCTTTATGGGTATGTTCGCCACTAATGCTGGCATGGTCGCCTCATCTGATTCGCGTTTTGTACGAGTAATTTTAATATCTAACTCATCTTCATCAATTACCATGTAATCCGATATTACGTTAATTAAATCTTCCTTTATCTCATTAAGAAAATCTTGTGAGCAGTCAGCCCTGTCATGTACCAGAACAAGCTTTAAACGTTCTTTTGCTACATTCTTACTTTTTTTACTTTCTCCCGTAAAAAACTTAAAAAAATCCATGATTGCTCCCCCTTTCATATCTTGAAATTACTTCGCTACCCCAAACATTTTTCTCAGCTTATAAATAAATCCTTCTTGAGTTTCCAGATCTAATAATGGAACATCTTCTCCACAAATTCTTTTTGCTATATTATTGTATGCCTGTCCTGCACAAGAATTTGGCTTTGTAACAACCGGTTCTCCTCTATTGGTTGATATGACGATTTCTGGATCATCTGGGATAACACCAAGCAAATCAATAGCGAGTATGTCAAGCATATCTTCAATATTCATCATATCTCCACGCTTCACCATATCAATTTTTAATCGGTTTACAATTAACTTTGGATTTCTTATTTCAGAAGCTTCTAACAATCCAATAATTCGATCCGCATCTCTAACAGCTGATATTTCAGGTGTTGTAACAACAAGAGCTCTATCAGCTCCTGCTATAGCATTTTTAAATCCTTGTTCAATGCCTGCCGGACAATCTACTAAAATAAAATCAAATATTTCTTTCAAATCTGTATGAAGTGATTCCATTTGTTCAGGATTAATGGCGTTTTTATCACGAGTTTGCGCTGCCGGAAGTAAATATAGTTCCGGAAGTCTTTTATCTTTTATGAGAGCTTGCCTAAGCCTACACGTCCCTTCTACCACATCTACTAAATCATAAACAATTCGATTTTCTAAACCAAGAACTACGTCCAAATTTCTAAGACCTATGTCCGCATCTATCACAACTACTTTTTTCCCCATCTGAGCTAAGCCTGTTCCTAAATTGGCAGTAGTCGTTGTTTTACCAACACCACCTTTTCCTGATGTAATAACTAATACTTCTCCCATTGTACCCCTCCTGCTTTATCCATAGTTTTTAATAAAAAAAGGTTCCACACAAATTGCATTATCCTTTAATCGAGCAACTTCAGGTGTTTTTGATTTTTCCAGATCTCCATCTGGTGATCTGGTAATTACTTGATGAATCCTAAGCTGTGTTGGTTGGAGAACTAGTGCCGCAACAAAAGCGTCCTCATCCCCTTCAGAACCGGCATGTGCGATTCCTCTAAAGCTTCCCATAACAACAATATTGCCTTTTGCCACTAATTCAGCTCCTGGATTTACATCTCCTAATACAACAATATTGCCCGAACTATGTATTTTTTGTCCGGATCTAACTGTTCCTTCTACAAATTTTGTATCATTCGTTTTTTCTTGGTGTAATCTTTTGTCCCATTCAATTGGTTCCAAATTTACACTGGAATCCAAAGAAGATTCTTCCAAAAGTTTTTTTCTTTTTTTTTGCGGAGGAATCATCTGATATCTATCAAATAGCCACTGTTTAAGCTCATCATGAGCCTTAGGCAATAAATATTCGCAGGTAAGTTCTGCTAATGTAGCTTTTGTATAAAAAGAAGGGTTCTCTTCTATTTTACTTTGTATCATTTCTTTTACTGGTTCGAGATTGCCATCAACATGCACTTTGATGACTAAACCCTCTCCTGTACCTTTCAATTCTATTTTACCATCTTTATTTATCATTACAATGCACCTCCTTCCCTTCATCTTATCTTCATTGCTATTTTATTCTTGTTTAGGTATTACTACATGTTAGCGTGTCATAAAGCTATTCAGCATATGATTGTCGTTTTTATTCTCGACGTTTAATCCCATATATTCCGCTACAACTTCTCTAAAGACTGGTGCGCCATAGCCACCAGCACCACCTTGAAAGATTAATACAGAAATAGCAATTTCGGGATCTTCATAGGGAGCAAAACCAGTAAACCAGGAAAAATTATCATAATCTTCTTTGTATTCATCCAAGTCTCGGTTGGTTAACGATGGATTTAAATTTCTTATCGCTCTTCGCATTGCATAACCTTTATCCTGATACTGATGTTGATCACGATTTTCATCCATTAGTCTTTCTGTCTCTTCGATCACAGAGGACTTATCCACATTAAAGCGTCGTAAATTCTCCAATAAGTATTCCACCTCATCTATCGGCGGAATTTTACCTTCACGTTGAGCAGTGCCTGTTTTAGCGGCTACTTTAATGGGAAAATCTTGAAAATAGCGTCTGGCACCGCCACTAACTGTTGCTTCGTACATCCCTCTGTGTATGTGGAGCAAATTGTCAGGGTTATTCAGGGGTATTGCTTCACTTTCATCCCTAGAAGAACTGTTTTTAACAACGGTTAACGGATTTCTAGTACCACCATTTGCTACCATTGCCATATAGTTTGTCATTTGAAGAGGTGTATAAGCATGACTTCCCTGACCTATAGAAAAATTCATTGTGTCAGCAATACTCCAGTTTGCCTGATTATAGTAGCTATACTTTACAAGATCTGTGATAGCATTCGCTCTGCTTTCTTTTATGCCAACCTCTCTTACATATTGGTAAACCTCATATCGTGGTGGATTCACTTCCGCCATATCGACTAAAAATTCAATTGCCTCGCTTATGGTTTCAGAGTTGCTCTCAATTAACTCTGGCTCAAAATCTTCCTCGGTCAACAATCTATTTAAGTGATTTCGTAGCACTGCTTTGGTCATTCTAAGCTTTGATTCAGGATTTGGCACCCCGCCTCTTTGTTCTCTCGGTCGTTCAATTTCTATACCTGTTGCATCATTAAGTCCAAACATATGTGCATATTCTATTAATGTTTCTACATCCATATTATAGGGCAAGGGTCTGTTTCTACTGTAATCATAAGCGTTAGCAATCGAATAAAAGTAGTAATTATTTGAATCGGCGATCGCTTCATATAAATTTTGATAACCCATGGTCTGTCTACTTTGATTCCACAGCCAGTTTCCAAAAGAATGCTCTCCTACTTGAATATATCCACGATCCAATATTCGGTAGTTGGGACTTAAGCCATTATCTATTGCCGCTAATCCTGTTAGCATTTTATACGTTGAACCTGGCTGCACAGCCGTTGACATAGCGATATTCAGTAAAGGCCTTGGTGCCAAAGGATCTCTTGGGTTTTCCGGCATTACTTTTTCCCAGTCATCATTACTGATACCTGTAACAAAAAGATTGGGGTCGTAGGCTGGATAATTAGCCATAGCAAGTATCTCGCCAGTTTTAACATCTGTTACAACAACCGAACCTGATGTTGCATTTTTTCTTGGACCCTGTCTACTTACCAAGTCATTCGTTCCCCAAGGTGTTTGATAGGTTCCTCCTGTTTGAATTGTTTTTAGAACGTCTTCCAGTATTTCTTCCACACGCTTCTGAAATTCCATATCTATTGTTAATTGGATTGTATCACCGGGAGTTGCTTCTTCTTTTTCCAATACCCTTACAAGTCTTCCTCTAGAATCTACCATGACACGCTGAGAACCATCTTTACCTTTTAACTGACTTTCGAATTTATGTTCGATACCGGTTTTACCTATAATATCACTTGGTAAGTAACCTTTTTCATTAATATAGTACTCAATTTCACTTTGGTCTGATATCTTTCCCAGATTTCCAAGGATATGAGCAGCTGCGCTTTTATTTGGATATGTTCTTACTGGTTCAACAACAATATTCACTCCTGGCAACTCATAACTCATTTCTTCAATGAGGCTTACGGATGCAGATGAAATGTCTTGCGCCACTTTAATTGGTTGATATTGCATAAACCCCGGTAGCTGTGTCTCAATTTGCTCTCTTATTGCCATAATGTCTCTCGCTCTATGATCTGAGTAGTTCTTTGGAATAAGAAATTTTTCATTTCTTAGCCATTCAAAAACTTCTGAAGCCCTTTCTAAATCATCAGGTATGCGCATTTGATCAAACCATTGCTCTTTCCTCATTTCTTCAGTAAACTTCCATGTTCTGATAGAAATTGGAACTGTTAGCTCCGGAATAGCCAAAAGTCGCTGTTGTACATCTATAGGGTCTGATTCATCTATTTCATATCGAATTCGTAAAAAATCAAATGTTTCTTTCGCATTGTATCTCGGTGGAATGTCGTAGTCTTCTTTCCATTGTTCGATCTTTTGATCAAACTCAAAAATATGCCCATGTTCTGTCATGATAATTGGAAAGTCATCGATGTATTGATCATCGTTAGCATTAAATATTCGTGTCAATTCTGCGCTAATTTCATTAATGCTATCATCAATCATTTCATTTTTTGATATTTCCACTGAAAAACTTGGCCGATTTCCAGCCAAAAGTCTGCCATAACGATCCCTTATTTCTCCTCTAGGCGCATTGATTGGTAAGCTTTTGACAATTCTATTCTCTGCGTATTCCCGATGCGTTTCACCTTCTGCAATCATTAAACTTGCCAAGCGAAAGATAATGATTAGAAAAAACAATAGTATCATAACAGTCATCAATAAAAAACGTGTTTTTGTTTCTTTCAAATTCATCCTTAAATCATCCTTAGTAAGATTTTCTTAGAAAATGACTATTTAGCACTTGACTTATCATCACATAGATTGGTATAGCAACCAATGCATTTAAGAGTGTTTGATATAAATAAACCCTATTGATGATCATACCAAACTGCATGGGATGTCCTCCTAAAAAGAGCACCATCAACATAATACTTTCATGAAGAAGCGTACAAAGGACTGTCAATACAAAAGGGGTGGTTATGTTTTCTGCAAAAACTTTTCGATTATAATAACCTACTAAAAAACCAATTGCCATAAATGTCAATGCACTTATTCCCACTAGCCTTCCTATGATGATATCTTTAATAATTCCAGCCGAAAAACCTATGATTGCCCCATTTTTCTCTTCATAATAAAGCGCAAAGCAAATCACTAGTATCATGGTTATATTCGGAACCACGCCTAAAATTTGTATGTAGGAGAAAAAGGTAGATTCTAAAACGATGCTAGAAAAAAAGAATAAACTCAAAAATATTTTTCGCATGCTTCACCTCTATTCCAAATATGTTTTTGGATTAATGACCATGACTTTATCCATCCGATTAAAGTTAACAGCTGGTTTAACCTCAATATTTTGAAGTAACTGATCAGAACTGGTGGTTATTTCTTTAATTTCACCTATTACAATACCTTTAGGATATAACCCAATACCTGAAGTAATCAATCGATCACCCACAACTATATCAGCCTCAGGATCAAAAAGATAGCCACTTAAAGTGTTATCAATACTTCCGGATACAATCCCTTGGAGATCACTATTTCTTAATATTTGAAAACTAACAGAGCTACTGTTATCAATAATTGAAATAACCTTTGACCAATGGTTCCCAGTTTCATACACACGACCTATAAGCCCACCGGAACCAATAACCACACTGTTTACTCCAACGCCTTTACTTTCACCAGCATCAATGGTGAACATTTGAAACCAATTCCCATCACTACTTCCAATAACATTTGCTGTAATAGGATCTGAAACATTAACACGATCAATGCTGTTAAGTGTTTGTTTCAATTCTCTAAGTTCATGAAGTTCATCTTTTTTAAGCTGTATTTCAACTAACTCTGATTGATATTTTTCTATTTCTCTTCGCAGATCATGATTCTCATTTTTTATTGTTCCCGACCGAACCACCGTTCTTACTTGCTCTTCGATCGTAAAATATGTTTTACTTACCAACCTCTGAACTGGCATAAAAACATCTCCTACAAACCTTTCCACAGGCGTTAAACGTTCTCTTTGCTGAGAAGTAAAGCCGATTATCATAATGAGTACTATAACTGTTATCGCTATAAATATCGGCACTTTATTTCGTTCATTCATATTGATCATTTTTTCACCGTCTCTATTCATTCTTGTTATTATGTGTACTAAAGCTGGTTTTAAAATCACTTTCATCAATAGGATCTATTTTACTGTAGAAATAGATTTTCATCAGACTCCCTTAAACTAATATATATATTGTCACCAATAATAACATGATCAAGCACAGATATCCCAAGTAAATTACCTGATTCAACAAGTCGTTGCGTTATATTTTTATCTTCTCTACTTGGTGTTGGATCACCACTTGGATGATTATGAAGTAAAATGATTGAAGAACTACTCTTTCGAATCGCTGGTAAAAAAACTTCCCGTGGATGTACAATAGACGCATTTAAACTACCTACGGAAATATTTTCGATACTAATTACTTCATTCTTTGTATTCAACAGTATTATCTTAAACATTTCTTTATTAAGATACCTGAGATCTTCCATCACAAGACGACTAATGTCTTCAGGGCATTTTATCTGATACCTTATATTACGAGCATTAATAGACATTCTTTTTCCCAGCTCTGCCGCAGCAACAATCTGTGCAGCTTTTGCTGGTCCAATTCCTTTTATGTTCATTAATTCTTGCATGGTGCAGTTTCGTAAATAAGCCAATCCTTCCTTATTCTGACATAATATCATTTTCCCTATATCAATCGCTGTTTGATTATGGGTTCCACTTGAGAGAATAATACCAATTAATTCAGCATTAGAAAGAGTTTGCGGTCCTTCAAGTAGCATTTTTTCTCTTGGCCTTTCCGTTTCAGGCATTTGTTTTATGGTTACAGAATATTTGCTAGTCGTCATAGCTTCCTCCTGATGCTATTACTTATATTTTTTTGAACAAAATAATAGCTAAAATAAGACCGATTAATCCGGCAAGATTTAAGTATATCATGAAAGAAAAATTAAATACCACTATTCCAAAATCTGCAGACACATTGTTTATTCCTAACGGACCAGGTCCGAAAGTTAAGATTGGTAACGCTTTACCTAATAAGGACCCTATAAGGCTGCCAATCAACACACCAGTAACAATTGTTATGAATAACCAGCCTATATTTTTATGTTTGTTCATTCTGTTCCCCCTCTGTCAGATTGTATTGTAAGAAGTATCTTTAAAGTGAAAAGAAATTTTTTCTAACACAAAGAACGCAGCAAGACCGATAAAGAAACCGGTAAATATGCTAGAAAACATCATCACAGGTAAATAGATAAAAATACGAGGATTTTGAATGATAAGACTTGCAACACTTAACTGTGCAATGTTATGTGCTAAAGCTCCTAACAAACTCACGCCAATCAAACTAAAGTAGTTACTAAAAAAATATAAGGTTATCCACATTGCTAGTGTGCTAAAAAAAGCACCCGCAAATCCATATAGCATTGAAGTGACGGCGCCTGTCAACAATCCTGCAATCAAAACTCGCATTAAGTTAACGGCCATGGCAAACTTTAGACCAAGTAGCTTCAAAGAAATTAAGGCAATAATGTTTGCCAACCCAATTTTAGCCCCCGGTACAATCCCTACAAACGGATTAGGAATCATTCCTTCCAGGATATGAAGCGCTATTCCTAAAGATGTAAGTACTCCATAGTATACAATTTTTTTTGTTTTCATTACAAAATTTCACTTCCATTAATATATTATTAGATCCAGAAATTCTTTTAAAGTTTACCACTTAAAACTTACACTGGCAAGTTTTACACCTAAACGACATAAAAAAACAGCAGCCAGTCTTCCAGCTGCTGTTTTTTGCCTTGCTAACCAGCTTCTTCTTGAGCTTCTGTAAGCTTTTTCTCAATTGCTTTGGTTGGACATTTTTCAACACATATATAACAGTTTGTACATTTTTCATAGTTTATAAATGCGAGATTATTCTCAAAATCAATTGCCTCTTCTGGACAAGCTTTCACGCAAATTCTGCAACCTATACACCCAACAGAACAATTTTGTTTTACTGTTTTACCAGAGTCATTACTGTTACATGTAATAACAACCTCTTGATGATAAGGAACCATTGTAATTACATCTTTAGGACAAGCTTCAATACACATATTACACGCTGTACATTTTTCAGGGATAATTTCTGCCAAGTTATTATTATTTATTTTAATGGCACCAAATTGACAAACATTATAGCAAGTTCCTAAGCCAAGACAACCATTTTGACAGGACTTACTTCCACCGCTCACCATACTTGCCGCAACACAGTCTTTAATACCATTATAAATAAATTTTTCTTTACATTCTTCAGCTCCACCTCTGCAAATTACTTTTGCAACTCGTTTGGCACTTCCTGCTATTTGAACTCCAAGCACTTTTGCTATTTCTTCATTTGTTTCTCCATCAGCTACAGGACATCCATCAACAGGCGCCGTTCCTTCAGCAACAGCTTTTGCAAAACTATCACATCCTGGTAAACCACACCCTCCACAATTCACACCTGGCAATAGCTCTCTTATGGTTGCAACGCGCGGATCTACATCCACCTTGAATTTTTGTGATGCAAAAGCTAATCCCGCACCAAAAACCAACCCTAAGCCACCCAAGCCTATCACTGGAAATAAGATATTTTGTATGTTCATGTGATCACTCCTTTACACCAAGCCTGCAAAGCCCATAAATGCCAGGGACATTAGGCCTGCTGTTATTAACGCTATAGGAAATCCTTTAAACTCTGTAGCAATATCAGCGAGTTCTAATCTTTCTCTAATGGCTGCAAACAATACAATTGCAAGCGTAAATCCAACAGCTGCTCCTATTGCATGAAAAATGGTTTCTACAAGGTTGTAGTCATTTTGTATGTTCAATATAGTTAATCCTAAAACAGCACAATTGGTAGTGATAAGCGGTAAGTAAACACCCAGTGACTGATAGAGTGTTGGACTTGTCTTTTGTATCACCATTTCTACCAACTGAACCAGTGAAGCAATTACCAAAATAAATACAATGGTTTGCATATATTGAATGCCAAGCAAGTCTAATATGAACTTCTGAGCTACAAAGGTTATAATAGAAGCCATTGTCATTACAAAGGTTACAGCCATTCCCATTCCTAATGAAGTTTCAACTTTTTTTGATACACCTAAAAAAGGACAAATTCCAAGAAAGCGAGACAGTACAAAATTATTAACAAATATTGCACTAATCAGAATTACAAATATGGATGAAGCAGACATTTTAACACCTCCATTATTTCAATCTTGTGTATACAATACGATTAAAAACAGCCATTAGTATTCCCAGTGCCATAAATGCTCCAGGGGCCATAGTCATTAAGCCCATAGGCTCAAAGGAATCTCCGAATAACTGAATATCAAAGATAGTTCCGAATCCAATGACTTCCCGAACAATTCCTAAAAGAACCAAAGCCCCTGTAAATCCTAGGCCCATACCTAACGCATCGGTAATAGATCCTATCGTGTTATTTTTAGATGCAAAGGATTCAGCTCTACCTAAAATTAAGCAGTTCACAACTATTAGGGGTATAAAAATACCTAATGCTTGATCTAAGGCTGGAAAAAAAGCTTCCATAATCATCCCTACCATCGTTACAAAAGTAGCTATTACTACAATAAAACAGGGAATTCTTATTTTTGCTGGTATAAATTTTCTTAGTAATGATACAACAATATTGGACCCTAGCAGAACAGAAGTGGTAGCCATCCCCATACCAAAACTGTTAAAGGCTGTATTCGTTACAGCAAGAATTGGACACATTCCAAGCGCTTGTATAAAAACCGGGTTGTCCATGACTAGACCTCTAGAAAACACTTTCGATAGTTTCACTTGTTTCGCCTCCTAAACTACAGGTTTTTTAAGTAATCTTCGTATAGATTAGCCGCAGCTTCAACTGCATTGTTAACTGCCTGACTAGAAGCTGTAGCACCACCTATGGTGTCCACCGCAACGTCTTCATCTGTTTTGTTTCCTTGATAATTTTCCAGGAAACTTTCATCTGTTATAACGTCACCAAGACCCGGTGTTTCAGACTGGCTCATTACCTGAACACCAGTAATAGCACCTTCATTCGTTATTCCCACCATTACTTCTACTTCTCCACCATATCCCTGTGCATAGCTTTTTATTGAAAATCCAACAACTGATCCATCTTTATATCCTGCATAAACTTCTTTTACCCGTTCAGCTGATTCAACTTCTTCACTTTCTATCATTTCAAAATCATCTGCACCTTCTATTAATGTCTCTATAGAAGCTATTACTCTTTCGATGGATCTTTCCATAATAATTCCTTCTGTAAAGCTGTTTGTCAAGCCTAGAACCATGCCGGAAACACTAGTGATGAGCAGTAATATAATTCCCATTTTTGCAATATCACGCATGTTGTTTCTGCACCTCCCCATAAATCGTAGGAACTGTGTATCGATCTATTAGTGGTGTTGCTACATTCATTAATAGAATCGAAAAACCTACTCCTTCATTATAACCACCGAAAACTCTTATCGTAGCCGTTAACAAACCACAACCTATAGCATAAACAATTTTTCCTTTTATCGTAAGCGGGGAAGAAGCATAGTCCGTTGCCATATAGATAGCTCCGATCATTAGCCCACCTGACATAACGTGGTACAGCATATATTCCATGTCAAACCCACCGTATACTAACGTTAACAATGCAACTGTTCCAATATAAATAACCGGAATATGGTAAGAGATGACTTTTCGATATAGTAGATAGACTCCACCTAATAATAAAAGCAGCGCAGATGTTTCACCCATACATCCGCCAATATTCCCTATGAATGTATCGAATAAAGAAGGTGCTCCAGACGGAACAGAAACTTCTCCCTTTATAAAGCTCAAAGGTGTCGCTGTTGAAACCATATCCACCCCCGGACTTACCCATTCTGTCATTCTATCTGTCCATGAAAGTGTCAATAAAATCCTAGCGGCTAGTGCAGGATTCATAAAGTTTTTCCCTAAACCTCCAAAAAACTGTTTCACCACAACGATTGCAAACGCAGACCCTATTGCTGGTATCCACCACGCAACAGCAGGTGATAGGTTTAGTGCAATTAATAAACCTGTTACAACAGCACTCATATCATTAATGGTTACTGGTTGCTTTCTTATTTTCTGTACCGCCGCTTCTGCTAAAACGGCCGTAATAACAGCTACTACCATAATCAGTAGCGCTCTGGTTCTAAAAAAATACACAGCCCCAATCGATGCGGGAATTAGTGCAATGAAAACATCACTCATTACTTTCGAAACCGTATTGTTATCTCGTATATGAGGTGATGAAGACACAACTAACTTTTGCTCCATTTCTCTTCCTCCTGTCTAAGTATCTTTAAGTACTATTTTTGCTGTTTTTTCATTTTTTCCATAATACTACTTTTCGCTACACGAATAGAATGTAATAATGGTCTTTTAGATGGACAGACATAAGAACAGGAACCACACTCAATACAATCAAGAGCATGATAACGCTTCGCATCGTCCATTCGATCGGAAAGCGAATACTCACTAATGGTCACAGGCATTAAACTAATAGGACAACCTATAATGCATTTTGAACAACGAATGCAATTTACAGGCTCAGGTATTAGTGCTTCATTCTGATTAAATGCCAAAACACCTGAAGTGCCTTTTATTACCGGGTATTCATCTGAGTCTTGTGCAATGCCCATCATCGGGCCTCCAAAAATTATTTTCCCAGGATTTTCCGAATATCCGCCACAGAATTCAATCAAATCCTTTATTGGCGTACCTATTCTTACTCTTAAGTTTTTCGGTTCTGTTATACATGATCCAGTAACCGTTGTAATTCTTTGAATTAAAGGAATGCCCGTTTTGTGAGTGTGTGCTATCTGATATGCCGATCCTACATTATTAACAACAACCCCTACATCCATGGGTAAACCGCCGGAAGGAACTTGTTTTTTCACACATGCTTCAATAAGTTGTTTTTCAGCACCCTGAGGATATTTGGTCTGTAATGCAACCACTTGGATCGGATCCTCTGAAGAAATGTTTTTCAGTATCATATCAATAGCATCCTGTTTATTGGCCTCAATGGCAATGATACCTTTTTTTGCCTGAACGGCTTTCATAATAATTTTAAGACCTTGAATTACCATTTCAGGCTGTTCAAGCATCAGTCGGTGATCAGCCGTTAAGTATGGTTCACATTCCGCACCATTAATAATAATCGTATCGATTTTCTTTTCTGGTGGTGGTGACAGCTTTACATGTGTTGGAAAGGTAGCTCCACCCATGCCAACCATCCCTGAGTTTTGAATCATTTCAACAATTTGTTTTTCACTCATTTCATCGATAGGCTCATAAGGAGTAATCTCAGAGTGTAGTTCATTTTTTCCATCAGATTCAATCACAACACATTCAGCTGTACGTCCTCCGCCAATTGGTTTTGGTGTTACTTGTTTCACTGTGCCTGACACAGTAGCATGCACAGGAGCTGATACAAAACCCTGTGGTTCTCCAATTGGCTGACCAACTTTCACCTCATCCTTGGGTTTTACCAAGGATTTACAAGGAGCACCAATATGTTGCTGCAATGGAATAATCACCTCTTCCGGTTCCTTCATCTCCTGAATAGGTTTTGATGATGTCGCAGACTTAGAATCCGGTGGATGAATCCCACCCTTAAAAGTTAAGAAATTCATGTTTTTCACCCTTTCGCATCATATACAAAGTACATTGCTACTTTTTACATTGTTGAACTGGCCCCAATCATCTCCAGTTCGCTATTCACATTATCCCGAATCCATGCAATAACATCAGGATGTGTTATCGGCGTTTCTTTCAACACCTTTTTTATGTCAATTGTACTGAATTTCATTTGGCCATTATCAGTACAATGTTCATACTCAAATTCAAAATCTTTGCCTGCCAATAAAATCGTACAGATGGTTTCAGAAATATTTCCTAAAGGTGCTCTATCAATGTGACTATGTCGAAATATTACTTTCAAAGCCGTTCCTTCATTCACTTTGGAATCTATTGTCAATGAACCTTCGCACTCTTCTGCGGCTTGTTTTAGTAAAGGAATTCCCAACCCTACCTTCCTAATAGTTCTTGACGTAAAAAAAGGATCCGTGACCCTTTTTAGTGTCTCTTCATCCATACCAAAACCATCATCCTGAATCATTATCATTAATTGATCTTTTTTGATGCTTTCATTGATACTTAGACGTATTAACGTTGCTTTTGCAGCGATGGAATTTTGTAAAATATCTAGTATGTGGAGTGCAAGTTCTTTCATCCTATCAACTCCATTCTTCTTACTTAGTTTTCATCCAGTTAACAACTTCTTTTGGTGTACTGTTAATTAATTCCATAAAAAAAATCCTTTCCAAAATTTCGGTTAGGCGATGAGCATCTGAACTAATGATATGTTTGTATTCCCTGTACTTTGGATTGCTAAGCAAAAAATTTTCGATATGATTCCTCTCATATAATTCAATGCAATAGATAGGTAGACTTTGTGGCAAAAAACCTAACGACGAAGTCACACTAAAGCTATTTCGATTAATATGAGCTGGTACGGCAGCTCCATTAAAACGATTAATTAATGCTACAGCACTATCAAAAGAAATCTGAATCGCATTCATTAACAAGTTTTTTTCCTCACTTATCATAACATCTTTCGAGTTGAAAATCATCTGATTTCCAAATATTTCTGGTCGGTTTTTCAGATTTGCTTGGTATTTTTTCAATTCACAAAAAAAAGCTTCTAATTCATCATATGTAGAAAAATAAGCTAGTAAATGAACCTCTTCTTCCGTCGTTATTTCTATACCTGGAATAACGGTAAGGTCACTTTGCAATGCCACTTCCATGCAGGGCTTTACATTTGCAATTGCATTATGATCTGTAATAGCAATGATATCTAATGCCTTCAATCGTGACATGTTAATAATATTATTGGGTGTCATTTCTTCGCTACCACAAGGCGATAATGCTGTGTGGATGTGTAAATCAATAGCATAAGTATCCATTATTAACTCCCCAAATCTATCCTCTTAGCAATATGGTACGCCGTAAGAGGTGTACGAAAAATTGGTATTCCCTCCTCTTCTGCCCGGTTAACGGTATCAGCATCAATAGTTGCATTTTCAGCAACTATGATGCAATTGATCCCAACCATGACAGCAACGGCAATAATATTTATATTGGTCTGTATGGTTATCCATAAACTATCATGTTCTGCATTGCCAATGACCCAACTCAGCATGTCTCCAATGTAGACATCTTTAATCACTCGATCTTCCGTATTTTCAGGAAGAACAACTACTTCAAGATTCAAATGCTGGCGAAGTTCTTTAATCGTCATTATCTTCTATCCTCCATTAAGACTAGAATGGTTATTCCCATTAAGTCACAGATCCTATAAACCGGATTCAGCTACTTCATCTTGCTTGTACGCGCTTAATGTTCAAATCTAATGCTAATCTTAGTCCATTTGCCAAATTCCGATTCAATCTCAAATTGATCGGCACATCTCTTAATGTTTGGCAAACCCATTCCAGCTCCAAAACCAAGCTCCCTAACATCTTTTGTTGCTGTAGAGTATCCTTCCGTCATTGCTAGCTCTAGGTTATCAATTCCAGGACCCTTATCAAGTGCAACAAGCATAATATAGTCTGATTCAATAACAAATTCCATCGTCCCACCATTAGAATGAATGATGATGTTCATTTCCGTTTCATAAGAAGCTACCGACACACGCCGGATAACTTCAGGGTTTACACCTACTTGCTTCATTATTTTTTTAATACTACTAGATACTTGACCGGCTGATTGAAAATCTCTTCTCTCAATAGAATATTTTTTTTGAATATCTATCACCCCATGATTTTGAGCTAGGTAGTCATTACTATTTATGAATTATTTTAGCGCCTCTTAGCCCTTCCTGATACAAAACACCTGATGCTACAAACATAATATTTTTCGTGGTCATTGTCACTACCTGATTCTCTTCTGCCATTTTCAATGTTTCTTCATCAGGTTTTTTTCCTCGAACAAAAACAATTGAATGAATATCCATCATTTCCGCTGTTCTTATGGTATGAGGGTTTGTGAGGCCTGTCAATAATAATGTTTTGTCATCTACAAAAGCAAGCACATCACTCATTAAATCAGCTGCAAAAGCATTTGTAACTTCGCGATCCAGAAACTCATGTCCAGATAAAACTTCCGCATCTAACAGTCTTTGAATCTCACTTAATTTCATTTGGCACCTCCTAGTCACTCGGTAGTAACTTAACTAAAACAGTCGTCTTGCCGTCGAATATCGTCTTCGATAGTTATCAGCATTTAACGATGACACAATAACACTCATATTAGATCCAGATGAAGCATGTATAAAGTTGTTTCCACCAATATAGATACCTACATGATTTATGCTACTACTTGATCCATTATTAAAAAATACTAAGTCACCTACTTCTAGCTGATTTCGTCCAACGGCTGTTCCAACGGTTGCCATATATCTTGATGATCTCGGAAGGTTAATGTTATTCTGCCTTAGCATATCTCCATAATACTCATGTAAAATATAATAAACAAAACCAGAACAGTCAAATTGATTGGGACCGGTTGCAGCGTAGCGATATGGAGTCCCTAAGTATTTTTCTGTTGTAGAAACAATACCAGTAATGTTCCCCCTTGAGCCCCCCCGGCTTGCCGGAGCATTTCCATTAATAATAAGCGTCACGCTATTTCTTTTAATCCACCCTTCAACTTCAGACTCTGTTATCACTAAGTACCAGCCATCCTTATAGTCTTTTATGTAAACGATGTCATGTTTTTGTAGATGCTTCAATATGCCACTTGAATCTTTTCGTTCTGTGTAAATACTTATCTGTTCAGTATTAGCATAGGCTGATGGTAAATTCGGTATTTTGTTAATATAGTCACCATGCACCCACCCTTTGTTACTTCTTTCATCAACAATCTGAAGCCAATCGCCAGACTCTCCGATCACCTGAAGTTCATTTCCTATCCTCAGCTGACCCTGCAAGTTGCTATCTGTTGAAGGTCCAGACCGAATATTTAACGTCGAAGCTGTTACAACGCCTTTGTAAACATCCTGTTTTTTTGCTGAATCTTTTAGCGACACTAAATCTTGGTGAATCCATCCTGAAAGATTTTTACCGCTCACCTCTACTTGTAAAAAATCATTATCTGAACCATTAATGGTTACTTTTGTTCCAATTGGTATCGTTTGTACCACAGACGCATTTAAATTTGCTTCGCTTCTTACGGTACTATTGTCACCTACTACAGTTCCCGAGCCTGCCTGTGCATATGCCGGCAAACATGATGTTATTAGTGATAAGGTTATCAATGACAGTATACATTTCTTTTTATATCTACTCAACCTTCATCCTCCTTTTTAACACTTTATTGTTTACTCCAATTGTGATGAATCTCTTGAACATCATGGTTATCTTCTAGCATATCAATCAATTTTTCCATTCTAATACTATCTGTTTCTGATAAGTGGATTAAGTTAGTCGGTTTGTATATAATGTCTGAGTCTAGTATTGAGTAACCTTTTTTTAGTAGTGCATCCTTAACCTCCAAAAACATCGAAGGAGTAACCTTTACCTCATAAACCTCTTCATCAGCCTCAAGATCATCAGCGCCTACTTCTAAGGAGTCTGCCAGAAGCATCTCTTCTTCAATCAACTCGCTTTTTTCAATAAGAATTTGACCAATTCGTTCAAACAAGTAAGAAACACAGCCGCTAGTTCCAAGATTTCCGCCATTCTTATCAAATATATACCTTATTTCTCCAACGGTCCTATTGCGGTTTTCTGTTAGAACCTCCAATATAACAGCTACCCCCGAAGGACCATAGCCTTCATACATTATCTTTTCAAAGGTCTGATTTCCGATTTCTCCGCTAGCTTTTTTGATAGCCCTTTGAATATTATCATTTGGCATATTAGAAGCTCTTGCTTTATCTAATGCTGTTTTTAATGATGCATTGTATTCCGGATCTTCACCTCCTTCTCGAATAGCAACAGTTATTAACCGATTCAACTTAGTATAAACAGACGCTTTCTTTGAATCCTGTTTGTTTTTTCTTTCTTTAATGTTTCCTATTCTTCCCATAACAATCTATATCTCCAATCTCGCATCGTTGTTAGAATATTCAGCTGTTACCAGCTTACATTTTAGCATAGCACAATGATTGATTCAATTATTCGTTTTAGATATCTGTTGTACCTTTATGCTGAGGTGGCATCTCTCTTTTATGTTGTGTTTTTTTGTGAAGTGTTTCAATAATTTCCCGCTCATTAGGGTGAATCGTTTCACCACTCAAGTAGGCATCAATTTTTTCATATGTAATTCCCATTTCTTCTTCGTCGGTTTGCCCTTCCCATAACCCAGCTGAGGGAGCTTTACAAATTATTGAATTCGAAATCCCAAGATGCTTTGCTAAGTGATAGACCTCTCGTTTAAGCAAGTCAGCAATAGGTAATATATCCACACCACCATCCCCATATTTAGTGAAATACCCTGTATATAGTTCAGGTGCATTGTCCGTTCCTACCACCATATAATTGAGTGCATTCGCCACAGCATATAAAGTGCTCATCCTAAGTCTTGCTCGAAGATTTGCATTTGAAGTTTTTAATGCTTCCTTGCTAAGCTTTTCTTTTATTTTTTCTAAGCCGACTACCTTTTGCATCAGTTTTTCATGCACATCACTCAAATCTATCACTTCACAGTATAGATCTATTTTTTCTGCAACAGCCAATGCATCTTCAACATCCGATTCACTATTAGAAATCGGAAGAATTAAAGCCATCGAATTATCAGGAGATGCCTGTTTAATCAGGTTAGCTACCACTGCCGAATCAACTCCTCCTGATAGCCCAACAATGAATCCTGATGTGCCAGATTCTTGCATTTTTTTCTGAAGCCATTCGATTTTTCTAGTTGTTAACAATTCCATCATGTTATCCAAAAGTAGATCAACCCCTAATTGTGTACATATATTTCTAATCATTATATCACACTATTCCTTAAAAATAATAAAAATCCTTTATCATTGTAAAAGCGACTTTCTACTTTTTACAACAATCAAGGATTTTTATGGTTATTCAATACTACTATTGATTCCCTAACGTCACCAATACACAGTTGTTATACACGATTTTCAAGTCTAATTTTTTTGCTGTTTCAAGAACTTTTGCATCATAAGTGCCGGGTTGAAACCAAACATATTCAATACCTGTTTGATTAATTTCATCTAATAAAGACAGCGTTACATTAGGTGGCACAACTACACTTATACAGTCCGGTTCTTCCGGCAAACTAAGCAAATCTGAGCAGAGTTCCTCTCCTTCTAGCTCTTTATAATTAGGATTCACCCCATAAACTTTGTACTGATGCTCTTGTAATGTCTTATATATCTTATATCCAAATTTATCCACGTTTGGTGTTGCACCAACTACTGCCCATGTCTTTTTTTTCATCATTTCACTTTTGATTTCTTCCATTGCCTCCATCATCTACCAACTCCTTTCACTCCACGAATGTTATTACAGTATCATTCCACATCTGTCTTATACCCAATGGCTATCGATTTCACTCGTTTGGTGGATCTCTATTTTCCAAATATTCTATGTCAAGCTGATTGAATTCTATTATATCTCCTGTTATTTCTATCATTTTATCCATGTACATTTTTACCTGTCTGACTGGCAATGGTATTTTAAAAGATACTCTATCTGTGAAACTTATCGGCTCTATCAATATTTGTCTTTTCTGTAAAAAGTACTCTATTTTACCCCAAAAGGAATAATCTACTGTTATCTGTATCCATTGATACAGCTTTTTTTCTATTTCTACTGCTTCTTCAATGGCGCTTAACGCTGTTCTGGAATAAGCTCTTTTAAGTCCGCCAGTTCCTAATTTCTTACCACCAAAGTACCGAACCACTACGGCTATAAGATTTTTCAATTCACGATTGCGTATTATTTCTAGAATTGGCATACCAGCTGTTCCTGAAGGTTCTCCATCATCATCATATTTTTGGATATCCTTTTCAATTCCAAGGGAATAGGCATATACATAGTGGGTAGCATTCGGACATTTGTTTTTTACGTATTCAATTACAGAAGCTGTTTGTGAAGTATTTTCAACGCTAGCGACATATGCAATAAACTCGGATTTTTCGATAAACACACGATGCCACTTTTCGTTTTTAATCGTTTTATAGCTTTCTTTCATACTTACTATCGATTTTTTACTGGTTATATCTGACATATCTATTCCCTCTCAGTCTTTTTTATCCAATGAGTACCACCACTAAGAATCCTATTTATCTTGCTGTATCCTCAAAAAGAACAGAACCAAAGCCGATGCACAACTTTGATTCTGTCTTTTGTATTTTATAGCTATTCTGCCTTCTACTTTTATATGGCAACTTTTTCTTTCATTAATTCTTTATATTTCTTATACGAAAGGCTTACCAAGGATCGATCCTGACTGTAAGTTATTTTCTCCAAGGCTTCTTCGATTGGGAAAAACCCACCATCCTTAAAGCCTTCACTCTCATTCACCTCATGTTCTTTGCTGTGAGCTTTCATAATATACCAGACAATTTGGTTGCATACAGGTTCTTTGCGAGAAACAGAAAAAAATTCGTAACACGTCTCACCCGCCGTTGATAAAATCTCAGCATTCACCCCTGCCTCAAATTCGACTCGGTGATGTGCTGTATCAGAAGCCAGCTCGTCATTACGAATTTTTCCTTTTGGTAGTACCCATTCGCGTTTCTCATTTTGCAGGATAAACACCTGATTTGCATAAAAAACCACACCGCCTGCGCAGTTTCTGACAATCATGGTAATTCCTCCTTTTTTTACTTATTTTCTTACTTTAATCATAACCTATATAAAAATATTTTACAAGAATTTTACAAAAAGTTAATATTTATTTGATGACACGAAGTTTCAAAATGGTATTTAGATCTCTTCAACGAGCCATTTATTTAACTTCTTTGCTTTCTCATCAAAAACACCTCTAAAAACAATACTGTTTTCTGAATATTCTATTTCTGTAACATTTCCAATTTTACGTGCATATTCCAGTAACTCTATTTGATGATAAGGGATTTGAAATGTTTTCACTCGAGAATCCTGCACTAAGGTTTCTTTTATTTGTCCAATTAACCTGTTTACATCTTGATTATTTTTTGTTGAAATCCATTGTACAGATTCTTTGTTAGTCAGATAAATTGGATTTGTTGGTAGTAGATCTCTTTTATTCATTACGGTTAAAACAGGTATATGGTTGCATTTAATATCCGATAAAATCTGAAGTGTTGTTTCTTCATGCATTTCTTTGTTCGCCGAGGAACTATCTATCACGTTCAGAATAAGATCTGCATAGCTTATTTCATGAAGTGTTGTATTAAATGATTCAACCAGTTCATGCGGAAGTTTTTTTATAAATCCAACCGTATCTAGCACAAGAAATTCAAACTTATCAGGAAGCGTTATTTTTCGAAAGTTAATTTCCAAACTGCTGAATACCTGGTCAGCAAATAAAACTTTTTTTTGATTTTGACCACTTATACTTATATCGATAAATGCGTTTACTAACGATGACTTACCGGCATTCGTATATCCCACCACCGCTACTAAAGGCATTGCGCTAGTTTTTCTTTGTTTGCGTCTGATATTATTTTGTTCTTTAATTTTTAATAGCTTTCTTTTGATTCTTCCCATTTCTTGTTTGATATGTCTACGGTCCTGTTCCAGCTTCATTTCCCCCGGGCCTCTTGTTCCAATCCCGCCTCTTTGTCTCGACATTTCAATGCCCTTACCTTGTAATCTTGGCATTTGATATTGTAATTCAGCTAATTTAAGTTGGAGTTTTCCTTCTAAGCTAAACGCTCTCTGAGAAAAAATACTTAAAATGATATGAAATCGATCAAGCACCGGAAAACCTGTCAACTCCTCAATCCTTTGTTTTTGTACAGCACTAATAGAGTCATTACAAATGATAACCCGAGAAGTTTTGTTATCTATTTGTGCCATCATTCCTTCCAGCTTACCTTTCCCAAAGTAATATTGTGGGTGAGGTGTGGTTCTCTTTTGAATGAATTTTTGAGTAATACGATAGCCACAAGTTTCCGCTAATGATTTCAATTCGTTCATTTCATCAAATATTTTATATTGCTCTTTACTATGCCGATAAACACCAAACATAATGCCTTCTTTTTGTAAATCGTTATTACCGGTGTTCAATTTCATGTTGCCTCCTTCATTAGAGTAAGTCGTAAACTTTAGAGTGCGTCATCAATTGTCTCATTCTCCATCATCTGTCAACTATCTTTTATAAATCTTTTCATCATGATATAATGAGCTGTCTTAAATTATATCATAATTGAATAGCAATCCTTTAGTTTTGTATTTTTTTCACTTATGATATAATCTTATCGCTAAGTTAAGAATTGTGAATGTTATGGAGGGACTAATATGTCAATAAAAAGAAGCTCTTACCAAGAAAACAGGACGGCGAGAGCATCAAGTTCAAAAAAGAAATCAAAAAAGAAATCATTCTGGCCAAAATTGTTTTGGGGATCAATGATTGCGCTGGTTTTATTATTTTTTTTAGTAGCTGGTACTGCCATTGGTGTTGTTACTGGAATAATAAGAGAGATGGAACCAGTAGACGCTAGTAATATTTATACGTTTCTAGACGAAAGCTCTTTTATCTATGATAGAGAAGGAAATCTTATCGAAAAAGTACAAACGGAAGGTCATCGAGAAATACTTGATTTCGACCAAATACCCGAACACTTAATCAATGCCATTATCGCCATTGAAGATGAACGTTTTTGGGATCATAATGGTATTGATGTTAAACGGATATTCGGCGCTTTTTGGACTAATCTTCGCACTGGTTCCCGACAGGGTGCTAGTACTATCAACCAGCAATTGGCTAAAATTATTTACTTATCACCTGAGCAGACCTATACACGCAAAATTAAAGATGCTTATTATGGAGTGCAGTTGGACCGTCAATTAAGCAAAAAGCAAATATTAGAAGCTTATGTTAATACGATCAACTTAGGTAGTGTTGCTTTTAGTGGCTCTTACAGTGTTCAAGCCAATGGTGTTCAGGCTGCTTCACAACTCTACTTTTCTAAAGATGTTAGTGAGCTTACCAATGCTGAAGCCGCTTTAATTGCTGGAATTCCAAGAAATCCAAGGCGGTATTCACCTGTATCCATCATTAGGAAAGATCAAGTGCGGGAAGATCATATTGTTTATTACGATGACGATGACGAATATAGCACTGTCTTTAATCCAGAGACACTTCCACGCATGAGGCTAGTCTTAAATAATATGCATCGTCTCGGTTATATTACCGATAGCGAGTATGAAGAAGCATTAAATCAGGATATTGCTGCCAGCATTAAACCTAATAGATTAAGCGGCAGTGAAGTATCATCTTTTTTTGGAGAACTTGTACAACGTGATGTGTTAAGAGCCCTCGAAAATGCTGGTTATTCAAATCAAGAAGCAACTCATATGCTTCAATCCGGAGGACTTAGCATCCATAGTACTTTGGACATGCGAATGCAACAAATTATGGAGGAAGAATTTAATAAAGTTGAAAATTTTCCCGGAACATTAAGAGATTCTGATGGTAACTTTTTATTAGATGAACAAGGAAATGTGCAACCTCAGTCGTCCATGGTCATTATGGATCAGGAAAGTGGCCAAATAAAAGCCTTAATTGGCGGAAGAATGACTAGTGGTCATCGAATTTATAATAGAGCTCTTTCAACCAGACAACCAGGCTCTGCTATCAAGCCGTTAGCCGCTTTCACTCCAGCAGTTGATCTAGGAATGACCGCTGCAACCGTTATTGATGATGTGCCTTCTTACTTAAATCCACAAGCACCCAACACTTCATGGCCACGGAACCATTATAATAGCTTTTACGGCTTGATGACCATGAGAGAATCACTTCGAATCTCCAGTAACGTCGGCGCTGTTCGATTTGCTGAAAAGTTGGGTGAGTATGACAGCCGACCACAATATGCGGTAATGTTTGATTATATGGAAAGAATGGGCATCACTTCTCTTGTTGGTAGTGACAATCCAGTTATACGAAATGGAAGAACCTCAACAGATGAGAATTACTCAATGGTACTAGGTGGAATGACTCGTGGTGTTTCTCCAATGGAAATGACTGGAGCTTTTGCCACGCTTGCTAACAAAGGCGTTTACACAAAACCTATCACCTTCACAGAAGTGTACGATCGTCGAGGCAATCTTATCTTGGAAAACCAACCAGAAAGAGATCGTGTGGTTAGCGATCCAGTAGCCTTTGTCATGACAGATCTCTTGCGAGATGCTGTTACTTCTGGAACCGGTTCAAGAGCCAGAATAGATCAAGGTAACAGCCGCATTCCTGTTGCAGGTAAAACAGGTACAACTAACGACCAGAAAGATGCTTGGTTCGTCGGTTACACTCCTTATTATACGGCTAGCGTCTGGATTGGTCATGATTTGCCAGAAAAACTTCAGCAAGGTAGTAGAATGGCCGCTGAATTATGGCAAAAAATTATGTTTCGCGTCCACGAAGGTCATGAACCAAAGGGATTTGAAACCCCCGATAATATTATCAGAGTCAGCGTTTGTTCAAAGTCTGGTAAACTGCCAACTGAGTACTGCACGCTTGATCCTCGCGGAAGTACTGTACGATCTGAAATTTTCATCAGAGGTACTGAACCAACTTCTTATTGCGAGGTGCATGTACAGGCGGATATCCATGCTCCCACAGGAAAACTAGCAACTGAAGATACGCCTTCTCATGAAATAGAGACTAGAATATTTACACAGCGTGAGACTCCTTATTATCCAGAGGAACATAATGGAATTGTTCCAAGAGACTGGGAGTACGAACTTCCAAGAGATACTTATGATCCTTATGAAGACAGTCCGGAAGGGATTGATTACGATCCCGGATACGAATATGATCCAGACAATTCCTTTAATGACAATGACCATTCATCAGACGATGGAGCTGTTGACGATGATCGTCCATCAACTGTTTCCAGTCGAACCTTAAGAACTCAACCACTAAACATCGAAGGAACGGCAGAACTGGCCTTATATCGAGTTGATGGTGAACAACGCACTTTGCTTGAAAGAAAAAGCCATAATATTGAACAGCATGGAGAAACAGCTGAGTTTAGAGTTACTGGCGCCGGAACACAAAAATTTGAAATTGAAGTTAACGGTTCTGTTGCTTATTCAGCTACTGTAGAATTTTAGGAGGAATATTTATGTTTACTGTAGGAATTATCACAGCAAGTGATAAAGGTTCAATGGGAGAACGAAAAGACGAGAGTGGTCCTGCTATTAAAAACTTCATCAACAACATGGGTGGTATCGTGAAACAGTACCACATTGTTCCAGATGATAAAGAAGCTCTCATAAGTGAAATGATACAGATGTGCGATAATGAAAAGCTTGATCTGGTTCTAACTACTGGTGGCACTGGTTTTTCCAAACGTGATATTACACCTGAAGCTACTTTAGCCATAATCCAGCGCCATATTCCCGGTTTCACAGAACTAATTCGTTTAAAAAGCTTTGATAAAAATCCTCGTGCGATCCTATCAAGAGCTGTTTCTGGCATAAGAAAAGAAACAATCATTATTAACCTTCCAGGAAGCCCCAGAGGAGCTTTAGAGGCACTGGAAATTATCCAACCAGCCTTGGTACATGGAATTGAAATCTTAAAAGGAACGGCTATCGAATGTGGTAATTCACATCAGCAATAGTTTTAAATCTAAAAAAAGCACCTGCATTCTTTCATTAGGCAGGTGCTTTTTATTCGTCTTTTCATTCTTCTAATAGCTTTTCGTATCCTTCTCGCACGTAATCTCCTGACTTTCCACCAGACTTTTTCAATAATTTTATATCCGTTATTTCCATTTCTCTGTCTATGGATTTACACATATCATAAATCGTTAACGCTGCCACAGAAACAGCGGTTAATGCTTCCATTTCCACTCCTGTTTTTCCAGTCGTTCTAACAGTCGCTTTTATATCAATTCGGCTACTTTCTTCGTCAGTTTCAAACTCAACATCGGCTCCAGTAAGAAAGATATTATGACACATCGGGATCAGATTGCTTGTGTTCTTCGCTGCCATAATACCAGAAACTTGAGCAACAGCGAGTACATCTCCTTTTTTTATTTTTTGATCCATTATTCTACGGAGAGTTTCTGGCTTCATGAAAATACTTGCTGATGTTACTGCTTCTCTTTGCGTATTGAGCTTATGCCCTACCTCTACCATATTAGCTCTACCACTTTTGTTGAAGTGTGTTAAGTCTCCCATAGTAAATCCTCCTTACTTTCGCTTTTTATCCATTGCATTTCCATTGAATTATATAATTCTTCTGTCAACTTTTCAATATCAAGCATCTCTTCCGATTTCTTTATTTTATCAACACGTGGTTTTGTAACAGGTTTTTGAGGAAGAAATACGGTACAGCAATCTTCGTAAGGTAATATGGATGTTTTATATGTTTTAATCATCTTTGCTACCTCAATAATATCCTGTTTATCCATAGCTATCAGAGGTCTTAATATTGGTAACGTTGCAACTTCTGTCGTAACCCTTATACTTTGAATCGTCTGGCTTGCCACTTGACCAAGAGATTCCCCTGTTATTAACGCATCACATTTATTTTCATCAGCAAGCTTTTCTGCAATCCTGGTCATCATTCTCCGAACCAAAATAGTTCCCTCTGATTCTGGACAGGTGTCTGCAATAGCTTGTTGAAAAGGTAATAAATTTACAGAAAATAATTGAATTGATCCACAATAGGCTGACATTCGTTCCGCTAGTTCAACTACTTTATCATAAGCCCTCTCGCTAGTATATGGGTAACTATGAAAATGAACCGCTTTTAATAAAACTCCTCTTTTCGCAACCATCCATCCAGCAACCGGACTATCAATACCACCAGAAAGCAATAGCATTGCTTGTCCGTTACTCCCTTTCGGTAATCCACCAATCCCTTTTTCTCTATCCGTAAAAATATATGCTTCTTCTTTAACTTCTACATAAATCGTTACATCAGGATGATGAACATCAACTTCTAAATCATCAAATGAATGAAGTAGAAAACCTCCAACTAAGCGACTTAACTCCAAAGACCCTATGGGATAGTTTTTATCCGTTCTCTTTGATTCCACCTTAAAAGTCTTTATTTTCTTTAGGGCTTTTACCTCTTTCATTTCCTGTAATGCGGCAGACTTAATTACTTCAATATCTTTTTCAACCACTGAAGCAATCGATATTAGATCAACTCCAAAAACATGTTTTAACCTTTCAATCATTTTTTGGTGATTGTCATGATTCACCGGAATATATACACGATTATGTTTTTTAAACATTTTGAGTATACCCATTGGTTTTAAGACCCTGTGCAAATCACTCAAAAGTTTATCTTCAAAAAACTTCCGATTCTTTCCTTTTAATACCGTTTCTCCACTACGGATAATAATTTCTTTTCGAACCATTAATTCACCTCTTTACCCATCTTCTAATCTGTTTACAGTGTTTTGCTATTTTATCCGTAAAATAGACTATTTCTTGATCTTCAAGCATTTCATCAAAACTTACTCGAATAATCCCATCTTCCCATTCCGATGGTACATTCATTGCTTTTATCACATGACTTATTTTACTATTACTTGAATTGCATGCCGATCCTGCTGAAAGAAATATTCCATCCGCCTCCAACGAATGTATCAAAACTTCTCCTTTCATCTTCTTAAAGGCTATCATGATAATAGATGGCACCTGACTGGTTGCTGATTCAATGATATGAAAATCATCTACTTTCTTGCTAAGTTCTTTTATGATCTTTTCTCTGATCTCATGTTTTTTACGATTATTCTTTTCCATATTTTGATGACAATTCGATACCGCTTTTTCAAAACCTAGTAATGCCGGAGTGTTTGTCGTCCCAGAACGGTTGTTATTTTCCTGTCCGCCTCCTCGTATCAACGGCAGTAGTTTATCGGGTTTTTTAACCCAAAGCGCCCCTATTCCTCTTGGACCTTTAATTTTATGAGCACTTATGCTATAAGCGTCTACCCATGAAAGAATATTTTTAATTGATATTTTCCCAAATGCTTGCACTCCGTCTACATGTATGAAGGCATCAGGAGCATACTCTTGAATTAATTTTACAGCTTCTTCAATTGGCTGAATAATCCCTGTTTCGTTATTTACATGCATTAAAGAAATAAAAGCAACATGATTTTTTCCTTTTTTTAATAGATTTTCCAAATGATCCAAAGAATACTGTCCAGATTTTTCTACATTTAGTACGCTCAGTTCTTTTGATAGTGACCAAAATTTCATTGGTTCCAGAACTGACTTGTGTTCTATGGATGAAGTTAGAAAACTGTCTGGTTTTTGAAATGCTTTTATCCCTTGACTAAAAATAGCATGATTGTTTGACTCCGTCCCACCAGAAGTAATGATCATTTGATCCATATTGCCCGAAAGGTATTTCGATATTTTTTTCTTCGCTTCTTTACAACGCTTTTCAACTCTACTGCCAAAAGAATGGGCAGAAGAGGGATTCGCATATAGACTCATGTAAGCTTTATTCATTTCTTCCAATACATCTGATGTTATCGGCGAAGTGGCCGCATGATCTAAGTAAATTTGCATCAATTAACTCCTTTTTACTATCATTCTATCTTTAACTTACAGGTTATATCATAACGAAAAAATGTATAAATGTAAAGCAGCTACTGGAGCAGTAGCTGCTTATGAATCGCATCTATTAAATAAACAAGTTCTTCTTTTTCATTTTCTGTTAATGTTTTCAATTGTAATGCATCGTTTGTTTTTTCGAGTATTTTTATCGATTCATTAATATTATTAGATTTGTTCGAGATATAGGCAATATTTTGAACTGTCTTTATCAAAATATCAAAATCGTTGGTTTCTTCGAGGAGACTCCAGTATATATTAAAAGCTTTCTCCAGGTTGTTTTTATCAATGTAGTGTTCACTAAGAAGATCTGCCATTCTTAAGTTTTCTTTCTTTTGTAATGTAGATTCTTGAAGTTTTTGGGCTGCCATTTCAAAAAGACCGGTATCGGCATAGGTTTTGCTAATTTCCATAAAATCAATAATTCCATCAATATATCTTTCAGATAATGAAAGATATTGCTGGATTGCTTCATTAGTCAATTTTTTTTTCTGTTGTAAGGTTAAGGACTCATCCTTTCTTATTAAATAATAGTGAGTGCCTATTTTATTTGAATAACCGGAGTCAACCAGTTCCCATAAGGTTTTTATTGGATCTGTATCATATAAATTACGTTCTTCGTAAGGTATAAATCCTATTATATCAATGTATTCCAATGAAGTAACAGCATCAACAAAGCGCCTGTGTCCTTTTGTATTGTTCAAATCATAGATTTCCGCCACCATAGTAAAGATTGGATAGTTAGGCCTCTGATTTTCTATCATTGGAAGAGGTACCAAATAATCTTCTTTAACATAGCTTAAATCTTCAAATATCTTTTTGGCTAAAGAAGCTGCCTCAGCACGGGTTATAGGCTTTTCAGGTCTAAAAGAACCATCGGGAAATCCTGTAATGATATCCCTAGTAACTAAGTTTTGTATCTGTTTATTTTTAGGATTTTGAAGATCTATATCCCATAATTTTGTAGGTGTCTGCATCTCCTTATTTAAGCTTGGTGTTGTGATGCTGGCACTTATCAAAGCTGCTTCATAACGAGTAATTTCCTTATTTGGCTTTAGCCTAGGTCCAGAAAAAACTTGTTTTAAATCAATTTCATTATGACTCGCCCCTTTCGCTCTCTGATAAAAAGATAGAACATGAGAATATGCCCAGTGCTCAGAGTCAAAATCTATATACCTTATTGAAGCTGATGTAATTTGTGGGTACGGTTCATTAGCTAATAGCAATAACTTATTCAAAATAGAAATAAACTCAGCTCGGGTAATCTGGTTATCCGGCCGAAATGTTCCGTCAGGATATCCTGTAAAAATTGAATAATCAAAGGTTGCCCAAAATATATATTCTTCTCCCCAATGATCTTGCGTGTCATCAAACATTGCAACTACTGTTATGTTAGTGCTCAGAAATATAATTACAGAAATAGCAATCCACTTTACTTTAACCATCTTAACCCTCCGTCATATCCTTAGTTTTTTTATGCTCTTCTTTATAATACCCACCACAGAGGCAAATAGTTTCAGGATCATAGGCATAAATAATATGAAAACCAAAAAACTTTTTAATTTCTATTTTAAGTACTTTGCTACTATACTTCAATTGTTTATGGACATATACTTCTACATCTTTAATGATCAGTTTCTGATATTCCTCTTCTCGTTTTGGTTTTTCACCTTTTACCAAAGGGATATAAGGCGCTGCTCAACAATATTTTCTGGTTTTCTCCTCAACAGTAATTGTCTTTTTCTTTCTTTTTTTCATACTCTGTACTAGTGAGTCTGTTAACTCAATAATCATTCTCTTCATCCTTCCGCATGATATTGAAATATTATATACCCTTTCATTAAAACGATAATACTATCTTGCAAAAGAATTTTTGAATCAATACGCTTTTTCTATAAACGAAATCAATACAGGCCTAAGCCATTTTGACAGAATTCCTATTAATTTTCCAACGCCTAAGGCAGCAATTAATGTTCCTTCTCGTAAACCTTGTACTTGCCCTGTAGCTACCAGAAGTAAAAATGCTGCAACAAGGACGCTGCTACAGTCAAAAATAATTTTCACTTTAGAAAATGGTATTCCTGTCTTTTTTTGTATTGATAAAACCATCCCTTCGGGTGGCTGCGGAACAAGGTTTGCCGTAAGATAAAATATAATGCCGATTGCAATCAACACTAAGCTAATTAAAAGCAAGTAAATTCTCGATAGATAGGTGTCAGGGTATACCGTTATTAGCAACGCATTTGAAAAAGAAACAAAAATACCAAACATGCTTGCAACACCTACTTGCAACAAATTTTTAGGATGAAATTCTTTTCTTAATAGAGCTATTTGAACCATTACATAAAACATAAACACTAATGCCGACATTAATCCCACGTCCTTATCCAAAACAATGCTCATTGCGTATGGAAAGGATGATACGGGCGAAACACCTAGTCCAGATTTAATAGAAAAAGCTACTCCCATTGCCAACAAAAACATACCTACGATATATATAATGACTCTTTTGATCATTGCAAACCACTCCACCAAAAACTCACCCTTTCCATATAAAAATACCAGTACTTCCTTTAGATAACTATTATAACAGATAAGCAATTTGAGACGAAAACAATTTTAATAATTATTATCAATTAATGTTTATATTGCTTTCTTTGTGGTATAATATAAATAGTTGCAAAAGAGCATTACAATTACCTAAAGGAGGAACATCATGAAAGACTACACAAAAATGAATGAGTATTTATCAAATCTGGCAGTTCTGAACATCAAACTGCACAACGTACACTGGAACGTGGTTGGACCACAATTTGTTCAAATTCATGAATATACTGAATCAGTGTATGATGATATGTTTGAAAAGTTTGATGCCGTTGCTGAATTAATGAAAATGCGTGATATTAGCCCGTTAGCTAAAATCTCTGATTATCTTAAACATGCTTCCGTAACCGAGTTAGACAAAGATAAGTTTAGCCGAGATGAAGCTCTTGAAATTGTTCAAAAAGACTTAGAAAAAATGAAAGCTCTTGCAACTGATATTAGAAATGACGCTGACGAAAATGGCGACTTTGAAGTAGTAGCTGAATTTGAGGATCATGTAGCTGGTTACAGCAAAAACTTATGGTTCATCAAATCCATGTTAACAAAATAAGCCTATGCAGGCTTGACCTTATCCTTAAAAGCCCGAATTGCGAATAGCAATTCGGGCTTTTAAAATTGCTTTATCTTTCACGCTTCTTTTTTTTTAGCACTTTTCCAGCATACTTCATAGAAATCTTTTTTTCTTCTATTCCAAATTTCACAACCACAAAATCATTTTTTTTGTGTAAGACAACCCCTTCTCCAAACTGATGATGAAAAACAACTGAACCAGTATCCAGCGATATCTCTCGTTCTGTCACTTTATCATCATAATGCTTTTTAATTGCTTTTAGCAAGGAATTAGCGTATGGTATCTGACATTTTATCTCATCAAGAAAAAACGATTCTTTTTGTTCTTTGTTGATTATTTTAGAAGAGGTTGACATTGTCACCTTTTTTCTTGCTCTTGTCATGGCAACATAGAATAATCTTCTTTCCTCTTCAATTTGATCAATGATACTTTTTTCGCTGATTTGTGCTTCTGCCTTTAAACTTGGTATAATATTTTCTGTTACATCAATAATAAATACATAATCATACTCAAGTCCTTTTGCTGAATGAATAGTGCTTAGGGTTATGTTTTGATGATCCTTAGCCGCTTTAAGCTTACTTATTTCTCCTTCTATTTCATTCAAATAATTGCGCCACTCCAGCGGTTCTTCTATTTTTTCTATTAGTTGATATAGTACGCTTATAATATGATCAGAAGAGGTGATAGAAAGCGAGCCATTACGTTTCAGAAATTCTTCATATCCAATGGATTGCAGAATATGTGTTAAGATGTTTCTCCCCTTCTTTGTTTTCAATTCCTCTAAAGAACTTGCCAATTTATTCAATTTTAATACCTGGTACTCTTCAATATCTGATTCTGTTAAAATAGATTTAATAATATGCCGATTGGGTGATCGTGTGTTAAGCACTTGCTCTAACTGTTCTTTTTTTATATATCCGCATATTCGGTAATAAATTCGTTTAAGTAAATCTTCTTGGTGGGGATTATAAGCATAGTCAATGATATCCAATATGTCTTTAACAATCCAATGCCTAAATACTTTTGTCGCTTGATCCCTTACGCTAAAAGGGATCTCTAACGCTAGTAAACGATGAATCATTGGCAAAGCGGATACGTTTTTTCTGTACAATATCCCTATTGAACAATCTTTGTTCTCTTTTAGCCGATTCGATATTAAATGAATTGTTTTTTCTACTTGCTCCTTTTCATTGCGATAGACTACGATTTCTGGCACTTCACGCTTTTCATTTCGTGTAAAAATATTTTTATGATACCGATGATGATTGTTTTGAATAAAGCCCTTACTTATTCTAATGATTTCTGATCCACAACGAAAATTTTCTTCTATATAATATTTCTTAGACTTACTAAAATGCTCACCAAAACCAAGCATAATAGATGGTGATGAGCCTCGAAAGCTATAAATTGTCTGGTCATCATCTCCAACGCATAAAATATTTTTATCATTGTTCAAAACTAGTTTGATAATTTCCCATTGTACCGGGGATACATCTTGAAACTCATCTAATTGCCAAAAATCGAAACGTCTACTAAAAAATTCACGATACTTTCTATTCTTTAACAGCAGAATATATGTCTTCGTCAATAAATCATTGAAATCTAATAAGTGATTTTTAGCTTTATATTTTTCATAAGTATCATAGATTAATGAAAATTTTTCTATATTCGTATCTAATTTCTCAATTTCTTTTTTTGTCATTAAATGATTTTTTGCATATCCAATAAGGCGATCTATCTCTTCTAATGTATCTTCACTCATAAAATCATTATAATGATAATGATAAACCTTCCTGAGTAAAATATTTTTATGATTTAGTCGTGAGCTTCCTTCGATAAGATGAAATGAACATTGTGTTTGGATCGAATGATGCTTTAATATTTGATAACAAAAAGAATGGATCGTCGAAAAGTGAACTTTTTTTACGGCAGGTATTAGTGGAGCAAATAGTTTGCTAAACCTGTTTTTCATATCGATAGCTGACGCTTTAGAAAAAGTAAGCGTTCCTATTCTTGTTGGATCTACTTTTTTTTCCAGTACTAGATTAGCCGTTCTTGTACATATGCAAGTAGTTTTACCTGCTCCAGCAACTGCTAAGACAAGTGCCGGGCCTGAAAAATGATTGACCACTTCTATTTGCTGGTAGTTTAGATTTATATCGTGTTGTCTTTCCAGCCATTTTAGTACCATGAGGACGCTCCTTATTTTATTTAAAAAATAACCACCTGTTCGCACAATTATGCGAAAAGCTGGTTTTGTGGTGCCCAGACGCGGAATCGAACCACGGACACGAGGATTTTCAGTCCTCTGCTCTACCGACTGAGCTATCTGGGCAAAACTGGTCCGGGTGGAGAGATTCGAACTCCCGGCCCCATGGTCCCAAACCATGTGCGCTACCAAACTGCGCTACACCCGGATGAAATTGGCTATAAGCCATATGGCGGAGAAGGCGGGATTCGAACCCGCGCGCCGCATAAGCGACCTAACGGTTTAGCAAACCGTCCTCTTGAGCCTACTTGAGTACTTCTCCAGTTTGGAGCGGGTGAAGGGAATCGAACCCTCGCGATCAGCTTGGAAGGCTGAAGTTCTACCACTGAACTACACCCGCATGTTGCTTGTGATAAGTAGTAACCACAAGAAACATAATAACAAATTTAATATCATTTGTCAATACATATTATTGAATACTTACACCTGTAAAGTAATGTTTTAATATATCATCATATCGATAACCTGCTTCTGCCATTCCTTTAGCCCCATACTGGCTCATTCCTATACCATGACCAAACCCTTTTCCTTCAAAATAATAGATATCGTTTTTTGTATCATACTCCAACTGAAACCAACTGCTCCTTAATCCAAATACATTCCTGCTTTCCTGTTTTATCAGTTCGCTATGCCCAAGGCTTCCTTCCACCATAAACGAAAGCACTCTTCCATTTGAGGAAATTTCTGCGACATACATGTGTTCTAATTCCCCTATCATGATATTATGATTCTTCAAAAGATCTCGAGCTTCTTCACCAGATATGGTTTTTTCCCAATTAGTATGTGGTGAAGAATACGAGTATTGATCAGAAACACCTCTGACATAAGGTACTGCATTAGTCCAAATATTTTCGCTGTCTTCAGTATGTCCACCACTAGTTGAGTGATAGTATGGAATTGCTAGGTGACCATTGTAGGTTATTATCTGGCCTCTTGTTGCATCAACAGCATGATTTGTACGCTGTTGTTCTGCTTCGTAACCGCCATATACTTGAGAATTAACCGTACTGCACAAGTGAAATCCCAAGCTTTCATATTTATTTAAGCTTGCTACTGCAAATCCTCTAGCAGCAACAGCTTGTGCTTTTAAGGCTTCTTCTGGCCAACTATGAGGCACTTCTCTCGGAACAACACCATAAAGATACTTTTCCATAGGCAATACGTTAATAATAGATAATCTGTTATTATTATCTATTAACGCGGTAACAGCTCCTCTGTATTTTTTTGATCCGATTTTTATAATTGAATTCGTATAATCTTGACCTGCTGATGCAAGATAAATAGGTTCATTTTTATCATATATGATAAAAGGTTGATTTGAAGCTGAAATAGCAATATACTTGTTTGATGGCTCTATTATTTTCCACTTCGTTTCATCTGTATGCCCTAAGTCTTTCACGGCATTTGCAGACTCTGTTTTGCTATGAAAAGGACCCATATAGATGTTCCAACCATCTGTCACTCTAGCGTATACTAAGTTTTCATCCGTATACTTTCTCATTCTTTTCATTTCTTCATTCATCTGATTTAATGATGAAAACGAAGTTTCTAAACCAACATAATAGTATGACTCTTGACTAATTGTAATATTTTTTGCATCATTTAATGTCAATACATCCTTAAAATTGTCATTCGCAAACATGCCCATTTGAAAACCACTATCAGATTCGATACTAATAGATGATACGGCTGTTTCACCAAAATAAAGCCCTATTTTAATATTATGAGGGATCATCGATGGATGATAATTACCCTTTTGCAAAAAGCGTGCATCAGGATCTACTCTTGTTTTCTGTCGCGTAACAGGCGTATTAGTAGATCTTCTTGTTGAATTTTCACTATTTATTTGTTCTATCTCAGCTTTAGCTATTTCTTCATTGCTTTCCTCTGATTTAGCAACTTTTTGATCTGTATCTTCAAGATAAAGTGAAGCCATTCTTGCATCCTGATTCCATTCTATGTTTCCAACCTCTGATAAAGCGTTAAAATATATCACCGTCTGTCCATCAATATTGTAAGATTCAACTTTTTCGCCATTGATATAGGTTTGAATGTCCGTATATAGAACATCATATAACTTAAGACCGGGGCTTGTATTATTATCTGTAGACGCTTCTTTTCCTACAATATTATTTTGAAAATCACGTTCTATACTTAACATCCTTTTCGCTGGAATCCATCTTACATCAAAACCATAGGATCTTAAATCTTCAACAATAACAGCGGTATACCCATTATAGTTAAAAGATGGAATATGTTTATTGTTGATACTGGCAATAATATCCGTTGATAAAACTTCACCTGTTTTATCACCCACTTCCAGTTGTGCATAAACTTTCATTCCTTGACTAGCCATCAGTAAGATCAAAAAAAAGCATGTTAATAAAGCTTTTTCAAAAGTAATAAACTTGTTTTTTTTCATAATCCCGGCTCCCCTTATTACTAGAATAAATATATTCTACTTAAAAAACACTTTACCGTAAATAGTTTTTAATAATCTGTTATCGATTTGTAAGGATTACACTGGTGCATAGCATATAGAAATACCTCCAATCCCAACATGTGTGCTGTTTACAGGTCCCATAGTAGTAACCGTTATGTCTTTGATGCCAGTTTGTTCTGTTATCATACTCTGTAAACGCATGGCTTCTTTTTCGGCATCACAATGGACAATTACAAGCTTCACCGATTCATATGAACAAATTGAATCATTTATCATATCCAAAAGATACTGATAGGTTTTTTGTTTACCTCTGGCATAATACACTACTTTCACTTGTCCATTTATTATTTTTGTTATTGGTTTAATATTCATTAGTTCTGTAATAATTCTTTTCGAAGGATTAACCCTGCCACCTTTAACAGCATTCTTAAGACTGTCTAAATATCCAACAACATTGACATTAGAACGATATGCTTCCAAGATACTAATTATCTTCTTACAACTAAACCCTTTGCGAGCTAATTGTGCTGCTTTAACCGTCACCAAACCCGTCCCCATTGTCCCTAACCTGCTATCGAAGACGTGGATATTACGTCCTATCTCTTTGGCCGCAATCATTGCTCCTTCGTAAGTTCCGCTAATTTCAGAGGACATATGAATAGAAATTATTTCTTCGTCAGCCTCAATAAACTGTTGATATACATTCAAGAAGGTCCCTGTAGAAGGCTGTGAGGTTTTCGGTAAAGATTTACTTTTTTCCATTTTTTTATAAAAATCATTATGTGACAAGTCAACGCCATCTATGTACTCAGCACCGTCAACTTCGATGCTCATGGGAATCACAATGATCTCATTTTTATCCTTCAAGTCTTTGGGTAAATCACTGGAACTATCCGTAATAATTTTCATGACTACTACTCCTTCCTTCTGATCTTTTAATAGTTAGAAAGGCTGCGATCTATTTACTTGCGATTTTACTATCATAACACAAAAAAGTTCCAAACGCATATCTACGTTGGAACTTTTTATTTTTGGTGCGCTCAGAGAGATTCGAACTCCCGACCTTCTGATTCGTAGTCAGACACTCTATCCAGCTGAGCTATGAGCGCATATGGAGGCGGCACCCAGATTTGAACTGGGGATAGAGATTTTGCAGACCTCTGCCTTACCCCTTGGCTATGCCGCCATAAAATGGTGACCCATCCGCGACTCGAACGCGGGACACCCTGATTAAAAGTCAGGTGCTCTGCCAACTGAGCTAATGGGTCGTAAAATGGAGCGGAAGACGAGATTCGAACTCGCGACCCTCGCCTTGGCAAGGCGATGCTCTACCACTGAGCCACTTCCGCAAATAACTCCATATATTAAAATGATGGTGCGGGTGGAGGGACTTGAACCCCCACGGTCGCCCGCTAGATCCTAAGTCTAGTGCGTCTGCCAATTCCGCCACACCCGCTTATATTTGTTACAAATAATTATTTTCAATAGAATGGCGACCCGGAAGGGACTCGAACCCTCGACCTCCAGCGTGACAGGCTGGCATTCTAACCAACTGAACTACCGGGCCTAAATGGTGGGCGCAACAGGGCTCGAACCTGTGACCCCCTGCTTGTAAGGCAGGTGCTCTCCCAGCTGAGCTATGCGCCCT